>NZ_JBJHAG010000017.1:0-95766 GCF_054050925.1 Modestobacter sp. SYSU DS0657 | reverse complement strand
TAGTATATGTTCGTGCGGGCGTTCAAGTCGTGCTGGCTTACCAGGGTGTCGCGCAGGGAGCCCCGCGGCTGGGGGTGGCCCGCCCCGGGCCGGGGCCCGGCCCCGGACCGGCGCGGGCCCGCGACCCGGCGCCGGGTCGGCCGGGGACGGGACGCCGACGCCGCCCGGGCGGCGTCCAGGGCGGCCCGGGCGATGTCCGAGGGGCGCGCCGGGCGGTCGGCGGACGGCTGGTCAGGCACCGGTGACCTCCTCCAGCGGCAGTCCCGGCTCCGGCCGGACGACCCGGGCCTGCCCGTCTGCGATCTCCACCCGGGTGCCGCGCAGCGCCGCGGGCACGTCCTCGGCGACGGCAGCCGTGATGAGGGTCTGCTCAGCGGTGACCGCAACCTCGGCCAGCGCGGACCGGCGGTCGGTGTCCAGCTCGGCGAAGACGTCGTCGAGCACCAGCACCGGGTCGTCGCCGTCGTCGCGCAGCAGGGCGAAGCAGGCCAGCTTCACCGCGAGCGCGAACGACCACGACTCCCCGTGGCTGGCATAGCCCTTGGCCGGGGCCGGCCCGAGGTGCAGCACCAGGTCGTCGCGGTGCGGGCCGACCAGGGTGACACCGCGGTCGACCTCCTCCTGGCGCCGCTCGGCCACCCGGTCGCGCAGCGCGGCCGCGAGCTCCTCGGCCGCGGGCAGCGCCCGCTCCGGGTCGACCGGGGCGCCGTCCCCGGCCAGCGGCACCGTGCTGCTGTAGCCGAGTGCCGCCCGGTCGGCCGCGGGCCCGGCGACGCCGGCGTAGGCGGCGGCCACGTGCGGGGCCAGGTCGGCGACCAGTCGCAGCCGGGCGGCCAGCAGCTGACCACCGAGCTCGGTGAGGTGGCCGTCCCAGACGTCGAGCGTGGCCAGGGAGTTGCCCCGCGCGAGCTTGGCGGTCTTCAGCAGGGCGTTGCGCTGCTTGAGCACCCGGTCGTAGTCGCTGCGCACGCCGGCCATCCGCGGGGTGCGGCTGACCAGCAGGTCGTCGAGGAAACGGCGGCGCTCGGCCGGGTCGCCACGGACCAGCGACAGGTCCTCGGGGGCGAAGAGCACGGTCCTGACCAGCCCGAGCAGCTCCCGCGGGCGGGGCAGCGGCGCCCGGTTGACCCGGACCCGGTTGGCCCGCCCCGGGTTGATCTCCACCTCGACCAGCAGCTCCCGGTCCTGGCGCCGCAGCGCCGCCCGGACGATCGCCTGCTCGGCGCCGTGCCGGACCAGCGGTGCGTCGGCGGAGACCCGGTGGCTGCCCAGGGTGGCCAGGTAGCCGACCGCCTCGACCAGGTTGGTCTTGCCCTGCCCGTTGCGCCCGACCAGGACCGTCGGCCCGGGGGTCAGCGGCAGGTCGACCGCCTCCCAGCTGCGGAACTGGGCGACCTGCAGGTGCCGGACGTACACGGTCAGATCCTCGGTGAGATGGCGGAACGGCCCCCGTGCTCCCCGCGCCGAGGCTGCCCGGCGCGGGGAGCGTGAGGTGCTGGAACGGCCTCGTTGCAGGGGCCCGCGCCGAGCGTCAGCGAGGCGTGGGGGGCAACGAGGTCCTTCCTCACGCGGGCTTCTCGGCCTCCTGCTGCTGCACGGCCTGGACCGCGTGACCACCGAACTGGTTGCGCAGGGCGGCGACCGCCTTCATGGTCGGCGAGTCCTCCTGCCGGGAGGCGAACCGGGCGAACAGCGAGGCGGAGATGGCCGGCATCGGGACGGCGTGCTCGATCGCCTGCTCGACGGTCCACCGGCCCTCACCGGAGTCCTCCGCGTAGCCGCTGATCTTCTCCAGCGCCGGGTCCTCCTGCAGGGCGCGGACCAGCAGGTCCAGCAGCCAGGAGCGGATGACGGTGCCCTGGGTCCACGAGGCGACGACGCCGGGGACGTCCTCGATCAGGTCGACGGCGGCCAGCAGCTCGTAGCCCTCGCCGTAGGCCTGCATCATCGCGTACTCGATGCCGTTGTGGACCATCTTGGCGAAGTGACCGGCACCGCACGGGCCGGCGTGCACGAAGCCGGCCCCGGGGATGGCGTCGCCGGACTCGTCGTGCGGCGCCGGCGGCTTGAGAGCGTCGAACACCGGCTGGGCCTTCGCGACGTCCTCGACGCTGCCGCCGACCATCAGCGCGTAGCCGTTCTCCAGACCCCACACCCCGCCGGAGACCCCGGCGTCGATGTAGCCGATGCCCTTCGGGCCCAGGTGCTCGGCGTGCATCTTGTCGTCGGTGAACTTCGAGTTGCCGCCGTCGATGATCACGTCACCCGGGCTGAGCAGCTCGCCCAGCTCCCGGACCGTGGCCCGGGTGGGCTCCCCGGAGGGCACCATCACCCACACGATGCGCGGCCCCTCGAGCGCGGCCACCAGCGCCTCGAGGCTGTCCACGTCCCGCTTCCCCGGGCTGCGGTCGTACCCGACCACCTCGATGCCGGCGCGGCGCACCCGCTCCGCCATGTTGCCGCCCATCTTGCCCAGCCCGACCAGCCCCAGCTGCACGTCCGGTCCTCCTCCACGCTCGTCTCCCGCGGGGTCCCGCGGGTGGTCTCGGTGGGCGCACGCGACGCTGCGGGCCCAGCTCCCGGGTCCGGCCCGGGATCTTCCTGCCCCATCGTGCTCGCCCCCTCCGGGGTCCGCACGCCCGGGGGCGGCTCAGCCGGGCAGGCGCACCGGCATGATCAGGTAGCGGTAGCTGCCCGGCCGCTCGGCGGGCCGGGACGCCTCGGCGTCCTCGGCGGCGGGCTCGGGCACCCCGGAGAGCACCGCAGGCTTCAGCGCGGTGGTGAAGTCCATCCGCGCCCGCTCGGTGTGCACCGCGGCCAGCCCGTCGAGCAGGAACGTCGGGTTGAAGCCGATGGTCAGCGGGTCGCCGTCGAACTCGACGTCGCAGCGCTCCTCGGCCTGGCCCTCGTCGTCGGTGCCGCCGGCCCGGAGGGTGACCTGGCCCGGGGTGAACTCGCAGCGCAGCGGCGTGCCCCGGTCGGCGACCAGCGCCACGCGCTTGGCCGCGTCGGTGAACAACCCGACCGGCAGCGTGGCGTACGAGGCGGACTCGGTCGGCATGATCGCCCGGTACTTCACGAACTCCGCGTCCAGCAGCCGGGTGGTGGTCTGCCGGTCCTTCCCGGACAGCCCCAGGATGCCCTCCCCGGACCCGCTCGAGCTCAGGGACAGGACCACCTCGGGTCCGCTGGTCAGCGTCTTGGCGGCGTCGGCCAGGGTGCGTGCGGGCACCAGCACGGCGGCGGAGAGACCGGGGGTCTCCGGGCGCCAGGCGAACTCGCGCACCGCCAGCCGGTATCGGTCGGTGGCGGCGAGGGTGACCAGGTCGTCCTCGATCTCCAGCCGGACGCCGGTGAGCATCGGCAGGGTGTCGTCCCGCCCGGCGGCGATCGCCACCTGACCGACGGCCTCGGCGAAGGCGTCGCTGTCGACGACCCCGGCCGTGGACGGCAGGGAGGGCAGCGACGGGTAGTCCTCCACCGGCAGCGTCGGCAGGCTGAACCGGGCGTTGCCGCAGGAGATCGACAGCCGGGCGCCCTCGGCGACGACGTCGACCGGGTGCGGCGGGAGAGCGCGGGTGATCTCGGCCAGCAGGCGACCCGGGACCAGCGTGCGCCCGCCCTCGGTGGACTGGACGTCGATCTCGGAGCGCGCCGAGACCTCGTAGTCGAAGCCGGAGACCGACAGCTGGTTGCCCTCGACCTCGAGCAGGATCCCGGCCAGGACCGGCACCGACGGCCGAGGCGGCAGGCTGCGCGCGGTCCAGGCGACGGCCTCGGCGAGCACCTCACGTGCCACCCGGAACTTCATGTGGAAACCCATCCCTGCTGTCGTCCGCCCGCTCGTGCGGCGGGGTGTGCGGCGCCCATCCTCTCCTGACCGGCCCCCTGTCTGACCAGTCCCCCGTGCCTCCGACCCACCAGAGGCTCTCCTCGTCGCGGCCGGAGGCCCCCGGAGCGCGGGCCGGCCGGCCCCGATCCGGGCCGTCCCCACCCAGAGTGTGGTTCGAGAACTCCTCGAGATAACTCCTTCATCCTCGTCATCACGGGTGTGGATGCTGGGGACTCGGCCTGTTCGTGCACGTCAGCACGGAAGTGGGCCTGTTGGTGCGCTGTGGGCCGGTGACCCTCGTCCTGTGTCGACACGTGGACAACTCGACGGTTGTGCACCGTCGTCGGCCCCGGTCCACCCTGCGTCCCCGGTCCACCCGCAGCGTCGTCCCCAGTCCGTGCCCAGTCCCCCGGTCCCGCCCCGGTCGTCCACCGTCGCCGGTTGACGACTTGTGGACAGGGCGGGGACGACGACCACGAGCGGTTCCCGGACGCGGCCCCCCGGCCCCGGCCGCTGCGGCCCACCGGACGGTCCACCTGCGGGGCAGCGTTGGGGACCGGATCTCCCCAACCTGTGCACAGATCTGGGGACAAGGCGACACGGAGCGGTGGTCGCGCACCGCAGCACGGCACCGCCGGCCGGTGGACCGCACGCGTCAGGCCTCGTCCCGAGCGTGCGGGGACGAGGCCTGACGGGTCCTGCGGCTACTGCCGGGCGCGGCTCTTGATCCGGGCGGTCAGCTCGGTGACCTGCGTGTACGTGGCCCGGCGCTCGCTCATCAGACCGGTGATCTTCTTGACCGCGTGCATGACCGTGGTGTGGTCCTTGCCCCCGAAGGAGGCGCCGATCCTCGGCAGGGACAGCTCGGTGAGCTCCCGACACAGGTACATGGCGATCTGCCGGGCGTTGACCAGCGTGCGGCTGCGGTTGGCGCCCTGCAGCTCCTCCATCGTCACGCTGAAGTACTCCGCCGTGGCGGCCATGATGATCGCGGCGGTGATCTGCGGGCCCTGCTCGTCGCTGATCAGGTCCTTGAGCACCAGCTCGGCCAGCGCCAGGTCGACCGGCTGCTTGTTCAGGCTGGCGAACGCCGTGACCCGGATCAGTGCGCCCTCGAGCTCGCGGATGTTGGTCTGCACCTTGCTGGCGATGAACTCCAGCACCGCGTCGGGAGCCTGCAACCGCTCGCCCCACGCCTTCTTGCGCAGGATGGCGATGCGGGTCTCCAGGTCCGGCGCCTGGACGTCGGTGATGAGCCCCCACTCGAAGCGGGTGCGCAGCCGGTCCTCCAGCGTCGTCAGTTTCTTCGGCGCGCGGTCGGAGGTGATCACGATCTGCTTGCTGGCGTTGTGCAGCGTGTTGAAGGTGTGGAAGAACTCCTCCTGCGTCCGCTCGGCGCGCTCCAGGAACTGGATGTCGTCGATCAGCAGGAAGTCGATGTCCCGGTAGCGGCGGCGGAAGTCCTCGGCCCGGCCGGAGTGCACGAGGTTGATGAACTCGTTCGTGAACTCCTCGGTGCTCACGTAGCGCACCCGGACGTTGGGGAACATCCGGGCGGCGTAGTGGCCGATGGCGTGCAGCAGGTGGGTCTTGCCCAGCCCGGAGTCGCCGTAGATGAACAGCGGGTTGTAGGCCCGGGCCGGCGCCTCCGCGACCGCGACCGCCGCCGCGTGGGCGAACCGGTTGCTGTTGCCGATGACGAAGCTGTCGAAGACGTACTTGGGGTTCAGCCCCGGGTCCAGCCCGGCCGGCCGGCGGTCGGCGAACAGCGGGACGGCACCCCCGCCGCGCCGGCGCTCACCACCTCGGTCGTCGGCCGGCCCACGCCCGGCCAGCTGCTCGGCGTCGTCACCGGAGTCCCGGTCCCAGGGGGCCAGCCGGCCCTGCACGCCCACGCCGATGCCCGACTCCGCACCGGCGGGCGACCACTCGGGGACGGCGTCCTCCCGCGGCGCACCGCGGGACCAGTCCCGTCCGTCGCCGGACTCGGGCAGCCAGACGCCGGCCTGCCCGGGGCCGCTGCGGCCGGTGTCACCCCGGTCGCCATCGGCCCGGACGGCGTCGGAGCGGACCCCGAAGGCGCTGCGACCGTCGTCGACCCGGTCGCGGTCGGCCCGGTCCTCGGCGGCGCGGTCCTGCGCGGCGCGCTCGCGCTCCGCGGCGGTGCGCTCGGCCGGCGGCCACTCCGCGACCGGCCCGTCGGCCGCCGTGCGCTCCCGCTCGGCCGGTGGCCAGCGGCGGTCGTCGGGGTCGGCGCCCCGACGGGGGGTGCTGGGAGCCGGCATGTCCTCCAGCTGCACCGCGACCCGGATGGCGCGGCCGAACTCCGCGGACAGGGCCTCGGCCAGCTGCATGCGCATGCGGGACTCGAGCACCGTCTGGGTGAACTCGTTGGGAGCCGCCAGCACCGCGGTGTCCTCGACCAGGCCCAGCGGGCGGGTCAGCTCGAGCATCGCCTTCTGCTGGGGGGACAGGCTGCTGGAGAGCCGCTCGCGGATCTGGTCCCAGACCGTGGCCAGGTCGACCGGGGAGTCGGCCATCGTCTGTGTCCCTTCCCGTTCCTCAGATCGTGCTCTCCGCACCCGTCGTCCACAGGTCGGTCGGTGCCCGGCGGGCCGGTCGGCCCCCTGCACGGTCCCCAGGTGTGGACGTGGGACGGTGGCGTTCCACATGAGTGTCCACAGTCTGTGCACGCCCGGCGACGCGTGGCCCGCAGCCAGCGGGGGCCGGCGGTCGGATGCGGCGTCCTCGCTGGTCGGCGCCCGGCCGAGGGGACCCGGGGAGAGCTGGCGAGCGGCTGGCCGGCGGGGCCGGGTGGTCGACCCGGGACCCAGTCGTCCAACGCGGAGCGACGGCGACGCTAACAGCCCCGTCCACAGCCGGGCAACGACGGCGACCCCGGACCCCGGGACGCCGACGGCGTGTCCTCCCCGGGTCCCCCGGTGACCGGTGCACCATGACGGGTCGGGCCAGCGCCGCAGACCCGTCGGGCTCTCGGCTATGCTGGTCCGAGCTGTGGACGGCGCCCTGCGCATCGTGGGCCCGCACAGCGCCAGCAGCAAGAACAGCGCCACCAGCAGCAAGTGCCAGCACCAGCGTGGCAGCGGCGCCCGTCCGGGTCCGTGCCGCATCGATGTCGTCAGCAGTGGGAGTACCTCGTGAGCAAGCGCACGTTCCAGCCGAACAACCGCCGCCGGTCCAAGACCCACGGCTTCCGGCTGCGGATGCGCACCCGGGCCGGTCGCGCGATCCTCGCCGGCCGTCGCCGCAAGGGTCGCGACAAGCTCTCCGCCTGAGGTGCTGCCCGCGCAGGCACGCCTGCGCCGGCGGCCGGAGTTCACCGCGGTCGTGCGGTCCGGCCGGCGTGCCGGCCGTCCGACCCTGGTGCTGCACTACCTCTCCGAACGGCCCGTCGCCCGGGTCGGGGGCCACGCTGCCCCGGACTCCGGGCCGCGGGCCGGTTTCGTGGTCGGCAAGACCGTGGGCAACTCCGTCTGCCGGCACCGGGTGACCCGCCAGTTGCGGCACCTGGTCGCCGCCCGGCTGGACCGCCTCCCGGCGACCGCCGACCTGGTGGTCCGCGCCCGCCCGGAGGCGGCCGGGGCCGACTCCACCGCGCTCGGCCGCGACCTGGACAAGGGGCTGGACCGGCTGCTCGGGGCCCGCTCGTCATGAGCGGTTCCCCCACCCGGGCCCTGCTGGCCGCGGTGCGCTTCTACCAGCGGGCGATCAGCCCGGTGTTCCCACCGCGCTGCCGTTTCCACCCCAGCTGCAGCGCCTACGCGGTCGAGGCCCTCGAGGTGCACGGCGCCGCGCGCGGCGCCTGGCTGGCGCTGCGGCGGCTGGGCCGGTGTGCCTCCTGGCACCCGGGGGGCGCCGACTTCGTCCCGGAGCGGACCGACCCGCAGCGGCGCGGAACCGCAGAGACCACCCACTCGTCGTGCACTGCGGCGCAGCCGTCCGAGCGGTTCCCGGAGCCGGCGGCTCCGGGAACCGCCGGGGCGCGTCGACCCGACAGTGCACCCCCGCCGGCCCCGCGCCGGTCTGCGCAGCAGGAGGCTGGCGTTGCTTGACTGGCTGTACACCGCGATCGCGTGGGTGATGAAGCAGTGGCACGCACTGTTCTCCACCTTCCTCGACCCGGCCGGTGGTATCACCTGGGCGCTGTCGATCGTCTTCCTGGTCATCACGATCCGCCTGCTGCTGTTCCGCCTGTTCGTCAAGCAGGTCAAGTCCCAGCGGGCGATGCAGGAGATCCAGCCGGAGATCCAGAAGCTGCGCAAGCAGTACGGCAGCGACAAGCAGGGCTTCAGCCAGGCGATGATGGCGCTGCAGAAGGAGCGCGGGGTCAACCCGCTGGCCAGCTGCCTGCCGATCCTGCCGCAGATCCCGGTCTTCATCTCGCTGTTCCACGTGCTGCGCCGGCTTGCACCGGACAAGCCCGGCCTCTACAGCTGGGACGACCAGCTGACCGACCAGGCCGCGCGTGCGGACCTGTTCGGCGCGCCGATCTCCTCCTCGTTCAACATGGCGGGGGAGAAGGAGCAGGCGATCCTCGCGCTGGAGGGCGTGACCTACACCAGCATCCGGATCGTCGCCTTCACGCTGATCGTGGTCATGTGCCTGACCACCTTCTTCACCCAGAAGCAGATCATGAAGCGCTCCGGGCCCGTCGAGGGTCAGGCGGCGATGATCCAGAAGCTGCTGCTCTACGGGATGCCGATCAGCCTCTTCGTGACCGGCTTCTTCTTCCCGGTCGGCGTGCTCCTCTACTGGTTCACCAACAACCTGTGGACCATGGGGCAGCAGTTCTACATCCTCAAGAAGCTCCCCCCGCCCGGTTCGCCGGCAGCGCTGGCCAAGGCCGCCGCCGACAAGCCGAAGATCGACCCGAAGGCCCTGGCCCCCAAGCCCGGCGCCAAGCCGGTGCGGCCCAAGTCCGGCCGTCCCGCGACCGCCGCCCCGGAGTCCGCGGCCGACGGCGACGGCGCCGCGCCCCAGACCCCGCCGGCCTCGGGCAACGGTGCCGGTCCCGGCAGTCCGGCCGCGAATGGCGGCACCGGCAGCACGGCGGCCGGCGGCAGCGCCAACGGTCGCCCCGCCGGCGGCAACCGGCCGCGCCAGGGTGCCGGCGGGAACCGTGGTGGCAGCGGTCCCGCCAACCGCGGCAAGCGCAAGCGACGCTGACGCCGACGGCGCACCCGGGCTGCGGTCCGCGCGGTGCCCGTCCCCTCGACCACCGGGTACGCCCGGCCGCCTGCACGACACCGGAGGACCGAACGTGACTGCACCCGACAGCGACACCGCCGCGACGGCCGAGGCCACCTCGGACGCAGTGCTCCCCCAGGTCGGGGGCAGCGGGGACCCCGCACTGCCCGACGCCGACCCGGCGTCCGCGGACGCCGTCGTCGAACCGGTCGACCCGATCGACGATGACGAGAGCGACGAGGACGAGAGCGACGATGACGAGAGCGACGACGACGGGGACCAGGACGCCGACGGCCTGCTGGTCCGCGAGGGCGACGTCGCCGGTGACTACCTGGAGCGCCTGCTCGACATCCTCGACGTGGACGGCGACATCGACCTCGACGTCGAGGGCGACCGCGCCTCGGTCGCCGTCGTGGGCGGGCAGCTGAAGACCCTGATCGGGCCGGACGGCGCCACCCTGGAGGCGCTGCAGGAGCTGACCCGGCTCGCGGTGGCCCAGTCCACCGGGGTGCGCAGCCGGCTCATGCTCGACATCGGCGGGTTCCGGGCCAAGCGGCGGGCCGACCTCACCAGCCTCGCGGCGGCCGCCGCCGAGCGGGTGGCGCAGAGCCGGCAGCCCGAGCGGCTCGCCCCGATGAACCCCTTCGAGCGCAAGGTCGTGCACGACGTCGTCGCGGCGACGACCGGGGTGCGGAGCGAGTCGGAGGGCGAGGAGCCGAACCGCCGCGTCGTGGTCCTGCCCGACGCGTGAGCGGGGGCGACCCGGCCGGTGGGGAGCCCGAGAACCGAGACCAGGCGGTTCCGGTGGCGCCACCGGTGGCGGAGCAGGTCTTCGGCCCCGCGCTCGGTGCGGCCACGGCCTACGTGGCCAAGCTCGCCGGCGACGGGGTCACCCGCGGCCTGATCGGGCCCCGGGAGGTAGAGCGCCTCTGGGACCGGCACGTGCTCAACAGTGCCGCGCTGGCCGAGGTCGTGCCGGAGGGCTCTCGGGTGGTCGACGTCGGCAGCGGGGCCGGGCTGCCCGGGGTGCCGCTGGGCCTGGCCCGACCGGACCTCCAGCTCGCGCTGGTCGAGCCGATGGCCCGGCGGGTGGAGTTCCTGGCCGAGGTGGTCACCGCTCTCGACCGCCCGTGGCAGGTCGTCCGCGGTCGCGCGGAGGAGCGGGCTGTCGTCCGCGCCGTGGGGCCGGTCGACGTGGTCACCGCCCGCGCCGTCGCCCCGCTGCCGCGGCTGGTCGGCTGGTGCCGCGGGCTATTGCGGCCCGGCGCCCAGCTGATCGCCCTGGTGGGCGCCCGGGCGGCCGCCGAGGTGCCCGCGCTCGTCCCGGAACTGGAGGCGGCGGGGATGCGGGACATCTCCACGCGGGCCGTCGGTGTCGGGCTCGGCGCTGCAGCCACTACCGTGGTGCTGATGACGCGGGCCGGCGTCCCGCGCCCGCCCCGCTGAGCAGCTCAACGCGTTCCACGTGGAACACGACCACGTCGTTCCACGTGGAACGCAGTCCGTGAGGAGGACGCACCGATGACGGACCCGGGCGAGCGGCTGCGCACCAGCCTCGCCGCCGACCAGGCAGTCGGTGCCGAGTTCGACAGCCCGATCGCCGCCGAGGCGATGCGGGCCACGCGTGTGCTGCACGCGGCCGACCAGGACCCCTTCCCCCGGCCCGGCCGGATCCGGGTGATCACCGTGGCCAACCAGAAGGGTGGCGTCGGGAAGACCACCTCGACGGTCAACCTGGGTGTCGCACTGGCCATGTACGGCCTGCGGACACTGGTGATCGACCTCGATCCGCAGGGGAACACCAGCACTGCCCTGGGTGTCGAGCACACCGTCGGCACGCCGTCGGTCTACGACGCACTGGTCAGCGACGCCACCCTCGCCGAGGTGACCCACCCGACGACGGCCAGCCCGAACCTGCACTGCGTCCCGGCGACGATCGACCTGGCCGGCGCCGAGATCGAACTGGTCTCCGTGGTCGCCCGCGAGCACCGCCTGCGTCGCTCGATCGAGGGCTACCTCGACGGGCTGCCGCCGGAGGAGCGGCCGCACTACGTCCTGATCGACTGCCCGCCGTCCCTGGGTCTGCTGACCCTCAACGCACTGGTCGCCGGGGACGAGGTGCTCATCCCCATCCAGTGCGAGTACTACGCCCTGGAAGGGCTCGGGCAGCTGCTGTCCAACATCGACCTGGTGCGGGCGCACCTCAACCCGGGCATCTCGGTGAGCACCATCCTGCTCACCATGTACGACGGCCGGACCAAGCTCGCCGACCAGGTGGCCGACGAGGTGCGCAACCACTTCGGCGACCTGGTGCTCACCGCGGTCATCCCCCGCAACGTCCGGGTGAGCGAGGCGCCGGGGTACGGCCAGTCGGTGCTCACCTACGACCCGGGGTCGCGCGGCTCGACGAGCTACGTGGAGGCCGCCCGGGAACTCGCCGTGCGGGGCGCTCGGCTCACTCCGGCGTCGCCGCCGGCCCCGCCGCCGGCACAGCCCCGGACGGCGGCACAGCCGGCTGTCCGCCCGGCGCCGCCGCCGCCCGCGGTGGCCGCCCTGGTGCTCGGCGAGCCGGTCGCCGGCCCCGCCACGGGTGGACGGCATGCCACATGAGCACCGTCCGCCCCACGAGCCTCACCTGGGCGCCGCTGCGGCGTTCCGGCATCGGTTGTTCCACCCCCGCGCCGCACCGGCGGCCGGGCAGCAGCGAGGAGAACCAGTGACCAAGCGCGGCGGACTCGGCCGGGGCCTCGCGGCCTTGATCCCCACCAGCGCCCCGGCGCCCACGGCGACGCCCGCGGCTCGCGCCGCGGAGGCAGCCGAGGCGGAGGCGGCGGGCGTCGGTGCCCCGGACCAGGCGAGCCCTCCCCCGCCGACCTCACTGACCGAGCGGGCCGCCGCCCGGGACGCGGCCGCTGCCGTGGAGCCGGTCGCCGGGGTGCCCGGTGCCCAGCTGCGCGAGGTCCCGGTGGGCGATGTCGTCCCCAACCCCAAGCAGCCCCGCCAGGTCTTCGACGACGAGGCGCTGGAGGAGCTCGCGCACTCCGTCCGGGAGTTCGGCCTGCTCCAGCCGATCGTCGTCCGGGAGGCAGGCGAGGGTCGGTTCGAGCTGATCATGGGTGAGCGCCGGCTGCGCGCCGCCCGGGCCGCGGGTCTGGAGGCGGTGCCGGCGATCGTCCGGGACACCACCGACGACGCCATGCTCCGCGACGCCCTGCTGGAGAACATCCACCGGGTGCAGCTCAACCCGCTCGAGGAGGCCGCGGCCTACCAGCAGCTGCTCGAGGAGTTCGGCGCCACGCACGAGGAGCTGGCGGCCCGGATCGGCCGCAGCCGATCGCAGGTCACCAACACCATCCGGCTGATGAAGCTCCCGGTGAAGGTGCAGACCCGGGTCGCCGCGGGGGTCATCTCCGCCGGCCACGCCCGGGCGCTGCTGGGCCTGCCGGATGCCGAGGCGCAGGACGCGCTCGCGACCCGGATCGTCGCCGAGGGCATGTCGGTGCGGGCCACCGAGGAGGCCGTCGCGCTCGCGGTCGCCGAGAGCCCCACGGCCGCCCGGCGGTCGCAGCGGAAGATCAGCGCGCCCGGTGTCGAGGACCTCGCGGGTCGGCTGTCGGACGTGTTCGAGACCAAGGTCAAGGTGCAGATCGGGCGGGCCAAGGGACGCATCGTCGTCGAGTTCGGCTCGGTCGACGACCTGCAGCGGATCGTGGGCATGATGGCGCCGGACATCACCGGGCGCCGCGCCCAGGACTGACGAAGGACCCCGCTGCCCGCCACGACTCGCGCGCTCGCCGCGGGCCCTGCAGTGGGCCACCAGCTGGTTGCGTCAGTGACGCAACCAGCTGGTGCTCAGCCTCGGCTCGCGGCGCGGGCCAGCAGGCGGCCGAGCACATCGCCCAGCCGGTGCCCGGCGGCTTCGACGGCCATCGGGAACATCGAGGTCTCGGTCAGCCCCGGGGAGACGTTGACCTCGAGGAAGTGCACCTCGCCGTCCGGGGTGACGATCGCGTCGGTGCGGGACAGATCGGCCAGCCCGAGCACCCGGTGCACCTGCAGCGCCACCTCGGCCGCCCGGGCGGCGACCGCGTCGTCGACCCGCGCCGGTGCGTGGTACTCGGTGAGGCCGGGGGTGTAGCGGGAGGTGTAGTCGAAGACCCCGGACTCCGGGGCTATCTCCACCGCGGGCAGCGCCTGCGGCCCGTCACCGAGGTCGACGACGGACAGCGCCAACTCGACCCCGTCGACGAAGCGTTCCACCATCACCGTGTCGCCGTAGGCGAAGCAGCTGACCATGGCCGCCGGCAGGTCCTCCACGCGGCTGACCTTCTGCACGCCCAGCGACGAGCCGCCGGTGGCGGGCTTGACCATCAGCGGCAGGCCCAGCCGGGCCACGATGAGGTCGAGCACCGCGCCGGCCCCGAGCTCGCGGAACGTGCTGTGCGGCAGGGCCACCCAGTCGGGCGTCGCGACGCCCGCGGACCCCACGACGGACTTGGCCGCGGGCTTGTCCCAGGCGAGCCGGCAGGCCGCCGCCGGGGAGCCGACGTAGGGCACCCCCGCCAGGTCCAGCACGGCGCGCAGGGCGCCGTCCTCCCCCGTGGCGCCGTGCAGCGCGATGAACACCGCGTCCACCGGTGCGGCCGCCAGGCCGGGCAGCAGCTCGGCGTCGGCGTCGTGCATCCCGGCGTCCACGCCGGCGCGGGTCAGGGCCTCGACGACCTGGCTGCCCGACGAGAGGCTGACCTCGCGTTCGAAGGTCAGGCCGCCCGCGAGCACCAGGGCACGCAAGGGGTGCTGGTCGGCGCCGGTGGCCTCCACCGGTGCGGCGGCCGGCTCGCTCATGGCTGGCGGTCTCCACTCTGGTCGCTGTTGGACGGGCCGATGACGGGGGGCGTGCCGGGACGCACGGCGCGGAAGGTGCCGGTGTCGACCGCGTCGAATGTCGAGTGCAGGTCCAGCTCGGCCTCGATGACCCGGCCGAGCCGGCGAACGCCCTCCCGGATCTGGTCCGGCTCCGGGTAGCAGTAGGACAGCCGCATGTACTCCTGGCCCTGCCCGTCGGCGTAGAAGCCGATGCCCGGCACGTAGGCGACGTGCGCAGCGACCGCGCGGGGCTGCATGAGCTTCGCGTCCAGCCCGTGCGGCAACTTGAGCCACACGTAGAAACCCCCTTCGGGGCGGGTCCACGTCGTGCCCGGCGGCATGAGCGCGGTGAGTGACTCCAGGGTGGCGTCGCGGCGTTCGCGGTACAGCTCGGTGAAGACCTTGATCTGCTCGCGCCACGGCTGGGTGTCCAGGTAACGGGCGACGGCGTACTGGGTCAGCGAGGGCGGGCAGAGCACCTGCGCCTCGGTGGCCAGCACCAGCTTCTCGCGGACGGCCAGCGGCGCCAGCACCCAGCCCACGCGCAGGCCGGGCGAGAACGTCTTGGAGAACGACCCCAGGTAGATGACCCGTTCGTCGTTCCGGGCCCGCAGCGCGCGCATCGGCTCACGCTCGAAGCCCAGCAGACCGTAGGGGTTGTCCTCGATGACCAGCAGGTCGTACTGCTCCGCGATCGCGATGATCGCCTCGCGCCGGGGCTCGGAGAGGGTGACGCCGGCCGGGTTGTGGAAGTTGGGCACCGTGTAGAGGAACTTGACCCGGTCACCCCGGGCCCGGCACTCCAGCAGCGCCTGCTCCAGCGCCTCCGGGATCAGCCCGTCGTCGTCCATCGCGACGTGCCGCACCTGGGCCTGCGCGGCCTGGAAGACGCCGAGCGCGCCGACGTAGGACGGCGCCTCGGCGATGATGACGTCACCGGGGTCGATGAACACCCGGGTGACCAGGTCCAGCCCCTGCTGGGAGCCGACCGTGACGACGACCTCGCTGGGCGAGGCGTCGGTGATCCCCTCCAGCGCCATGACGTCGCAGATCCGCTCGCGCAGCCGGGGGTCGCCCTGGCCGGAGCCGTACTGCAGGGTCTGCGCGCCCATCCCGGAGACCAGCTCGCCGATCATCGAACCGACGGCGTCCAGCGGGAGGGCGCTCACCGCGGGCATGCCGCCGGCCAGCGAGACGACCTCGGGCCGGCTGACCACGGAGAAGAGCGCCCGGATCTCCGAGCTCTTCATGCCGTGGGTGCGTGCTGCGTACCGGTCCGCCAGCGGGTCGAGCCGCGGGTGACGTGGGTGCACAGGAGGGGTCACCCGTCGCAGTGTATGCCCGTGCGGTGACGTGCTGGCACGGCCCCGCTGCAGGGGCTGGCGGGCAGGGGGTCCTCTGTCAGCCGCGGGCGGGCAGCAGGAAGGTGCCGGTCGGCGGGTCGGCCTCGGCCGGCAGGAACAGCCGCTGGACGGCAGCGACGACGGCCTGCGCCACCGTGCTGCGCAGCCGGGCGTCCAGGAGCAGCAGCCGGTCGACCGGGTGCGAGAGGTAGCCGCAGTCGACCCGGACGGCGGGCATCCGGGTCATCCGCAGGATGTCCCAGGTCTTGGGGTGCGAGCCGCAGTCGAGCATGCCGGTGCGGGCGATGACCTCGCGGCGCACCAGGTTGGCGAACTGCTCGCCCACGGTGGAGCTGGCCCCCGAACCGGTGCCGTAGTAGTAGCTGGCGACCCCGCGGGCGTGGGCGGAGCCGTGCGCCTCCATGTGCAGGGAGAGGAAGAGGTCGGCACGGGCGTCGTTGGCGAAGGCGGTCCGCTCGGCGGCGGTGGGGTCGCCGCTGCGGCCGTGCGTGAGGTAGACCGTGGCGCCGGCCGCGGCGAGCCGCCCCTCGATCCGGGAGGCGAGGTCGAACACCAGGTCGGCCTCGGTGGTCTCCCCGGCCGTGAAACCGGTGTCCTGACCACCGTGGCCGGGGTCGATGACGATGACCCGGCCGATCAGGTGCGGCCCGGAGTCGACCAGCGAGGCGCTCTGCCGGAGCAGCTGCGGTCGGCCGCCGGTGACCCGGCGGCCCAGCTGCTTCAGTGCGCGCAGGGTGGCCGGGCCGCAGGTGCCGTCGGAGGTGAGCCCGTAGTCGCGCTGGAAGGAGCGCAGCCCCGCCTCGGTCTCCGGGCCGAGGATGCCGTCGGCCCGGCCCGCGTCGTAGCCGAGCTCGAGCAGCAGCTCCTGCAGGCGTCGGACGTCGTCGCCGCGGGCGGGGTGCTCGGGGTCGTGGCGCAGCAACCGGTCACCCAGCGACCAGCGCGCCTCGGTCAGCGCCCGGTACGTCTCCTCACCGACGAGCCCGTCGACGGACAGGCCGCGGACCTGCTGGAAGTGCCGGACCGCCAGCTCGGTGACCTCGTCGTACTGCCCGGACGCCGGCTGGCCGGTGAGCATGTCGAGCGTGCTGAGCACCGCTTGCACCTCGGCCACCGCAGGGCCAGAGCTGCCGGGTCGCAGGACGTCCATGCGGAAGAGGTCACTCCTGTTCGCGGGTCCCGGCCGGTCGCCGGGTGGTGCGGGCACCGTCGATTGTGGCGGGTGCGGCTCTGCGGCGCGCGCACCGGGTGACGGGAGGCCCGCGATCCGGTGACGCGTGGCCACCGGACGGGTGACCGGCAGGATGCGGACCGGGACACGACGAGGCCCGCCGGTCCAGGGACGGGCGGGCCTCAGTCGACCCTCCTGCAGGGCCCCGCCGCGAGTGTGCGAGCGGTGGGGGGGCAGGAGGCTCCTTCGTCAGATGTAGTCGGACAGGTCCGACAGGATGGCGCCCTTGGGCTTGGCGCCGATGATGCTCTTCACCGGCTTGCCGCCCTGGAAGACGGTCATCGTGGGGATCGACATGACCTGGTAGTCACGCGCGATCTGCGGGTTCTCGTCGATGTTGAGCTTGGCGATCGTCAGCTTGTCCGCGTGCTCGGCGGCGATCTCCTCGAGCACGGGGGCGACCATCTTGCACGGTCCGCACCACTCGGCCCAGAAGTCGACCAGCACGGGCTTGTCGCTGCCCAGGACGTCGCTGGCGAAGCTGGCGTCGGTGACGGTCACGGTGTTGCCTGCCATGGTGCTGCTCCCTGTGGTCGCTCGGGTGTCTGCCTGGTGAACCAACGGGCCATCGCTTCTATGCCCGCTCGGCCCCCTCGCGGGGGCCCGCGCCGAGCCCCCGAGGCGTGGGGGCGAGGGGGTTCCTCTTTCAGCGCTCGTCGAAGGTCTCGGCGAGCCAGCGCTCGGCGTCGATCGCCGCCTTCGCGCCGGTGCCGGCGGAGGTGATGGCCTGTCGGTAGATCTTGTCCACGACGTCACCGCAGGCGAAGACGCCGTCGATGTTCGTCCGCGTGGTCGGGTGCTCGGCGAGGATGTAGCCCTCGTCGTCCAGCTTGAGCTGACCGGCGAAGAGCTCGGTGCGCGGGTCGTGGCCGATGGCCACGAACAGGCCGGTGACCGGGAGCTGCTCGGTGGCGCCGGTCTCGACGTCGGTCAGCTCGACGGCGGAGACGGCGTTGTCGCCGTGCACGTCGGTGACCTGCTTGCCCAGCGCCCAGCGGATCTTCTCGTTGTCCTGCGCGCGCTTCTGCATGATCTTCGACGCCCGCAGCTCGGTGCGGCGGTGCACCACGGTGACCGACTTGGCGAACCGGGTGAGGAAGGTCGCCTCCTCCATCGCGGAGTCGCCACCGCCGACCACGACGATGTCCTGGTCGCGGAAGAAGAAGCCGTCACAGGTGGCGCAGGCGGAGACGCCGTGGCCGAGCAGGCGCTGCTCGTTGTCCAGGCCCAGGTACCGGTACTTGGAGCCGGTGGCCACGATGACGGCGTGCGCCCGGTGCACCTCCGAGCCCACCTTGACGATCTTCGGGTCGACGGTGAGGTCGACCTCGGTGACGTCGGCGGGCACCAGCTCGGCGCCGAAGCGCTCGGCCTGGGTGCGCATGTCGTCCATCAGCTGCGGGCCCTGGATGCCCTCGGGGAACCCGGGGTAGTTCTCCACCTCGGTGGTGGTCATCAGCGCGCCGCCGAACTGGGAGCCCTCGAACACCAGCGGGTGCAGGTTCGCTCGGGCTGCGTACGTGGCAGCGGTGTAGCCGGCCGGGCCGGACCCGATGATGATCAGGTCACGGACGCCGTCGTGCTCCGCCGGGGGGATGGCGGGGTGGGCCGGATCCGTGGAGACGGCGGGGCCGGGGGTGGGCTGGTCACTCGTCACAGGGCGCACAACCGACAGCCTAGGGCCGCCATTCCCCCGCGCCAGGGCCCTCACCCATGAGGCGGAAAGGGGCGTTGCAGCGGGCCTCGGGACAGGCGCCGCGGGCCTCAGGACGCGGCGGTGACGGTGACCTCGGCCAGCTCGGCGGCGAACCCCTCGCCGGCGGGCACCAGCGAGGTGATCCAGACCAGCACGTAGCGGGTGGTGGCCGGCGCCTCGAAGGCGACCTGGTCGTCGCCGGTCAGCTGGGTGGCGGCGACGACGTCGAAGGCGTCCAGGTCGCCGTCCGGCGTGCCACCGGTGCGCACCTCCACCTCGGCACCGGGGGTGCCGGTGAGCAGCTGCACCCCGGCGACGGGCTGCTCGCTGCCCAGGTCGTAGACGATGCCGACGCCGGGCTTGAGGTTGCCGAACTCCGCGGATCCCCGGTAGGTCAGCGTGGACCACGCGGTGGCCGGGTCGCCGTCGGTGGTCAGCGGGACGTCGTCGTCGTTCTCCGGCTCGCCGTCGCCGAACGGGTCGAAGACGGCGGCGCCGGTGACCGGCAGGGCGGCGCCGGGCTCGGGCGCCGGCTCCTCCGCCGTGCCCGGGTCGGCGCCGTCGGCCGGCGCGCTGGGCGCGGGAGCCGTCGGTGACCCGCTCTCGACGTTGCTGGCGACGGAGAGCACGTTCGAGCCGAACCACCACCCGACCGCCACGACCAGTGCCAGGGCGAGGAGCGGCAACCCGACCAGGGCCAGCCGGCGTCGGGCGGCGGGCCCCTCGTCGTCGGCGTCGTCCTCGGGCAGGGAGTCGGGCCAGTCCAGCTCCTCCTCGGCGTCCGCCTCTGCCCCTGCGGAGGACGCGCCGACCGGGCGCGCCAGCGGGGCACCCGGCACCGGCGGCAGGCCCGCGGCAGGCCGGCGGACGGGGACGTGCTCGTCGGCCCCGCCCCGGCCCTCGGCCTCGGCCAGGTCGCGGCGGTCGCGCAACCGGCGCATCCACCCGCTGTCGCTGACCGGATCGGGGCGCGCGGCCTCCTGCGGACCGGTGCTCGTCCGGCCGCGCTCGGTCAGCAGCGCGGCCATCGCCGCGGCGCTGGACAGCCCGGTGCCCGGGTCGCTGGAGCGGGCCCGCCGCACCAGCGCGGCGAGGTCGGGGGCGGCGATCGGCGGGGGACGGTCCCCGGGGAGGTCGGCGCGGGAGCCGGTCAGGCAGAGCTCGAGCAGCGCGCCGAGGGCGGCGATGTCCCCGCGCACCGAGCCGGTGGCCGCCGGCACCGAGACGAGCCCCACGAGGCCGCCGGGACGGAGCACGACGTGCTCGGCGGTGATCCCGCCGACGGCCAGGCCGGCCCGGTGGGCCTCGGCCACGCCCTCGGCGAGGCGGCGGACGACCGCACGGGCCTCCCGCTCGGGCAGCGGGCCGTCGGCGGCCAGCCGGTCGGCCAGCCGGACGCCGTCGATCCACTCGTTGACCACGTAGGCGGCGCCGCCCGGCTCGGTGCCCCCGGTGCCCTCGGCGGCGTCGTAGACCATCGCCAGCGCCGGGGTGGCCAGCCCGCCGGCGGTCAGCGCCCGGGTGATCCACTCCCGGGCGGCCGGTCCGCCGGGGCTGTGCACGCGCAGCGCGACGTCGCGGTTGAGCACCCGGTCTCGGGCACGCCAGGAGCGGATGACGCCGGTGGGCGTCCGCTCGTCGGGGGCGACCTGGTCCAGCGGGCGGTAGCGGTCGGGCAGACCGGTGATCGTCGACGTCACGGACGGTGCCGACCCCCTGGACCACTCCCCCGCCGGGGACGGCGTCCCCGGTCAGGCACCCGGTCGGCCGGACCGCCGTGGCGTGCCGAGCCGGGCCCGGACACCGGCCCACGCTTCCCGGAGCTCGGGGACGCCGACCACCACGGCACCCGCGACGACCGCGATGCCGATGACCACGGTACCGAGCGCGACGGTGGCGAGCGAGCCCGGCACCGACGTCCCCAGGCCCCGACCGGCGAGGGAGACGACCGCCCAGCCCAGGGCCCCGCCGACGACGGAGACCAGGGTCATCCGGGCCACCGTGACGCCCGCGTCGCGGCCGGCCCGGACGCCGAGCTTGCGCTGCAGGGCCACGCTGCCGGCCACCCAGCCGGCCAGGTAGGTGGCGCTGGTGGCCACCATGAGGCCGGCCACCACGTGCTCCGGCTCGACCAGCACCGGCACCATCAGCAGCAGCGGGACGCGGACGGCGACCATGGCCAGCTGGATGAAGGTGGGCGTCCGGGCGTCCTTCATCGCGTAGAAGACCCGCAGCTGCAGCAGGGTCACCGCCATGGGCAGCAGGCCGAACGCGCCGAAGGCGAGGGCGACACCGATGGCCCGCGCCTCCTCGGTGCCGGTGTTGCCGTAGCTGAACACCACGGTCGCGACCGCCGGGCCCAGGACGATCAGCAGCGCGGTGACCGGCAGCAGTCCGGTCGCCGACAGGCGGGTGCCCAGGGTCAGGTCGGCCACCACGCCGTCCAGGTCGTGCCGGGCGGCCGCCCGGCTCATCCGCGGCAACAGCGCGGTGAGCAGCGCGACGCCGATGATCCCGTAGGGCATCTGGAACAGCAGGCTGGCGATGGCGAACGCCGCCGAGCCCAGGCCGTCCTCGCTGCGGCCGGCCGCGTTGGCCACCCGCATCGCCACGATGACGCCGATCTGGCTGATCGCCGCGTAGGCGACCACCCACAGACCCAGCGAGCCCACCTCGCCCAGGCCGGTGCCGCGCAGCCCCCACTGCGGGCGCAGCGGCACGCCGACCTTGCGCAGCAGCGGCAGCAGCACGACCGCCTGGACGGCGATGCCGGCCGTCGTGCCGATGCCCAGCAACCACACCTGCAGGTCGGTGATGGTGGCCGGGGTCAGCTCGCCGGGACCGCTGGCGGCGATGAACAGGACGCCGGTGAGAATGACGACCACGTTGTTCAGCACCGGTGCCCAGGCCGGTGGCCCGAAGACGTTGCGGGAGTTCAGCACCGCGGTGGCCAGCGCCCCCAGGCCGTAGAAGACGATCTCCAGCAGCAGCAGGCGGGCCAGCCAGTTGGCCAGCTCCACCTGCTCGGCGTTGCCGGTGATGCCGGACAGCCGGGTGAGCAGCGGGGCGGCGAGGACCGCCACGACCGTCATCCCCAGCAGCCCGACGGTCGCCATGGTGATCAGCCGCTGGGCGTACCGGGTGCCGCCGTCGCGGTCCCGCTCCTGGGCCTGCACCAGCAGCGGCACGATGACCGACGTCAGGACGCCGCCGAGCAGCAGCTCGTAGACGAGGTTGGGCAGCGTGTTGGCGGTGTTGTAGGCGTCGTTGACCAGGCCGACGCCGAGTGCCGCGGCGATGACCACGGTGCGCAGCAGCCCGGTGAGCCGGCTGACGAGGGTGGCCACGGCCATGGTGCCCGCGGCGCGCAGGATGCTGCTGCTGCCGCCGGGGGCGCCCTCGCGGCCCTCGGTCTCCTCGTCGGTCTCGTCGAGGGGGCGCATCGCCGGGAAGGCCGGGATCAGCTGGGTGTCGTCGGGCCCGGGCACGAAGCGGCGGGCACGGGGCGGCGGCACCGGGGGCAGCGCGGTGCGCCGCAGCGGCACGACCTCGGTCACCTGCTCATGAGCGTGGCCGGTGGCCTGCTCCGGCGCAGGTTCCGGGCGCCGTCGTGGCGGGGCCGGCGGCGGCACCGGCGGCAGGTGACCGGCCGGCGTCGGCCGGGGACCCGGGGGTGGCGGCAGTCGCCGCTCCGGCACCAGCGGGAGCGGCGGGCGGGCGCCGTCGGCCACGCCGTCGGCCGCCCCGGCGGTCGACGGCGGTGCGGGCACGGTGCGGTAGGGCGGCGGCGGCAGCGGGGGACGCGGGGCATCCGGCGGCTGCTGCTGCGGGGCGTCGGCGGGGTTCCGGCCGGTCACACCGGGCTCCGGGTCGGCGCCGGGGCGGTCGGGTCGCCCGCGCCGGGCGCCTCGTCGGCCGTCCCCCGGCGACGGGCGAGCAGGAAGCGCACCAGCCGGCGCAGGAAGAGCAGCGCCAGCAGCGCGGCGGCCCCGCCGGTGATCGCCAGGGTCACCGGGCCGTAGGCGGTGCTCTTGACCTGCAGCTGGACCGCCTCGCCCAGCGGGGCCCCGCTGGGGGTCGTCAGCTGGGCGTTCACCTGGAACCCACCGGACTGCTGCACCTCCGCCGGCACCTCCAGGGTGGTGCGGGACAACGGCTGGAGCACCTGCACCCCGATGTCCTCGGTGGTGAGGCCGACGTTCCCCCGGGCGCGCAGCTCCAGCCGGACGGCGACGGCGAAGGGCAGGTCGTTCTGCACGGTGAGCACCAGCGGCGCACTGCTGGAGGCGAGGCTGTAGGTGCCCTCGGCGGGCGAGACCAGGGTGACCTCGTCCTGCAGCCGGAGGAGGGTCTCGCGCACCCGGGAGGCGTTCCGGACGAAGGCCTCGGGATCGCCGCGCCAGGCCGCGGAGCCGGCGCGGGCGATCGCGGCGTCGTAGCCGGCCAGTGCGGTGGCCGGCTCCCCGGAGACGGCGGCGGCGACGTCGTCGCGGACCCCGACGGCGCGCGCGAGCTCGGTGACCCCGGCCGGGGGCAGCGCCTCGCCGTCCGTCCGGGCGACGGGGTCGCCGACGTCGGCCGACGGGCCGGTCGCCGGCCATGCCACCGGACCCGCCGCCAGCCAGGGCAGCGTCGCCGTGTCGGTCATCATCGCCGCGACCGTCTCCGGGTCGGGGTCGACCCAGCGGGGCGGCACGACCAGGACGCTCTGGTCGCCGGCGCCGCGCAACTGGGTGGCCAGGGCGCCGAGCTCGGCCAGGAAGCGCTGCTCGGCCAGCCGGCCGCCGTCCGGGTCCGGGTCGGTCGCCGGCCCGGCGACCAGGTCGGCCAGCCGCCCGTCGGCGACCAGCACGGGCAGCGGGCCCTCGGCCGTGGTCACGGTCGCGGCGGCGGTCGCGGCCCGGCCGACGGCGCCGGTCGCCCGGTCGCCCTCGGTCAGCGCCCCCTCGGCGAGCACGACGGTGCCGGCCCCGCCCTGCCGGAGGACCTCCAGGGTGGCCGCGTCGGTGGCGCCGTCGACCGGCCAGGCGAGGTCGGTGCGGGGTGCCACGCCGAGCACCTCGCGGACGATGTCGGCCCCGGCGCCGGTGTCCCCGGCTGCTGCCTCGTCGACGGTGCTGTCGGCGGGCGCGCCGGTGGGCGCGGCTGCCGCACCGTCGGTGAGGTCGCCGGCCCCGTCGTCCAGCGGCTGCCGTGCGGTGCCTGCCGGGGTGCCCGGCAGGGTGCGCAGCACCGCGGCCGGTCGGCCGGCCGCGACCAGCGCCTGGGCGTCGACGTCGGCGTAGGGCAGGGCGGCCACCGGGTGGTCGTCGGCCAGCCGGCGCAGCCGCGCCAGCAGGTCCGCGGCGGCGGTGCTCCCGGTGCCGGCCCGCGGTTCGGCGTCCGGCGGGTCGACGGTGTACCGGCCGGCGGCCATCGTCGCGAGCTCCTCCAGCAGCGCCGGGTCGACGGCGAGGGTGACCGGCACCGCCGGCGCGCTGTCGCCGGGCGCCGCGGCCGGCACCCGCGGGAGCTGCTCGAGGGTGGCGAGCGCCCGGTCCAGGCGGCCGCCGGGCGCGACCTGGTCGGCGAGGTCGTCGTCGGTGAAGACGCCGCTGGGGCCGCGGTGCGGGCGGTCGGTCAGCGGCCAGAGCCAGGCGACGGTCGTGCGGGTGGTCCGCTCCGGTGGCTGGGCGACCAGCCAGGTGGAGCGGTCCCCCACCCGCTCGGTGAAGCCGTCCGCTCGGGTGCCGTTGACGTTCACCAGCACCCGGTAGACGCCGTCGGCGTCCAGCCGCAGCTCCTCGGCGGGGGTGACGAAGGAGAAGGGCTGGGTCTCCCCGGGCTCCAGGTCCCCGTCCAGCTGCTGGAACCGGGCCACGACGTTCGTGACGTCGTCCGGGTCGTCGGCGGCGTCGGCCAGCTCGGCCCGGCTGGTGAGCACCTCGCCGCGCTGCAGCCGCACGGCCAGGTCCGACCAGGTCTCGTCGCTGGTGTTCTCCAGCGTCCCGCTCACCTCGACGGCGGCGCCCGGCACGACCGTCCGCGGCTCGATCCGGTCGACGTCGACCACCACCGGCCGGTCGGTGCCCTGCTGGTCCTCCGGGGCGGCGGCCGCGGGGGACGCGAGCAGGCCGCCCACCACCGCCAGCAACCCGGTGAGGACGCCGGCGCGCCGGAGGGGGCGGGAGGAGCGGTGGCCGTCGGCGCGGCCGGCGGCCCGCCGGCTCACGCGCTGTCGGCCAGCAGGCCCGGGGCCCGCTCGACGAGCGCCCGCTCGTCGGCGTAGGCCAGCCGGCTCCGCAGCTCGGTGAGGGGCACCCAGGCGACCTCGGTGACCTCCACGTCGGCGTCGGACAGCGCACCGCCGACGGCCCGAAGCAGGAAGTGGTGCACGGTCTTGTGCACGCGCCGCCCGTCGGCGACGAACCAGAAGTCGATGATGCCCAGCGGGGCGACCACCTCGCCGAGGATGCCGGTCTCCTCGGCGACCTCGCGGACGGCGGTGTCGGCCGGTGTCTCGCCCTCCTCGATGTGCCCCTTCGGCAGGGACCAGAGCAGGCGGCCGCGGCGGTCGGTGCGGCCGATCAGGGCCGCGCGCGGACCGGTGACGTCGTCGTCGGCGACCACCAGACCCCCCGCCGAGGTCTCGTCGACCCGGCGCAGCCGGCGGCCGGGGCGCTGTCGCCCGCCCGTCCCAGCCATGTCAGGAGGGTAGCGCGCGCGGGAGTCCCCGCCCGGCCGGCACTACCCTCGACCGTCGTGTCCGCGCAGCCCCCGCCCCGTCGTCCGAGCGAGCCCGTGCCCCCGGCGGTCCAGGAGACCGTGCGGGCGCTGGTCGACGTCTCCCCGGTGCTGGCCGAGCTGGGCCGCCGGTTCACCGCTGCCGGCTTCTCCGTGCACCTGGTGGGCGGGTCGGTGCGCGACGCGCTGCTCGCCGCCGGATCGGGTGACCCGGCCCCGCCCGGCGACCTGGACGTCACCACCGACGCCCGTCCGGAGCAGACCCTCGAGGTGATCCGGGGCTGGGCCGGTTCCACGTGGAACGCCGGGATCGCCTTCGGCACGGTGGGCGCGGAGATCCGCGGCCAGCGGGTCGAGATCACCACCTTCCGGGCGGACCGGTACGACCGGGAGTCCCGCAACCCCGAGGTCGCCTGGGGGACGTCGCTGGTCGACGACCTGGCCCGGCGGGACTTCACGGTGAACGCGATGGCCGTGTCGCTCGGCCCCGATCGCACGGTCACCGACCCCTTCGGGGGGCTGGGCGACCTGCTGGCCCGGCGGCTGCGCACCCCGGGCGCGGCGGCCGACTCCTTCGCCGACGACCCGCTGCGGATGCTGCGCGCGGTGCGGTTCGTCGCCCAGCTCGGGCTGACCCCCGACGACGAGGTCGTCCGGGCGATGACCGACATGCACCGGGAGCTGGGCCGGATCACCGCCGAGCGGGTGCAGCACGAGCTGTCGCGCACCCTCCTCAACGACTCCCCGGCAGCGGCGCTGGACCTCTTCGTCTCCACCGGGTTGGCCGACGTCGTGCTGCCCGAGCTCTCCGCGCTGCGCATGGAGATCGACGAGCACCACCAGCACAAGGACGTCTACGCGCACTCGCTGACCGTGCTGGACCAGGCGATCGCGCTGGAGAAGGCGGACCCGGCGGTACCGGGCCCGGACCTGGTGCTGCGGCTCGCCGCGCTGCTGCACGACATCGGCAAGCCGGCGACCCGCCGGCACGAGCCAGGCGGCCGGGTCTCCTTCCACCACCACGAGGTGGTCGGCGCCAAGCTGGTGCGCAAGCGGCTCACCGCGCTCAAGTACCCGAAGGACGTCGTCGAGGCGGTCTCCCGGCTGACGTTCCTGCACCTGCGCTTCCACGGTTACGGCCGCGGGGAGTGGACCGACTCCGCCGTCCGCCGCTACGTCACCGACGCCGGCGACCTGCTTCACCGGCTGCACAAGCTGGTGCGGTCGGACTGCACCACGCGCAACCGGCGGCGGGCCGCGGCCCTGTCGGCGACCTACGACTCGCTCGAGGCGCGGATCGCGGAGCTGGCCGAGCAGGAGAACCTCTCACGGATCCGTCCCGACCTCGACGGGAACCGGATCATGGCACTGCTGGGCATCGAGCCCGGCCCGGAGGTCGGCCAGGCCTGGCGGTTCCTCAAGGAGCTCCGGCTGGAGCGCGGGCCGCTGGAGCCAGCCGACGCCGAGGCCGAGCTGCTCAGCTGGTGGCGTTCCCGCTCGTAGCCGGCCGTGGGTCCCGGCCCAGCTCGGGCCGGCGGCGGGCGCCGGGGGGCGGCTGCTGCGGGTGGAGGGTGTCCGACACCCGGCGCTGGCGGACGGCGCACCAGCGGGCGAACGCCGCCGCGGTGAGCAGGTAGCCGGACCCGACCCCGGCCAGGGCCGCCCAGCTCATCCCCGATGCGGGCAGCAGGAACGCGCCGGCCATCAGGGAGAGCACGAAGGTGACGTTGAACAGGGTGTCGTAGACGGCGAACACCCGGCCGCGGAAGTCGTCGTCGATCGACTCCTGCAGGGTGGTGTCCACGCAGATCTTCACCGCCTGGGCGACGAACCCGAGGGTGCCGACCGCGGCCACCGTCGCCGCGGGCACGAACAGCCCGCCGAGCACCAGCTGACCGGTGCCACCGACGGCCAGCATCAGGGTGATCCAGCGCGCCTTGCCCATCCGCCGCACCGCCACCGGTGTGACCACCGCGGCGAGCAGCGTGCCCACCGCGCCGAGCGCCAGCACCTGGCCCAGCCCGGCGAGCCCGCCGGGGAACAGCCGGCTGCCGCCGGTGAAGGTGTTGCGGTACAGCAGCAGGACCACCAGCGTCAGCAGCCCGTAGAACAACCGGTGCACGGCCATCACGGTCAGCACCGCGGTCGCCGGTGGGTGGGCGAGCACGTGCCGGGCGCCGGCGACCATCCCGTGCAGCACGTCCCGCGCGCCGGCGCGGTCCTGCACGGTGTCGTGATCGGGACCCAGGTGCCCGCGGGTGAAGCCCGCGACCACCGCCGAGGCGGCCAGGTAGGGCAGGGCGGATCCGGCCGCGAGCAGCGCGTAGCCGCCGTTCGCGGAGCCGGCCAGGGCGCTCGCCACGATCGCGGATCCGCCGCCGAGCACCGCGGCGACCGCACCCGAGGTGGTCGAGAGCGCATTGGCCGACACCAGCGTGGGCTCGTCGGCGGTGTGCGGCAGCCCCGCGGACAGCGCCGACAGCACGAAGCGGTTCACCGAGATGACCAGCAGGCCCGCGACGTAGAACGCGGGCCCGGCCACCCCGGCGAGGATCAGCCCGGCGACGACGGCCACCAGCGCGGCCCGCACGACGTTCGCCAGCAGCAGCACCTGCCGCCGGCTCCAGCGGTCCAGCCAGACGCCGGCGAAGGGGCCGACCAGCGAGTACGGCAGCAGGAGGACGGCGAACCCGGCCGCGACGTCGACCGGGTCGGCCGCGCGGGAGGGGTTGAACAGCACGGTGCCGGCCAGCGCGGCCTGGAACACCCCGTCGCCGAACTGGCCGGACAGCCGGGTCAGCAGCAGCCGGCGGAAGTCGGGGCGGCGGAGCAGGGAACGCACGGTTCCCGCTCCCTGTCGCACGTACGCCACGGTACGTCGCCCGGCGCAACGACAGCCCACCCCTCAGGTCCCTCGCTGATGCACACTGGGAGGCGATGAACCCGGTGCCCGCCTCTCCCGATCCCGAGCGCCGTCCCGCCGCCTCCCCGGCCGCCGGACGCCGCCGGGGAGCTGCCGTGCCGGCCCTCTCGGTCGGGTGTATCGACGACGTCCGACCGGGGTCGCTGCTGGTGGCCATGCCGGCGCTGACCGACCCCACCTTCGCCGGCGCGGTCGTCTACGTGCTCGACCACTCCGACACGGGCACGCTCGGCGTCGTCCTCGGGCGGCCCAGCGAGGTACGGATCGACGACGTGCTGCCCGGGTGGTCGGAGGTGGCGGTGGAGCCGGGGGTCTTCCACATCGGCGGGCCCTGCGAGAGCGACACCGCGCTGTGCCTGGCCAGCTGGGCCGGCGACGCGCCACCCGCGGAGGGCAGCGGGCTGCGTCCGGTGGCGGGTGCGGTGCACCTGGTCGACCTGGACGCCGACCCCGCTCCGCTGGCGGGGCAGCTGGACGGCGTGCGGGTCTTCGCCGGGTACGCCGGCTGGTCGTCCGGGCAGCTGGCCACCGAGCTGGCCGAGGGCGCCTGGGCGTGCGTCGCCGGGAGCCCGGCCGACGTGCTCACCGCGGCGGCAGGGCCGGAGCTGTGGCGCGCGGTGCTGCGGCGGCAGACCGGGCGGCTGGCGGTGCTCTCGACGGCGCCGGCCGATCCGTCGGCCAACTGACCGATCCGCCCGCGTGTCGCCTCCCGGCCCGGGCCGGGTTCTGGTACGAAGGAGCTGCGGGAGGGGGCGGCCTGGGGAAGAGGCCGCCCCCTCCCGTTCTTTCTGCCGCTTCAGATGCCCAGCTCGGCGGCGATCTCCGGGTGCTCGGTGGCGTCGAGGGTCTCCTCGTCCGAGGGCGGGGTGATCTCCCGCGGGCCGTGGTCGGACAGCGTGATGGTCACGTCGAACTCCTCGTCGGTGATCCGGCCGACGTACTGGACCAGCAGCTCGCTGTCGGCGGCCACCGCGACCGTCGTCCCCTGGCCGTTGTCGAAGCGGGAGGCCAGCTCCCCGTCGATGAGCTCGCTGCTCTGCCAGGTGTAGCCGGAGAACGACCGCGGGTCCTGCTCCTGCTTGCTGGCCAGCCGCAGCACCATCGTCACCAGGACGTCGATCAGCGCGGCGTTGCCGTCGGTGGCCCCCGCGTCCAGGGGGCGGCGCACGTAGGAGGCCTCGGGCAGGTCGGCAGCGGTGAGCGCCCCGTCGAGCCCGGGGACGTCGCCGAGCCAGAGCGCCTCGTCGGTGAAGAACAGGGTGCGCGCGTCGTCCGGGCGGCCGTCGTCGAAGGCGGTGATCGCCTGGGCCCGCCCGGCGGGCTGGCTGAAGTCGACCTCGCCGGTGAGCGTCAGGACCGCACCCTCGGCGTAGGGCGCGGTGACCACGAAGTCCGCGCCGCCCTCCTCGACGTTGCGGGCCAGCAGCTGGGCCAGCACCGCCGACTCCGCGTCGCTCACCGGGTCGCCGGGGGGCCGGGGGGTGTCGTCGTCCGACGAGCACCCGGCGAGCAGGGCCAGCACGAGACCCAGGACGAGCGCCCGCAGCAGCACCAGCGGACGGCGGGGGGAGGGCATGGCCGTCAGCGTAGGAGGAACGGCCGAGGGACCCGGGCCAACCGGCCCGGGCCCCTCGTGCCGCCGTGGAAGGGCCACCGCTCCGGGAACGGTGGCCCCTCGTCAGTCGCCGCGGATGAAGGCCTCGACGGCGTCGCGGGCCTCGCTGTCGCTGTACTGCACCGGCGGGCTCTTCATGAAGTAGGACGACGCGGACAGGATCGGGCCACCGATGCCGCGGTCCTTGGCGATCTTCGCCGCGCGGACGGCGTCGATGATGATCCCGGCGGAGTTCGGTGAGTCCCAGACCTCGAGCTTGTACTCCAGGTTCAGCGGGACGTCGCCGAACGCGCGGCCCTCGAGCCGGACGTAGGCCCACTTGCGGTCCGACAGCCACGGCACGTGGTCCGACGGGCCGATGTGGACGTTGTCCTTGCCCATGTCCCGGTCGACCTGGCTGGTGACGGCCTGGGTCTTGGAGATCTTCTTGGACTCCAGGCGCTCGCGCTCGAGCATGTTCTTGAAGTCCATGTTGCCGCCGACGTTGAGCTGCATCGTGCGGTCCAGCTGCACGCCCCGGTCCTCGAACAGCTTGGCCAGCACCCGGTGGGTGATGGTGGCGCCGACCTGGCTCTTGATGTCGTCGCCGACGATCGGCACCCCGGCGGCGGTGAACTTGTCCGCCCACTCCTGGGTGCCGGCGATGAACACCGGCAGCGCGTTGACGAACGCGACACCGGCGTCGATCGCGGCCTGCGCGTAGAACTCCGCGGCCTGCTGGGAGCCGACCGGCAGGTAGCAGACCAGCACGTCGGCGCCGGACTCGCGCAGGGCGCTGACCACGTCGACCGGCTGCTCGTCGGACTCCTCGATGGTCTCCCGGTAGTACTTGCCGAGGCCGTCGAGGGTGGTGCCGCGCTGCACGGTGACGCCCAGCGGCGGGACGTCGCAAATCTTGATGGTGTTGTTCTCGCTGGCGAAGACCGCCTCGGAGAGGTCGCGGCCGACCTTCTTGGCGTCGACGTCGAACGCGGCGACGAACTGGACGTCGGAGACGTGGTACTCCCCGAACCGGACGTGCATCAGGCCGGGGACCGACGCGGTCTCGTCGGCGTCCTTGTAGTACTCGACGCCCTGGACGAGCGAGGCGGCGCAGTTGCCGACGCCGACGATGGCGACCTTGACCGATGCCATGGACTGTCTCCCTCCGACGGACCCGCTGCGGGGCCCGGACGATGTGTGCTGACGGTGTGTGCGGGTGGTGCTGCTCAGGGGGTGGTGCGGTCGGGCGGTGGGCTGGGCGTCTGCTCCGCCCGGGCGGTGTCGTCCCGCTCGCTGTCGATCAGCTCGGTGAGCCAGCGCACCTCACGGTCGACGGAGTCCAGTCCGTGGCGCTGCAGCTCGAGGGTGTAGTGGTCCAGCCGCTGCTGGGTGCGGCGCAGCGACTCCATCAGCCGGTCGCGCTGCCGCTCGACGGTGCGCCGGCGGCCCTCCAGGATCCGCAGGCGCACGTCGGCGGCGGTGTGCCGGAAGAAGGCCAGGTGGACGCCGAAGCGGCCCTCGTCGTCGTAGGACTCCGGGCCTGCGGAGCTGAGCAGCTCGGCGAACCGCTCCTTGCCCTCGGCGGTGATCGAGTAGACGACCTTGCCGCGCCGGCCGGTCAGCGCCGGGGCGTCGGCGGGCAGCAGTGCCCGCGGGGTCGGCTCGTCGCTGGCGATGAGCCCGGCGGCGGCCATCCGCTTGAGCGCCGGGTAGAGCGAGCCGTAGGAGATGCTCCGCCGCCCGCCCAGCACCGCGGCGAGCTCCTTGCGCAGCTCGTAGCCGTGCATCGGGGACTGGTGGAGCAGCCCGAGGATGGCGAGTTCGAGCACGTCGCCTCCTCGTCGTCGCCGGCCGTTCACCGGATCGATGTATCGGCACGATACATCGGGGTGCGCTGTCGCCCGCAACTCGAGAACGGCCGGCGGAACGGCCCGGGGGGCCTCGACGATGCGTACATTTGGCGCCGTGCCCGGACGACGGTCGGTGGTGGACTACGCGCTGCAGCGCCGTGCGGTCCTCGCCTCGGTGGCGGCCGGGCGGACCGGGCTGTTCGAGGTCTGCGACGCGAGCCCCTACCTGTCCCGGGCGGCGAAGTACCACGGGGAGCCCACCGGGGCGCCCTGCCCGGTCTGCCGTCGCGCAGAGCTGACCCAGGTCAGCTACGTCTACGGCGAGGGGCTGGGTCCGGTCTCCGGGCAGGCCAAGACCGGGCCGGAGCTGTCCCGGATGGACGCCGCCCAGGACGAGTTCTCCGTGTACACCGTCGAGGTCTGCCGCGGCTGCGGCTGGAACCACCTGGTGACCTCGTACGTCCTCGGTGCCGAGCCGGTTCCCGGTCGGGCACCCCGGCGCACCCGGCGCCGGGCCGCGACCGAGTAGTCACTCCCGCCCGCCCTGTCCGTCGGGCCTCACGTGTGGTGCGTGCCACCACCCGTCCACAGCTGAACGCGTCATCCTGATGGGTGCCGGCGCACCCGCCGCCGCCCACACACCCGAGGAAGGGGCCTGTGCGTGCCTCCCCACGACGAGACCGCCCGCGTCTCATCGGGCCCGGTCCGCCGTCCGCCGGCCGCCCGTGCCACCACCGCCGGCAGCGGCGGCAGCCGTAGTCGCACCACCGCCTCCCGCAGCGGGACCAGTGCCTCCCGGAGCGGGACGGGCGCTGCCCGGAGCGGTTCCGGCGCTGCCCGGTCGGGGGCGCCCGGCCGGCCCGCGGGCGCCCGCCCGGCCTCCGGCGGGGGCGGTGGCCGCCCCCCGGGCAGCCGGCCGCCGACCGCCAAGGGCGGACGCGGGGGCGGCGGCGGGAAGAAGAACCGCAGCGCGAAGCAGCGGCGCCAGCGTTGGTACAAGGTGGTCGCCGGCGTCCTGGTGAGCATGCTCGTGCTGCTCGGGGTCTTCGTCGGCGTCGTCTACGCCACCACCGAGGTGCCCTCGGTCGCGGCCATCCAGAACGACCAGACCACGGTCGTGTACTACTCCGACGGCGTCACCGAGATGGCCCGGCTGGGGAGCGAGAACCGGACGAACGTGTCGCTGGACCAGGTGTCCGAGCCGGCCCGGAACGCGATCCTCGCCGCGGAGAACCGCAGCTTCTACACCGACCCGGGCATCTCCTTCACCGGGATCCTGCGGGCGGCGTGGAACAACCTCACCGGCGGCTCGACCCAGGGTGGTTCGACCATCACCCAGCAGTACGTGAAGAACGCCTTCCTGAGCTCCGAGCAGACCTTCAGCCGGAAGTTCAAGGAGCTCTTCCTCGCCGTCAAGCTGGACAACCAGTACTCCAAGGACGAGATCCTGGAGAACTACCTGAACACCATCTACTTCGGCCGCGGCGCCTACGGCATCGAGGCGGCGGCGAACACCTTCTTCGGGGTCACGGCGGCCGACCTCACCGCCGAGCAGGGCGCGGTGCTCGCCGTCCAGGTGCGCAGCCCCAGCTCCTACGACCCGGAGAACAACCCCGAGGGCGCGCAGGACCGCTGGGCCCGGGTGCTCGACGGCATGGTCGAGGAGGGCTGGTACGACTCCGCTGCCCGCGCCGCCGCGCAGTACCCCGCCGTGCTGCCCAACAGCGGGTCCGGCCTGGGCACGCCGGCCGGCCCGGAGGGGCTGATCGTCGACCAGGTCATCGCCGAGCTCGCCGACTACGGCTACAGCCGGGACGAGGTGGAGGCCGGGGGGCTGCGGGTCACCACCACCGTGGACAAGGGCCGGCAGGACGCCGCCGTGGCGGCCGTGCAGGGCGTCATGACCGGGGAGGACCCGGCGCTCCGCGAGGCGCTGGTCGCGATCGACCCCGCGACCGGTGGCGTCGTCGCCTACTACGGCAACGACCGGCGCAGCAGTGACGACCCGGCTGCCGACACCACCGACTACGCGCAGGCCTTCAAGCAGCCGGGCTCGTCGTTCAAGCCCTACACGCTGGCCGCCGCCCTGGAGCAGGGCATCAGCGTGGAGGCGCGGCGGGACGGCAGCTCCCCGCAGGAGTTCGAGGACCGCCCCGGGCAGCCGGTGGTGAACTCCGGCAACGCGCAGTGCGGGGCCTGCACGCTGCGGGAGGCGATCACCCGCTCGCTCAACACGACCTTCTACGGGCTGGCGCTGGAGGTCGGCCCGGCCGAGGTGGCCGAGGTCGCGCGGAAGGCCACCGGGATCCCGCAGAGCTGGCCGACGGACAACACGGTTCCCAAGAGCCTGCGGGGCCTGCCCTCGCTGGTCAGCCCGGAGAGCCAGCAGACCGGTGGTGCGATCGGGATCGGCGAGTACGAGGTGCGCCCGATCGACCAGGCCTCCGGCTTCGCCACGTTCGCCGCGGGCGGGGTCTGGCGCAAGCCGCACTTCGTGGCCCAGCTGGTCGACAACGCGGGCACGGTCTCCAAGACGATCGACGGGAGCACGGTCGAGTCCCGGCAGGCCGTCGCGCCCAACGTGGCCAGCGACGTCACCTACGCGCTGGAGGACGTCGCGTCCTACTCGAAGCGGTCGTTGACCGGCAACCGTCCGGTCGCCAGCAAGACCGGCACCCAGGGGCTGGACCGCACGAACAACTCCGACGCCTGGATGGTCGGCTACACCCCGTCGCTCTCCGCGGCGGTGTGGGTGGGCACCCAGGGCCTCGCCCCGATCCGGAACGCCCAGGGCAGCATCATCTACGGCTCAGGGCTGCCCGGGCAGATCTGGCAGGACTTCATGGACGCGGCCCTCGCCGACACCCCGGTGGAGCAGCTGCCCAGCCGGGCGCTGATCAAGGGCGACACCGGGGAGGGCGTGCCGGAGCCGACGCCGACCCCGGTGGAGACGTCGCGGGCGCCGGTGCAGACCACCCGGGCGCCGGCGCCGGCGCCGGCGACCAGCTCGGCGCCGTCGTCCTCGTCGTCGCCGTCCTCCTCCTCGGCCGTCGCTCCCCCGCCCGGGAGCGAGAACGACGGCGGCACCGGTGAGGACACCGGTGGCGGCGGCGCCGGCGGCGCCGACGGGGACACCGGGGGGGACACGGGTGGCGACGCCGGTGGCGGTGGTGCCGGGGGTGGTGGTGGCGCCGTTCCGCCGGCTCCCGGTGTCCCCGGCACCAACCAGTGAGCACCCCGGCAGACTGATCGCGTGAGCACCTCCTCCGCGGGCCCGTCCGTCCCGGCCGACCAGCCGGGGGGCGGGCCCGCGGTGTTCGAGCCCGAGGCGTCGGGACAGCCCGACCGGGTGGTGCCCACCTGGACCGATCCGGTGGCGATCCAGGCGAGCGAGGCGGTCGGTGGGCCCTGGGGCCGGCACGCGCTCACCGGCCGGGCCCGGTTCTGGACGCCGCTGCGGGTCTGCCTGCTCTTCACCGTCACCGTGCTCGCGGCGGCCTGGGCGAAGCAGGCGCCGTGCGCGGCGGGCGACTGGAGCGGCTCCAAGCAGTACACGCACCTCTGCTACAGCGACGCCGTCGCGCTGTTCGGCAGCCGCGGGCTGTCCGAGGGGCAGGTGCCCTACCTGGACTCCGCCGTGGAGTACCCGGTGCTGACCGGCGCGATGATGCAGTTGGCCGCCGTTCTCGGCCGGGGGTACGACGCGCTGGCCCGCGGCACCGGGCTGCTGCCCGACCCGGTGCCGGTGCTCTCCTTCACCGTCGTCACCGCCCTGCTGCTGTCGGTGCTGGCCCTGGTGGTCACCCGCGGCGTCCTGGCGCTCAGCGGACGGCGGCCCTGGGACGCGGCGATGGTGGCGCTGTCCCCCGTGCTGTTCGTCTACGCCTTCACCAACTGGGACCTGCTCGCCGTCGCGCTCACCACCCTGGGCATGTGGGCGTGGGCCCGGTGCCACCCGGTGCTGGCGGGGGTGCTGCTCGGGCTGGCGGTGGCGGCGAAGTTCTACCCGCTGATCGTGCTGGGGGTGCTGTTCGCGCTCTGCCTGCGGGCCGGCCGGCTGCGCGCCTGGCTCTCCACCGTGGTCGCGGCCGGCGTCGCCTGGCTGGTGGTGAACGTGCCGGTGGCGCTGGCCGCGCCGGAGAACTGGGCGCGCTTCTTCACCCTCAGCGACACCCGCCCGGCCAACCCGGAGTCGATCTGGGCGCTGCTCATCGACTGGTCCGGGGACCGGTTCCTCGACGGTCCGCTGGCCGAGGGGCAGGCGCCGGAGCAGCTGAACACCGTGGTGGCCGTGGTCCTGGTGCTGGCCGCGGCCGGGGTCTGCTGGCTGGCGCTGGCCGCCCCGCTGCGGCCCCGGCTGCCGCAGCTGGCGTTCCTGCTGGTCGCGGCCTTCCTGCTGCTGAACAAGGTCTACAGCCCGCAGTTCGCACTGTGGCTGCTCCCGCTGGCGGTGCTGGCCCGGCCGCGGTGGCGCTCGCTGCTGGCGTGGCAGGCCACCGAGGCGCTGGTGTGGGCGATGACGATGCTGTACTACCTCGGCTCCGATGCCCGCGGGGTCGGCGTCGAGTGGTTCTACACCGCCGTCGTCCTGCGGGACGTCGCGATCGTCGCCCTGATGGTGCTGGTGGTCCGCGAGGTGTGGCAGCCGGACCGCGACCTGGTGCGGCGCAGCTGGCCGGGGGTCGACGACCCGGCCGGTGGCGTGCTGGACGGCGCCGTCGACCGGGTGGTCCTGCGCCGCACCCGGCGGCCCGGCGGGGCGCACCGCCCCGTCAGGACAGGGTCGACCGCAGCCGGCTGATCTCCGCCGCGTGCGACGCGGCGTCCCCGGGTGTCTCCAGGACGACCGGGCAGCCGGCCTCCCGCGCGACGTGCAGCAGCAGCTCGACCGGGATCTCCCCGGCCTCCAGCGGCGCGTGCCGGTCGCGGCCGGAGCCGGCCGGGTCCCGGCTGTTGTTCAGGTGCACCAGGTCGATGCGCCCGGTGACCGCCCGCACGTCGTCGACGACGCTCGCCAGGTCCCAGCCGGCCGCCCAGGCGTGGCAGGTGTCGAGCACGAACCCGGCGCCGAACCCGCCGACCGCCTCCCAGAGCCGGCCCACCGCGGCCAGCTCGCGGGCCATCGCGTTGTCGCCACCGGCGGTGTTCTCGATCAGCACCGGGACGCCGAACCCGCCGTCGTCGGCCTGCCGGGCGAAGGTCTTGCGCCAGTTGTCGACGCCGGCCGCCGGGTCGTCCGCGGCCAGCACGTGCCCGCCGTGCACCACCATGCCGCGGGCGCCGATCGCGGCCGAGGCCTGGGCGTGCTGCCCGAGCAGCTTCCGGCTGGGGATGCGGATCCGGTTGTTGGTGGAGGCGACGTTGAGCACGTACGGCGCGTGCACGAAGACGGCGACGTCGGAGGCGAGCAGCGCGTCGGCGTCCGGGCGGGGCTTCGGCGCCTTCCAGCCCTGCGGGTCGGCCAGGAAGACCTGGACGGCGTCGGCGTCCAGCTCCGCGGCCCGGGCCAGCGGGCCGCCCTCGTCGAGCTCGTTCGCCTCGGTCAGGCCCGGTCCGACGTGCACGCCGATCAGCTGCTCAGCCACCCGAGGAGCGTAGATCGCCGGTCCGACGCACCGGTGGTGTCACCTGCGCTGGTAGCCTGGCCGGTGCGCGTCTGTCCTGCTGTCCGCAGGTCCGGCGCGCGACGCATGTACGACCCTCCTGCCGCAGATGTGCTGCGGCCGCTGAGACCAGAGGAGGTGGGGTTCTCCGTGCGCAACTACGAACTGATGATCATCCTCGACCCTGAGCTCGAGGAGCGGACCATCGCTCCCAGCCTGGACCGGTTCCTGACCGTCGTCACCAACTCCGGTGGCACCGTCAAGACCGAGATCTGGGGCCGCCGCCGGCTGTCCTACGAGATCAAGAAGAACGTCGAGGGCATCTACGCCATCGTCGAGATCCAGGCCGAGCCGGCCGCCGTCGCCGAGCTCGACCGGCAGCTGAACCTCAACGAGTCGGTGCTCCGCACGAAGCTGATGCGGCCCGAGGTCCACTGACCATGGCCGGCGAGACCGTCATCACCGTCATCGGGAACCTGACGGCCGACCCGGAGCTGCGGTTCACGCCGTCCGGCGCCGCCGTCGCCAACTTCACCGTCGCCTCGACGCCCCGCACCTTCGACCGTCAGTCGCAGGAGTGGAAGGACGGCGAGGCCCTGTTCCTGCGGTGCAACGTCTGGCGTCAGGCGGCGGAGAACGTCGCTGAGTCGCTCACCCGCGGTTCGCGGGTCATCGTCTCGGGGCGCTTGAAGCAGCGCTCGTTCGAGACGAAGGAAGGCGAGAAGCGCACCGTCGTCGAGCTCGAGGTCGACGAGATCGGCCCCAGCCTCCGGTACGCCACGGCCAAGGTCACCCGCGCTGCGCGCAGCGAGGGTGGCGGCGGCGGTGGGTTCAGCGGCGGTGGCGGCGGCGGTGGCGGTGGCTTCTCCGGCGGCGGGGCGAGCGACCCCTGGTCCACCCCGCCGGCGTCCTCCGACGAACCGCCCTTCTGATGAAGGACCCCGCTGCCCCCCACCGCTCGCACGCTCGCGGCGGGCCCCTGCAGCGGGGCCGACAACTCCAGTACTGATCTCCCAGGAGAACCCCAAGTGCCCAAGCCCCCTGTGCGCAAGCCCAAGAAGAAGGTCTGCCAGTTCTGCAAGGACAAGGCGACCTACATCGACTACAAGGACACGACCCTGCTGCGGAAGTTCATCTCCGACCGCGGCAAGATCCGTGCCCGCCGCGTCAGCGGCAACTGCAGCCAGCACCAGCGTGACGTCGCCGTGGCCGTGAAGAACAGCCGCGAGATGGCCCTGCTGCCCTACACCTCCACGGCGCGCTGATCATGAGCACCATGAAGCTGATCCTGACGCAGGAGGTCACCGGTCTCGGGTCCTCCGGCGACACCGTCGAGGTCAGGGGCGGCTACGGCCGCAACTACCTCCTGCCCCGCGGGCTGGCCATCGTCGCCACCCGGGGTGCCGAGAAGCAGGTCGACAGCCTGCGCCGGGCGCGTGCCGCCCGCGACGTCGCGTCGCTGGAAGACGCCCAGTCGATCGCCGCGCGGCTCAGCGGCCTGACCGTCACGCTGCCGGCCCGCGCCGGTGAGGGTGGCCGGCTCTTCGGCCGGATCACCACCGCCGACGTCGCCGCCGCGGTCTCCGCCGCCGGTGGTCCGGAGCTCGACCGTCGCCGGATCGAGATCCCGAGCAGCATCAAGACGACCGGCGCCCACACCGTCACGGTGCGGGTGCACCCCGAGGTCTCCGCAACGGTGAACCTCGACGTCGTCGCTGGTTGATGACGTCCGCCGGCTGACACAGCCGGCCCACAGCACCGCCCACGAGGGGCGTCGGACTCCGGTCCGGCGCCCCTCGTGGCGTCTCCGCGGCCGGTCGCCCGGGTGCGGCCACCCGCCGGTCCACCCGCCGTCCACAAGGTCGCCGCGCCGGGAGGCCGCGCCGGGGCCACCGACCGCGGCCCCGTGTCGACTTCTCCACAGTCTGTGGACATCACGGTGCACAACGGTCCCCGCGGTGGGGAGCACGGGGCCCGGCGGCGGCCGTGGAAGGGCTCCCCGCGGCCCTCGCACCGCCGTCGCCGCCGTCGTGCCCGTCGCGCCGCGACGGGGGCCGGGGTCGTGCACCGTTCACCGGCGGCCGCAGCCCCCGCTGCCCGGGACGACGTGGGCGGGCACCGTCGCCGGGCCGCGCCGTGCCCCGCGATGCGCGTGTGACCAGCGGGAACGCGGACGGCACGCCGACGGTGCGCCGCGCCGGGGAAGTGGCGGACTTTCTCCCGTCCACAGGCTGGGTGCGGCTGCGCCGCAGGTGACGAGGGGGTTGCCGGAACACGACGAGTCGTCGTCCCCCGGGCCGTCCACACGGCGACCACGGTCGTCCACCGATTTGTCCACAAGTTGTGCAGATCGACGTGCACAGCGGTGTTGGACGTGCGGCCGACAGCTTCCTAACGTCCTCACCAGCTGCCGCCGGGCACCGAACTGTCGGTGCCCGGCGGTAGCAACGACCCGACGGTCGGCGCCCGCACGGCAGGGGCCGCCGTCGTGCGGTCAGCACCAGGTGCACAGCAGCAGCCGGTCCCGACGTGGACCGGCGGACAGGAGGATCCAGCGTGGCGGTCGTCGACGACATCAGCCGGCCGAGGCCGACGGCTCCGGAGTACGACCGGCAGCCGCCTCAGGACGTCGCGGCCGAGCAGTCGGTGCTCGGCGGCATGCTGATGAGCAAGGACGCGATCGCCGACGTCGTGGAGGTCCTCGCCGGGCCCGACTTCTACCGCCCGGCGCACCAGATCATCTTCGACGTCATCCTCGACCTCTACGGCCGCGGCGAGCCCGCCGACGCGATCACCGTCGCCGCGGAGCTCAACCGCACCGACCAGCTGTCCAAGATGGGCGGCGCGGTGTACCTGCACACGCTGATCGCCTCCACGCCGACCGCGGCGAACGCCGGCTACTACGCGGCGATCGTCGCCGAGCAGGCCGTGCTCCGGCGGCTGGTCGAGGCCGGCACCCGGGTGGTGCAGCTGGGCTACGGCGCGGCCGGCGGGAAGGGCGACGTCGACGACATCGTCGACCGCGCCCAGCAGGAGATCTACGACGTCACCGAGAAGCGGATGAGCGAGGACTACTCGCGCCTCGAGGACGTCCTGCAGCCCACCATGGACGAGCTGGACGCGATCGCCTCGCGCGGTGGCACGGCCCGCGGCGTGCCCACCGGCATCCGCGACCTCGACGAGCTGACCAACGGCCTGCAGGCCGGCCAGATGGTCGTCATCGCCGCCCGACCCGGTGTGGGCAAGTCGACGCTGGGCCTGGACATCGCCCGGTCGGCCACGGTGAAGCACCACCTGCCCGCCGCCATCTTCTCGCTCGAGATGAGCAAGCACGAGATCACCATGCGTCTGCTGTCGGCGGAGGCGAAGGTGCCGCTGCACCACATGCGCGCCGGCACGCTCTCCGACGAGGACTGGTCGAAGCTGGCCCGGCGGATGGGCGAGATCGCCGACGCCCCGCTCTACATCGACGACTCACCGAACATGACGATGATGGAGATCCGGGCCAAGGCGCGGCGGCTCAAGCAGCGCAACGACCTCAAGCTCATCGTCATCGACTACCTGCAGCTGATGACCTCGGGCAAGAAGGTCGAGAGCCGCCAGCAGGAGGTCTCGGAGTTCTCCCGCGCGCTGAAGCTGCTGGCCAAGGAGCTGGAGCTCCCGGTGATCGCGATGAGCCAGCTGAACCGTGGCTCCGAGCAGCGTCAGGACAAGAAGCCGATGCTCTCCGACCTCCGCGAGTCCGGCTCGATCGAGCAGGACGCCGACATGGTGATGATGATCCACCGCGAGGACATGTACGAGAAGGAGTCCCCGCGGGCCGGCGAGGCCGACATCATGCTGGTCAAGCACCGCAACGGCCCCACCGCGAACGTCACCGTCGCGTTCCAGGGCCACTACAGCCGGTTCGTCGACATGGCGAACTGACGACGCCCGCTCGATCCGCCGCTGACCTGCACGAACGTGACACGCCGCAGGTCCGGCGGTCGGGGTTGCGGGGCCGCTGGGCGCACTACCTTCCCGCTCACACTGCGCACACAGGTGCACCCGTGCCCAGACAGCGGGGAGCTCCAGGTGTTCGGTCTGCGTCGGTCCGTCCGGCGGCCCGGTGGCCGTGTGCGGTCGGTCGGTCTCGTGGCGGTCGCGGCGGCGGCGCTGCTGGGCGCGCCCGGTGTCGCGTCGGCGGAGGAGCCGACGGCGGTCGAGCGCGGCGCCGGCTGGGCCACCGACGGCGACCCCTCTCCCGCAGCTGGGCAGGCCACGGCGCAGGCCGCCCCGCCGGTGGCCGCCGCCTCCTCCCCGATCGCCGCCAAGTACGCCGCGACCGGGGGGTCCGCCGGTCCGCTGGGCCTCGGGGTGGGGGTGGAGGACTGCACGCTGACCGGTGGCGGGTGCGTCCAGGAGTACGAGTACGGCGAGATCGTCTGGTCCGCCGCCACCGGCGCCCGGGCGCTGACCGATCCCGACATCTTCCTCGCCTGGTACGACGCCGGACTGGAGGCCGGGTCGCTGCGCTACCCGACCAGCGACACCTTCTGCGGGCTGCCGGCTGACGGCTGCGGTCAGCACTTCCAGGGTGGGTCGATCTACTGGTCCCCGCCCGCCGACGCCGCGGTCATCGTCCCCGACTCGGTGCGCCGCATCTGGTCGAGCGGCGGTTGGGAGCGGGGCAAGCTCGGCTACCCCCTGCAGGACCAGGAGTGCACCCTCAGGGACGGCGGCTGCCTGCAGCGCTTCCAGCGGGGCGGCGTCTACTCCAGCCCGAGGACGCCGACGGTCGCCGTCCTGAACGGCGTCGTCCGCAACCGGTGGGGCGCCGGCGGGTGGGAGCGCGGCTGGCTGGGCTACCCGACGAGGGACACCTTCTGCGGGCTGGCCGGCGGTGGCTGCGGGCAGCACTTCCAGGGTGGGTCCATCTACTCCTCCCCGGCCGGCGCGTTCGCGGTGTCTGCTGGGATCCGCGACCGCTGGGCCGCCCAGGGCTGGGAGCGTGGCATCGGCCTGCCCACCAGCGAGGCCTTCTCGATCGGCGCCGGGACGGCGCAGCACTTCCAGCGCGGGTCGATCTACCCGACCCCCGGCGCGCCCCTGCTGGTCGTGCCGGGCGCCTTCCGGGACGCCTACGCCCGGCAGGGCTGGGAGCGCGGCTTCCTCGGCTACCCGCTGTCCGGCGTCTTCTGCGGGCTCAAGGACGGCGGCTGCGGCCAGCACTACACCGGCGGGTCCATCTACTCCTCGCCGGCCGGGACGTTCGTGATCCCGAGGGCGATCGTCGACGAGTGGTCGAAGCAGGGCTACGAGCGCGGCGGCATGGGCTACCCGACCTCCGCGGTCTTCTGCGGCCTGCGCGACGGTGGCTGTGGCCAGCACTTCCAGGGCGGGTCGGCCTACGCGGGCGGCCCGATCACGAACGGCTACCGGGCGATCGTCAACTTCGTCTCCGGCCCCATCCGGGACGCGTGGGCCGCACAGGGCTGGGAGCAGGGCCGGCTGTCCTACCCGGCGGGCGCCATGACCGTCCGCAACGGGCTGGTGAGCCAGCCGTTCGTCGGTGGTGGGATCTCGGTCCGTGACGGGCGGGTCTCCGTCTGGTACCGCTGACCCTCCGGGGACGGTGCCACGGCCAGCCGATCGGGTGATCGGCCTCAAGGTGCCGCCGCACCTGCCGATCACTTCCGAGAACGTTCGTTCTCGATGAGGAGTGCCCCATGCTCGGACTGGTCCCTGCCCTGCTCGCCAAGGTCGCCTCGGCGGGCCTGGGCGTGAAGCTCACCGCGGGCGCCGCCGCCGTCGTGGTCGCCGGTGGAGGTGCGGCCGCCACCACCCAGGTGGTGCAGTCCGCCTCGGAGAGCACGTCGGTGACCGCGCCGGACACCACGGTCGAGGCAGTCACCACCGAGGAGCCTGCCGCGCCCGCTGACCCGACCACCGAGGAGCCTGCCGCGCCCGCCGACCCGACCACCGAGGCCCCCACCACCGAGGCCCCGGTCGAGCAGGAGTCCCCGGTCACCGAGCCGGTCGTCGACGAGACCGTCGCTCCCGAGCCCGGCACCGACGAGGACGCCGGGACGTCGCCGACCCATGGCGAGGCCGTCTCCGAGGTGGCCCACCAGAGCTTCGACTCCGGGCGCGAGCACGGTCAGGCCGTCTCCTCGGTTGCCCGGCAGAACGGCGGCGGCAAGAAGGACCCTGCCCCGGCCCCCGCGCCGGCCGAGGAGACCGCCGAGGTCGCTCCGCAGCAGGCGGTCGTGGAGCAGAACGGCAACGGCAGCGGCAACGGCAACAACGGGCGCGGCCGCCAGGGCTGACCCCCGGCCGGCCCGGTCAGGACCGGGCCGGCCAGCGCACCGCGCCGTCGTCCCCGAGCACCGCGCCCTCGGCCGGACGGTGCGGTGCCAGCCGGCCGTCGGGCATCAGGTGGTGCACCGGTGCGCCGTGCGCCAGGACGGCGACGTCGGCGACGAGCCGCCGGTGGCAGCGCCACCACACGCTCTCACTGCACATCACCGCGACGACCCGCTCCCCGGCGGCGGTGAGCACCTCGTCCAGCGCGGTCGCGAACTCCGCCGTCCGGGTGTGCGCGGCGTAGGCGGCGAACTGCGCCACGGTCCACCAGTCGTCGACGACCGGCTCGCCCGGGGGCAGCCGCCGCCGGCCGCCCAGCCGCGGCTCCCAGCGGTAGGCCACGTCGAGCTCCGGCAGCCAGGCCTCCAGCGCCTCCCGCCGGACGTCGGGGTTCACCCGGCTGCCGGGGAAGCGGCGCACGTCGACCAGCTCGGCGATCCCGGCGGTCCGCAGCCGGTCGCCCAGGCGGGTGCGGTCGTCGGGCCCGTGGCCCACGGTGAGCAGCGGCACGCCGGTCAGTCGCGCAGGTTGAGCTGGTCGTGCCGGAGGGCGAAGTCGTCGATCTCCGCCGTCGTCGGCGTGCGGCCGCCGGCGTGCAGCTCCAGCAGCCCGGTGAAGTAGTCCTCCCGCGGGATGCCCGGGGTGAACAGGATGAGGAACCGGGCGCCGACGTCGTCGCCGGCGGACCGGAAGGCGTGCACCCCCGACCGCGGCACGTAGAGCAGGTCCCCGGCGTGCGCGGTCGTCCACTCCCCGTTCGCCAGCACCGCCAGCGAGCCCTCCAGCACGTGGAACGCCTCGCTGAACGTGCGGTGCAGGTGCGGCCCCGGCCCGCTGCCACCGGGGGGCATGGTCACCTCGAACAGCCCGAAGTCCCCGCGCGTCTGCGCTCCGGTCGCGACGAACCGGGTGCGCCCCGCGCTGGGCTGGTCGTCCCGGCGGGAGAACGTGGCGGGGTCGGGCAGGTGGGTCATGCCGCCGTCCTACCCCGTCCGCAGCACCGCGACCAGGAAGTCCGACTCCGGCGTGAACGGCCGCAGGTCCCAGGTGGACAGCAGCAGGTCGGGCACGAGCCCGGCGGCCCGGACGTCGTCCAGGAACTCGTCGAAGTCGTAGCCCCGGCCGGCGCCGAAGCCGATCGCCGCGCGACCGCCGTCGGCCAGGTGGGCGCCGAAGCGCTCCAGCACCGTGCCCCGGGTGCTGGGGGCGAGGAAGGCCATCACGTTGCCCGCGCACACGATGCCGTCGAAGCGGTCGGGCAGGTCCAGCTCGGCGAGGTCGCCGACCAGCCACCGCGGGCCCGGGTGGTCGGCCTCGGCGGCGGCGATCAGCACCGGGTCGACGTCCACCCCGACCACGTCGTGCCCCTCCGCGGCGAGGAAGGCGCCCACCCGGCCCGGGCCGCAGCCGGCGTCGAGAACCCGCGCGCCGCGCGGCAGGAACGCGTCGACCAGCCGCGCCTCGCCGGCCAGGTCGGCGCCCTGGGCGGCCATCACCCGGAACCGCTCGGCGTACCGCGCCGAGTGCTCCGGGTCGGCCTGCGTGATCTGCACCCACTGGCTCTGCTCGGTCATGCCCTCGTCGCTCCTCGTGCTCGGTCGGTCGGGGAGATGATGGATCACCCGGGGGAGCAGCCCCGTGGCGGGCCGGCGTGTTCCCGGGCGGAGGGAGGTGTGGACGGCGTGCGGCGCGAAGCGAGCATCCTGCACCTGGACCTCGACGCCTTCTTCGCCGCCGTCGAGCAGCGGGACAAGCCCTCGTTGCGCGGTCGTCCGGTGGTCGTCGGCGGCACCGGCGGCCGCGGCGTGGTCGCCACCGCCTCCTACGAGGCCCGGGCGTTCGGCGCCCGCAGCGCCATGTCCACCGCCGAGGCCCGTCGGCTCTGCCCGCCCGGCACCGCGTTCCTCGGCGGCCGGTTCGCCGCCTACCGGCGCACGTCGGAGGTGGTCATGGGCCTGCTCCGCGAGCTCTCGCCGCTGGTCGAGCCGGTCTCCATCGACGAGGCCTACGTCGACCTGGCCGCCGGCGGGCACGACCTGTCCGTCGCCGGCGTCACCACGCTGGCCCGCGACCTGAAGTCCCGCATCGCCGCGGCCACCGGCGGGGTCACCGGCTCGGTCGGCGTGGCCACGTCGAAGTCGCTGGCGAAGATCGGCTCCGAGCTGGACAAACCGAACGGGCTCACCGTCGTCCCGCCCGGCTCCGAGCTCGAGGTGCTGCACCCGCTGCCGGTGCGCAGCCTCGGCGGGGTGGGCCCGGCCACCGCCGAGCGGCTGGCCAGCATCAAGGTGACCACCGTCGGCGAGCTGCACCGGCTGTCGCTGGTCGACCTGACCAGCCTGGTCGGCCAGGCGCACGGCACCGGCCTCCACCGGCTGGCCCGCGCCGACGACGACCGTCCGGTGGTGCCCGACCGGGAGGCGAAGTCGGTCAGCGCGGAGGAGACCTTCGCCCGCGACCTCACCGACCCCGCGCGGCTGGCCGCGGAGATCGAGGCGCTCGCGGTGCGGGTGGGCACCCGGCTCCAGCGCTCGGGCACCTCGGGGCGCACCGTCACCCTCAAGGTGCGCCGCTACGACTTCACCACCCTGACCCGCTCGCAGACCCTGCCGCACCCGGTCGACGCCCCCCGGCAGATCGCCGAGGTCGCCCACCGGCTGCTCGCCGGGGTGGACCGCAGCGGTGGGGTGCGGCTGCTCGGCGTCGGCGTCTCCGGATTGTCGACATTCGTGCAGGGCGACCTGTTCGCCGAGCAGGACACCGGTGCGGTGGTGAGCACGGAGGAGCCGGTCGAGCCGCTGCCGGCCGATCCGGCCCCCGGGCCGTCGGTGACCGCCTGGTACCCCGGTCAGGACGTCGTCCACACCGGGCTCGGCGCCGGCTGGGTCTGGGGCAGCGGGCTGAACCGGGTGACCGTCCGCTTCGAGGGACCGCGCACGGCGCCCGGGCCGGTCCGCACCCTGGCCGCCGACGACCCGGACCTCGCCCCCGGCGACCCGCCGGACTGGACCGGCTGAGTCGCGAGCCAGCCGGCGGATCCCCCGGACTGGTCAGTCCGGGTGCGCAGGCGGTCGACGGACGACCGCGGGCCACCCCAGACTGCCCGCATGACCCGGGACGGCGCGGCGGAGGCCGAGATCGACGACCTCATCAACCGTGGCTGCGACCTGGCCGAGGCCGGGGACCACGCAGCCGCGGTGGTCGCGTTCGGCCGGGCCGCCGCGCGCGGCTCGGCGCTGGCCTGGTTCAACCTGGGCAACAGCCTGGCCGAGCTGCGCCGCTGGGACGAGGCGGTGCACGCCTACGAGCGGGCCGCGGCCGACGGTGAGGACGACGCCTGGCTCAACCTGGCGATCGCGTTGTTGCACGTGGAACGGTGGGCCGACGCCGAGGAGGCCGCGCGGGAGGCGCTGGCCGCCGGTGACCGCGCCGCCTGGGCCACCCTCGGCACCGCCCAGCTGGAGCAGGGGCAGCGTGAGGAGGCCCGGGCCGCGTTCCGCCGCGGCGCGGAGCTCGGTGACCCCGACGCCGCCGTCCACCTCGCCTGGTCGCTGCGCGAGGAGGGCGACCTGTCCGAGGCGCAGGCGTGGCTGCAGCGCGCCGTCGACGCCGGCGACGCCCACGCGCGGGCCGTGCTGGCCTGCTGGCGGTGGGACGAGACGCGCGACCCGGCGCTGGAGGGCGAGCTGCGGGCCGGGGCCGACCGGCACCCCTCCACCCGGGTCGACCTGGCCGACCTGCTGCGCACCGCCGGCCGACTGGAGGAGGCGCGCAGCGTGCTCGAGGCCGGGGCGCTGCGCAGCGAGGAGGAGAGCTGGCGGCCGCTGGGCGGCCTCCTCGCCGAGGAGTTCGACCACCCGGTCGCGGCCGCGGCCGCCTACCGGGCGGGCATCGACGCCGGTGACCTGCACTGCCACCACGACCTGGGCGTGCTGCTGCTGGAGCAGGGCGACGTCGACGGCGCCATCGAGCAGCTGCTGCGCGGGGCCGAGGGCGGCGACCAGATGGCCGCCCGGCTACTGCGCCGGGTGCTCGACGCGGAGAGCTGAGCCCTCACCACCAGCCGGCCCTCACCACCAGCCGGCGAAGTGGTGCACCGGGCCGTGCCCGGAGCCGATACTCAGCGTCTCCCCGGCGGCCAGGGCGGCCTGCAGGTAGTCCCGCGCCTGCTCGACCAGCGGCGCCCAGTCCACCGGCCGCCCCGCCTGCCGTTCGCGGGCGGCCAGCGCGGCCAGCGCGGAGGAGAGCGTGCACCCGGTGCCGTGCGTCGACGTCGTCTCGATGCGGGGTCGCCGGGTCTCTACCACGCGATCAGCGGTGACCAGCACGTCGACGCTGTCGTCCCCGCCCAGGTGCCCGCCCTTGAGCAGCACCGCGGCCGGGCCGAGGGCCAGCAGCGCCCGGGCCTGGTCGGGCAGCTCGTCGACGGTCGTGGCCGGGGCGACGTCCAGCAGGGCGGCGGCCTCGGGCACGTTCGGGGTGATCAGGTCGCTGACCGGCAGCAGGTCGGCGCGCACGGCCGCGACCGCATCCTCGGAGATCAGCCGGTCACCGCTGGTCGCCACCATCACCGGGTCGCACACCACCGGGCCGCCCGGCCGGCCGGCCAGCGCGGCGGCCACCTCGCGGACCACCTCCGCGGTGCCCAGCATGCCGAGCTTGGTGGCGTGCACCGTCACGTCGGCGAACAGGGTGCGCAGCTGCTCCCCGACGAACTCCGCCGGGACGCCGTGCACGCCGGTGACACCGCGGGTGTTCTGCGCGGTGAGCGCGGTCAACACCGCGGTGCCGTAGGCGCCCAGCGCGCTGAACGTCTTCAGGTCGGCCTGGATGCCGGCGCCGCCGCTGGGGTCGGAGCCGGCGACGGTGAGGGCGACGGCGGCGGTCATCGGTCGATCAGCTCCTGGGTCAGCGCGGCCCGCAGCTCGCGGGCGGCGGCAGCGGGATCGGGGGCGGCGCAGATGCCGGAGACGACGCAGACGCCGTCGACGCCGGTCGCCCGCACCTCGGCGGCGTTGGCGACGGAGATGCCGCCGATCGCGACGGCGGCGATCCCGCCGGCCTGTGCCCGGGCGGCCAGCGACCGGGTGCCGGCCAACCCGAGCCCCGGGCCGGCGTCGGGCTTGGTCGGGGTGGCCCACACCGGGCTGAGCCCCACCACGTCGACCGTGCCCGGCGGCAGGGCCAGCGCCCCGTCCAGGTCGGCGTCGTCCCCCACCGAGACCCCGACCAGGGCGTCGGGGCCGAGCAGGGTGCGCACCTCGCCGGCCGGCAGGTCGTCCTGGCCGACGTGCACCCCGTCGGCGCCGGCGAGCAGCGCGACGTCGACGGCGTCGTTCACGAACAGCCGCACCCCCGGGGTGGGGGCGAGCACCGCCTGGACGGCGCGGGTGAGCGCGAGCAGGTCGCGCCGGCCCGCGGTCTTGTCCCGCACCTGGACGGCGGTGACCCCGCCGGCCACCGCGGCGGCGACCACCTCCGGCACCGATCGCGGCGCGCACAGCAGGGTGTCGGTGACCAGGTAGAGGGTGGGGTCGAAGGCGCGTCGCATCAGGCGGCGCGGACGTCGGCGCGGGTGAGCGCCTCGCCGTCGAGGGCGTCGAGCGCGTCCAGCCACTGCGGCGCGAAAGTGCCCGGCCCGTCGGCGAGGTCGGCGGCGACCTCGGCGGCCAGCGCCACGTGCGCGTGGGCGGCGACGGCGCCCAGCAGCGGGTCGCCGGTGGCGGCGACGTAGGCGGCGGTGAGCGCGCCCAGCGCGCAGCCCGCGCCGGTGGTGCGGGTGAGCAGCACCGAGCCGCCGCCGACGCGCAGGGTGCGCTCGCCGTCGGTGATGACGTCCACGGGCCCGCTCACCGCGACCACGCCGCCGGTGCGCCGGGCCAGCGACGCGGCGACCTCCACGGCGTCGTCCGGGTCGGCGGTGCTGTCCACCCCGCGCCCGCCGGCCCCGGCGCCGGCCAGGGCGAGCACCTCGGAGGCGTTGCCGCGGACGACCGTGGGCCGCAGCTCGACCAGGTCGGCGGCAAGCGAGGTGCGGAACGCGAGCCCGCCGACGGCGACCGGGTCGAGCACCCACGGGGTGCCGGCCTCACCCGCAGCGCGGGCGGCCAGGCGCATCGCGTCGGCCGTGCGGGCGGAGACGGTGCCGACGTTGACCAGCACCGCGGAGGCGACGGCGGCGAACTCCCCGGCCTCGGCCGGGTCGTCGACCATCGCCGGGGCCGCGCCCACGGCGAGCAGCGCGTTCGCGGTGATCGTCTGCACCACGGTGTTGGTGAGGCAGTGCACCAGGGGTGCGGTGTCGCGCAGCGCCTCGTGGGCGGTGCGCAGGGAGGTGGCGTCCACGCGGTGACATCCCTTCGCCAGTGCGAACTGGAGCAGGTTCGACGGGTGTGATCTCAGTCCCGGGTGGGACACCCCGTGTCAGGGCATCGACGCTAACACCGCACCGCGGCCACCGGGTGAGGAGCGGCTTGCGACGATGACGCGGTGACCGATGCACGGGTGACCGGTTCGCCCCGCCTCCGCCAGGCGCCGTTCGCCGAGCTGACCCCGGCCGAGCTGTACGGCATCCTGCGGCTGCGGGTCGACGTGTTCGTCGTGGAGCAGGCCTGCCCGTACCCCGAGCTCGACGGCCGCGACACCGAGCCGACCACCGAGCACCTCTGGTTCGCCGCCGACGACGGCACGGTGCTGGCCACGATCCGGGTGCTGCACAACGGCGAGGACCGCGCCATCGGCCGGGTGGCCACCGCCGTGGGCGCGCGAGGCCGGGGGCTGTCCGCGGCGCTGATCCGCCGCGGTCTCGAGCTGTGCGCGGGCCGCACCGTCGACATCGGCGCCCAGGCGTACCTGGAGAGCTGGTACGAGCGCTTCGGCTTCCGCCGGTCGGGCCCGGACTACGACGAGGACGGCATCCTGCACCTGCCGATGCGGCTGGTGTCCCCGCAGCTCTGAGCTCGGCGGCGCCGGACCACCCTGCGTGACCGGCCTGCCCGGATGTGCGTCACGTCCTCCCGACTTCGGTCACCCAGTGGAGTGGCACGGTCACCTGGAGTCTTCCAGGCCGGACCGTCCGGTCCTAGCGTCGGGGGCTGCAGGAGGTGGCCGGAGCGGCCGACTCCCCCGGATCCCCGGAGAGCCAGGCATGACGAGGGTGACCCTCCGCCGTCCCAGCCGTCGCGCGACGCGACGCGGGATCGTCGTGTCCTCGGCCGGCGCGCTCGTCGTCGCTGCCGCGCTGGTGTGGCAGGCCGCGTACGCCGGGTTCACCGCCGCCACCCCGACGTTGGCCGCCGGCGTCAGCACCGGCACGGTCGCGGTGGCCAACGAGATCGAGGGCCTCGGCACGTTCACCCTGCCCGCGCTGCGCCCGGGGGTCACCTACACCGAGTGCATCGCCGTGACCTCCACCGGCTCCGAGCCGGCGCAGGTGCGCCTGTACGTGAAGCAGCGGACGGCCACGGTCTCCGGGCTGACCGAGGCCCTGGACTTCAGCTGGACCGCCGGCACCGGTGGCGGCGTCAACGACGACTGCGCCGGCTTCACCGCCCTCACCGCGCCGCTGGCGACGACGCTGGCCCGGTTCCCCACCACCTACGCCGACGGCGTCCTGCCCTGGGACACCGCCGGCGGCGCCGCGCCCGAGCGCCGGACCTACCGGGTGAGCTTCGCGCTGTCCGAGGACGCGCCGACGAGCGTCAAGGGCGCCTCGGCCAGCGTCACCTTCGCCTGGGAGGCGCAGCAGCGATGAGCAGCACCACCTGGCGGCAGGGCTGGACCGCGCTCGTCCTGAGCACGCTGAGCCGCATCGCGCTCGGCGCCCTGGCGCTGCTGCTGGCGGCCTCGGTGCTCCCCGCCCTCGTCGGCTGGCAGTCCAGCGTCGTGATGTCCGGCTCGATGCAGCCCACCTTCTCCCCCGGCGACGTCGCCGTGGTCCGGCCGGTCGCCACCGGCGCGCTGGAGCCCGGCTCGGTCGTGCTCGTGGACGACCCGGACCTGCCCGGTCAGCTGCGGCTGCACCGACTGGTCGCCGTGGAGTCCGGCGGGCTGCAGCTGAAGGGCGACGCCAACCCCCGGGCCGACGGCTCCCTGGTCGACCCGGCCGACGTCCACGGGGCGGTCGCGTTGCGCCTGCCGCTCGTCGGTGAGCCGGCCGTCTGGCTCGCCGAGCGGCGGGTCTGGCCGCTGGTGGCCGCGGTGCTGGGGCTGGCCGCGCTGCTGGCGCTCGCCGTGGCCCACCGCCGTCCCGACGACGCCCCTCCGGCCGGACCACCGGCCGAGCGGACCGACGACGGGAAGCGACCCGGCTGGGGCGGCGTCCGGCGACCACCGGCCCGCGTCCTGCGCCGGGGCACCGTGCTCACCGCCGCCGTGGTGCTCACCGTCTCGCTGCCCGGCGCCACCGCGGGTTTCAGCGACACCGCGTCCACCCCGCGGCTGACCGTGCCGATCGCGGCCGCCTGGAACTGCACCGATGTCGCCGGCGGGGCCAACGCCGCGCAGTACTACCGCCTCCAGGAGACCCGGGGCAACGTCGCGAGCAACACCGGTGCGGCCCGGACCGCGGGCAACGGCACCTACGCCGGCAACCTCACGTCGACCGCGAGCGGCGCGCCGTGCGGGGTGGGGGACGACCGGGCGATCGTCTTCGACGGCAGGAGCGGCAGGGTGTACAGCACCCAGGCCGTAGCCGGCCCGCAGACGTTCTCGCTGCAGCTGTGGTTCCAGACCACGACCGGCGGGGGCGGCAAGCTGATCGGCTTCGGCAACGGTACGAACGGCGACCTGTCCAGCAGTTACGACCGGCACGTCTACATGACCGACAGCGGGCAGCTCGTCTTCGGCGTCTACAACGGTTCCATCAGCACGGTGACCAGCCCGCGGTCGTACAACGACGGTGCGTGGCACCTGGTGACCGCGACCTTCTCCGCCGGCGACGGGCTGCGCCTCTACGTGGACGGTGCGCTGGTCGCGAGGGGCTCGGCGACGGGGGCGGAGCCCTTCACCGGGTTCTGGCGGATCGGCTTCGACAACCTGAACACCTGGCCGTCGGCTCCCACGAGCAGGTACTTCGCCGGGTCGCTGGCGCACGTGAGCATCTACGGCACGGTGCTCAGCGCCGCCCAGGTGCGGGACGCCTGGCAGATCACCCGCTGACGGGGATCAGTCAACACCGGTCAGCGAGGCGGCGGGCAGCCAGTCGGCGTCCAGCAACTCGGCGATCTGCTGCAGCCCGGCGGTGTCCCCGCCCGCGGTGGACCCGGTGACCGCCAGGCGCTCGACCATCACCCGGGCGACGTCCTCCTCGACGGTGTCGGCGGCGAACGCGACCCGCCACGGCGACACCTGGTGGTCGCGGTGCGTGCGGCCGGTGACCTGCCGGGCCGCGATGCCGGAGAACCGCGGCTGGTGGAACAGCCCCACCCGCGGGGTGGTCGAGGCGACGAGGCCGCCGGGCAGCTGCTCGCCGGCGTGCAGGCTGATCGAGGCGGTCACGGTGAACACGCACACCGGCGCCTCGCCGGTCTGGAACCGCAACCGCTCCGCCTCGACGTCGAAGCGGTCCCGGCCGTAGATCCCGGCGACGGCGATCCCGCCGTCCAGCAGCGCCTCGCGGATCGGGTCGGCGGCGGTCTCCACGAACTCCGCCGACACGGCGACCTGCCGGTCGGCCTCCACCTGAGCCGTCACCCAGTCGACGGTGGCCGCGGCCCGGATCAGCCCGGCCTTCTGCCGGAAGCGCAGCAGCGCCGCCCGGCCGCGGGCGGTCTCCCGCTTCCGGCGGGCCAGCTGCATCTCGGCGCGGAACTCCGACCACTCCGCCTCGTACTGCGCGCGCTCGGCCGGGGTCAGCTGGACCGGGGTGCCGGTGACGGACACCGGCCCCCAGGGCGCGGGCCGGTGCAGGGTGGCCGGCGGGTCGGTGTCGGCCAGCCAGCTGCGCAGCCGGGCGAGGTCGGCGCGGCGCTCGTCGGCGTCCTCGGTCCACGCCCAGCCGTAGCGGCCACGTTCCACGTGGAACCCGTGCGCGGCGAGCCGGGCAGGCAGATCGGCCCACTCCCGCAGCGGCTCGCCGTGCAGCGTGGCGAAGTGCGGCGCCAGGTAGGGCAGCTCGAGCGGGGTGTGCGCCGGCGTCGCCGTCGCGAGCAGCACGAACGGGGCGTCCTTGACCCGGCCGCTGCCGGAGACCGCCTTCCAGTGCTTCCACCGCTGGGTCGTCGTGTGCCGCACCATGTGCGCCTCGTCGGCGACGACGACGTCGAAGCCGTGCCCGGTGGCCTTCGTCGCGGCGGCCACCTTGCCCAGCCGGTCCCAGGTGGTCACGCACCAGCGCAGGCCCTGCCCGCCAGGCGCAGCGCCCCCGAACCCGCCGATGGAGCGGGCCCAGTGCGGCACGGTGATCGCCGCCGGGCGGTCGGCGACGACGAGCACCCGGCGCACCGGGCGGGGGGTGGCCGCGCGCTGCTCGGCGATCCGCTGGACGGCGAGCACGGCGGTGCCGGTCTTCCCCACCCCGGGGTCGTCACCGAGCAGGAACATCCGCCCGCCGGCGGCCGCGTGCGCCGCGATCACGCCCGCGCCGGTGACCTGCTGCTCGCGCGGGGTCATCGGCCGGGCGGCCGGCAGCGGACGGGGGACGGTGTTGAGCTCGTCCTCCAGGTACCGCTCCAGGCTGTGCGGCGGCGGGTCGTAGGGCTGCAGCGCCGCCGGGAGGGTGGCGCCGACGTACACGTGCGCGGAGAGCCCGGCGTGCCAGCTCGCCCCGGGCGCGGGAGCCCGGAAGGGGACGGCGAGCACCCACACCCGCTCCCCCGGCCCGGCCACCGGCAGCTCCGGCGCTGCCTTCTTCGGGGCTGCCTTCCGGGCGGCCGCCGTGCGGGCCGGGGCCGCCTTCCGCGTGGGGGCGGCCTTCCGGGTGGTCGTCGTCCGGGCGGTGGTGCTGGTGGACGAGCGGGTGGCACGCCGGCGGCGTCCGGGCACGGGGATCTCCTCGCAGCGGTGGTGCAGTGAGCCCGTCGACGGTAGGTGCGGGCACCGACGATCCGGTGCAGGGACATGGGCTGGGCGCACGATCACCGGCTCATCTGATGGGATCGGGGCATGACCGACCCGAACCGGCTGGCGGCCCGCACGCTCGGCGACACCGGACCCCGGGTGGTCTTCGTGCACGGCCTCTTCGGCCAGGGGCGCAACTGGACGACGATCGCCAAGGCCCTGGCCGACGACGGCCACCGGGTCACCCTGCTCGACCTGCCGAACCACGGGCACTCGCCGTGGACCGACCGGGTCGACTACGGCGACATGGCCGAGTTCGTCGCCGCGGAGCTCGCCCTGCTCGGCGAGCCGGTCACCCTGGTCGGGCACTCCATGGGCGGCAAGGTCGCGATGCAGCTGGCGCTGCGCTGGCCGGAGCTGCTGCGCGCGCTCGTCGTCGTCGACATCGCGCCGGTCGACTACCCGGAGACCGGCGGGCGCACGGACGACCCGGACGAGGAGGCCTCGGCGTTCGCCGCCTTCATCGCCGCGATGCAGGCGGTCGACGTCGACGCGCTGGAGACCCGGGAGGACGCCGACCGGGCGCTGCGCGATGCGGTGCCCAGCACGATGGTCCGGGGCTTCCTGCTGCAGAGCCTGGTCCGCGACGGGCAGGAAGGGTGGAAGTGGCGATTGAACCTGGAGACCCTCGCCCGCGACCTGGGTGAGCTGCGGCGCTTCCCCGAGCCCGAGCCGGGAGCGACCTACGACGGCCCGGTGCTGTGGATCGCCGGGGCGAACTCGCACTACGTGCTGGACGACGACCGGCCGCGGATGGACGAGCTGTTCCCCTCGACCCGGCTGGTGCGGGTGAAGAACGCCGGGCACTGGGTGCACTCCGAGCAGCCCGAGGTGTTCCTGGAGACCGTCCGGCGGTTCCTGCAGCAGGTCGAGCGATGACCACCTGGCCCCGGCCGGTGCCGCTGATCGGCGACGGCAGCGCCGCCTCCGAGCGCGCCGCCGACCCGACCGGCTGGGCGCTCCCCGAGGCCGACCGGGCCGGGCTGTACCGCGCCATCGGCGCCCGGCGCGACGTCCGCCGCTACCGGCCCGACCCGGTGCCCGACGCGGTGCTCACCCGGGTGCTCACCGCCGCCCACCAGGCGCCGTCGGTGGGGCACAGCCAGCCGTGGCGGTTCGTCGTCGTCCGCGACCCGGCCATCCGGGACCGGGCCGCCGTGCTCACCGACCGGGAGCGGCTCCGCCAGGCCGCGCAGCTGGAGCCCGAGGCCGGCGCCCGGCTGCTGGACCTGCAGCTGGAGGGCGTGCGGGAGGCGCCGTTGGGCGTCGTCGTCTGCTGCGACCGTCGCACCCCGGCGGCCGGGGTGCTCGGGCGGGCCACCTTCCCGGACGCCGACCTGTGGAGCTGCGCCACCGCCATCCAGAACCTGTGGCTGGCCGCCCGCGCCGAGGGGCTGGGCCTGGGCTGGGTGACGTTGTTCCGCCCCGAGGAGCTCGGGGAGCTGCTCGGCCTGCCCGAGGGGGTGGTCACCCTGGGCTGGCTGTGCCTGGGCTGGCCCGACGAGCGGCCGCCCGCGCCGGGGCTGGAGCGGGCCGGCTGGTCGCGCCGGCAGCCGCTGGACGATGTGGTCCTCACCGACCGCTGGCCGGACGCCGACGCCGCGCCCCCGCCGAACCGGCTGCGCAGCCCGGAGCCGGCCGCCGTCGTCGGTGCCCGCGACCAGGCCGACCGGCTGCTCACCCCGCCCGGGTCGCTGGGCGTGCTCGACCGGGCGGTCGACCGGGTCGTCGCGCTGGGCCGCACCGGGCTGACCGGCGGCACCCTGCTGCTCGCCGCCGCCGACCACCCCGTCACCGGCTCCGGGATCTCCGCGTTCCCCGTGGCCACCACCCGGGACATCGCCGCGGCCGCCGTCGCCGGACAGGCGCTGGGGGCGACCGCCGCGCGCTCGGCCGGCCTGGACGTCGTGGTCGTGGACGCCGGGGTGCAGGGAACCGCGGTGCCCGGGGCGCTCGACGTCCGGCCGGCCGGGGCACGCGGCGACCTGGTGACCGGCCCGGCGCTGACCGCCGACGACGCGGCGGCGCTGCTGGCCGCCGGCCGCCGGCTGGGCGCCGAGCACGGGGCGGCGACCGGGCTGGTCGCCCTCGGTGAGGTCGGGGTGGGCAACACGACGGTCGCCGCGGCGCTGGCCGCCGGCCTGCTCGGGCTCGAGCCCGCGGACGTCGTGGGCCTGGGCGCGGGCGCGGACTCGGCGATGGTCGAGCGCAAACGCGCCGTGGTCGGCGCCGCGCTGGACCGGGCCGGCGCCCGGCTCGACCCGCTCACCGCGCTGGCCGAGCTGGGCGGGCCGGAGCTCGCCGTCCTCGCCGGCGCGGTGCTGGGCGCCGCGGACGCCGGGGCGGTCGTCGTCGTCGACGGGTTCGCCACCTCGGTGGCCGCGCTGGTCGCCGTCGGGCTGGAGCCGGCCGCGCAGTCGGCGCTGGTGGCCGGTCAGCGCAGCCGGGAGCGCGGGCACGAGCTGGTGCTGCACGCGCTCGGCGTCGAGCCGCTGCTGGACCTGCGGCTGCGCGCAGGGGAGGGCGTCGGCGCGGTGCTCGCCGCCGGGCTGCTGCGGCAGGGGCTCACCCTCCGCCGGGAGGCCGCCCGCGTCGATCGCTGAGCAGCCCCCCGGACGGCGCGGGTCAGCGGTGGTGCGTGCCCTGCAGTGCGATGTCCACCCACACCATCCGGTGGTCGGAGCTGGGGAACCCGTTGGTGAACTGCGGGTCGTAGACCCCGGTCAGCCGCGACAGCGGGTCGTCCGACGACGGCCAGAAGACCCCGGCGCCGCAGACCCGGAGCCGCTTCGACGGCAGCACGTGGTCGACGCGGAGGTTGCCCGGGTCGGTCTCCCCGTCGGCGAAGTCGGCGGTGTCGAGGGCCGGGTCGCCGTCGTGCCCGAGGTTCGCCCCACCCTGCCGGGCCGCCGCCTCGGCCGCCCCCTCGCTGGTGGGCCGCGGATCCTGGACCTGCCGGAGCCCGATCACCTGGTCGGCCGCGCCGGGCAGCCCGTTGCCGTCGTCGGCCGGGTCGGCGTTGAGGTCCCCCATGATCACGAACCGGTCGCGCGGGTGCAGACCACCGGGTTCCCCCTGGTCGTCGTAGATGTAGGAACCCTTCCCCGGGGTGACGTAGTCGGCCCAGAAGCGGATCTCGTCCGCGTTGCGCAACCCGTTGCGGTCCTCCGGCCCGTCGAAGGTCGGCGGGGTGGGGTGGCTGGCCAGCACGTGCACGGTCCGCCGGCCGATCTGCACCGGGACGTCGACGTGGTTCTTGCTGGACAGCCGGACGACGTCCAGCTCCTCGGCGGAGTAGAAGTCGGCCGGCTCGGGGGTGGCCGGGTCGTCGGGCAGCCGGGCACCGGGCATGTCCGCCCACCGGAACTCCTGGAAGGTGCGCACCTCGTCGGTGTCGATCGGGTGCTTCGACAGCACCGCGAAGGCGTACTGGCCGGGGAAGGTGCCGAAGCCGAACGAGTCGTCCCCGTAGGCCTGCCCCTCCGTGCCCACCGTGCCGTCGTCGTTGAGGTCGAAGCCGCTGGCGACGCCGGTGTTCGACGCGAACACCATCGCGTACGGGTACTCGATGGGCTCGGCCTCCTCCCCCGCGGGGCCCTGGCCGACGGCGAGGAAGTTCTCCTGGAACCGCTCCAAAGCCAGCCCCTCGGCGTCGTGGTCGAACTCGTTCAGCAGCAGCACGTCGGGCCGCTGCCGCTGGACGACCTCGGCGACGTTGCGCACCTCGGCGTCCTGCGCCTCGTCGTCGGCGTCGGCCAGGTCGTCGGCCAGCTCGCCCTCGGTGGTGCGGAACATCGAGACGTTGTAGGTGGCGAAGCGCACCGGCTCGGCGTCGCGGCCGTAGCCGTGGCCGCCCGAGCCCGCGGCCGCCGGACCGGCGGTGACCAGCGGGACGGCGAGGGCCGCCGCGAGAGCCAGGGCGCCGGCGGAGGCGCGCGGTGCGCTGAGGTGGGACGGGTGCACGGGGACCTCCGAGGGAGTGGGACGCCGCGCGGGAGGGGCCGGCGCTGACCGACACGGTGCGAGGAGAGGATGGCGGCCCGGCGCCTGTCACGGCGACCGCAGGCGACGGGACCGCGAACCCCGGGTTGCCGGCGGCGTGGCGGTGACGGAGCGCAGGTCGGCGCGTCCGCGTGCCATCCTCGGACCGTGACCAGCGAGTGGGTCGGGCACCGGCCGCACCCGGCGCTGCGCGGGCTGGTCGCCGAGGCCACCGGGTACCGGCAGGACGGGCTGGCGCCCGGCCTGCACCGCGGGCTGCCCTCTCCCACGCTGACGTTCGTCGTCACCCTCGACGACCCGCTGGAGATGGCCGCGCACCCCGATCCGCGGCAGGCGCCGGGCCGCTACGCCGGGCTCGTCGGTGGGCTGCACACCGCGCCCGCGCTGATCCGCCACCCGGGGCGGCAGGCCGGCGTCCAGTTCGCGCTGACCCCGCTGGGCGCCCGTCGGCTGCTCGGGGTGCCCGCCGGTGCGCTGGCGTCCCTGGACTGCCCGGTCGAGGACGTCCTCGGCCCGGATGGAGCCGAGCTGGTCGAGCGGTTCCGGGCGGCGCCCGACTGGCCGGCCCGGTTCGCGGCCCTGGAGCAGGTGCTGCTGCGCCGGGTGCGCCCGGACAGCGCGCCGGCGCCGGAGGTCGCCGAGGCGTGGCGGCTGGTGCTGGCCTCGGGTGGGCGGCTGCGGGTGGCCGACGTCGCCGATCGGGTCGGCTGGTCGGCGCGCCACCTGCTCACCCGGTTCCGGGCCGAGACGGGGTTGACCCCCAAGGAGGCCGGCCGGGTGGTCCGGTTCTCCCGCGCCCGCCGGGCGCTGCAGGCCCGGGCCGGGGCGGGCCGGCCGCTGGACCTCGCCGGCCTGGCCGTCGCCGGCGGCTTCGCCGACCAGGCGCACCTGACCCGGGAGTGGCGGGCGTTCTCCGGGCTGCCGCCGTCGCGCTGGCTGGCCGAGGAGTTCGGATACGTCCAAGACGGGCGGCCGCCCGTGTCGACAACCTGAGCGCATGACCGATACCGCTCCCCCGCCGCCCACCGTCTGGCCCGCCTTCCGCGCCCGCGACGCCCGCGCCGTCATCCGCTTCCTGGTCGACGCCCTCGGGTTCGAGGAGACCCTGGTCGTCGCCGACGGTGACCACGTGGTGCACGCCGAGCTGTCCTGGCCGCCCGGCGGCGGGGTGATGCTCGGCTCGGTGCGCGACGTGCCCGACGACCCGTGGCCCGCGCAGCCCGGCACCGCCGCCGCCTACCTGGTCACCGACGACGCCGATGCGGTGCACGCCCGCGCGCTCGCCGCCGGGGCGGAGGTCGTGCAGCAGGTGCACGACACCGACCACGGGGGCCGCGAGTTCGCCGTCCGCGACCCGGAGGGCAACCTGTGGAGCGTCGGCACCTACCGGGGTGAGCCGCGGCGCGGCTGAGCCTGACCCGCTGCTGCCACGCGGGTTGACCCGCCGGGGGTGACGTTGAGCCGCGGCACGACGCGGCTCGACGTCTGCTGGGCCGGGTTGACCCGCGCTGGCGCTGCCCCCCGCCCCGGCCGGACCCCTCCGTTGGGAGGGTCGGTGCTGTTCGTCGCCCGGATCGGCTTCTACGGTCGGTGCGTCCGACCCATGGGGGCGGCTCCCGTACGGCGGCGAACACAGGGGACGAGCAGATGAGTCAGGACGACGGCAACTGGCACCCGCGGCCGCAGGCGCAGCAGTACGGCCAGCCCTACGGCCCGCCTCAGGGGCCTCCCGGCCCGCCCTACGGTCCACCCGGTCAGCCCTACGGTCCACTCCCGTACGGGTACGGCTACCCGCCGCCGCAGCGCACCAACGGCCTGGCCATCGCGTCGATGGTGTTGGGCATCGTCTGGATCTACTGGATCGGCAGCATCCTCGCGCTCGTCTTCGGTTACGTCGCCAAGCGGCAGATCCGCGAGCGCGGGGAAGGCGGCGACGGCATGGCGACCGCGGGGATCGTGCTCGGCTGGGTCGGCATCGGCTTCCTCGCCATCCCCTTCCTGCTGGCCGTCGCTGTGCGCTGGAGCTGACTGACGACGCCTGACGCGGTCGAGCCGCGGCAGCGCTGATCGGAGCCGGCTGCTGCTCCGCGGGTTGAGCCTCCGCAGGTGACGTCGAGCCGCGGCAGGACACGGCTCAACGTCTGCTGGGCCGGGTTGACCCGCGGCACGGCAGGGTGGATCGGGTCAGCCGAACAGACCCCGGACGTCGTCGGCGGTGAGCGCACCGGAGGCGAGCGCGCCGTCGTCGACGACCCGGGAGAACAGCGCCGACTTCCGCGCCTTCAGCTCCATCACCTTCTCCTCGATGGTGCCGACCGACACCAGCCGGTAGACGATCACCGTCTTGTCCTGGCCGATGCGGTGCGCCCGGTCGACGGCCTGCGCCTCGCTCGCCGGGTTCCACCAGGGGTCGAGCACGAACACGTAGTCGGCCTCGGTGAGGGTCAGCCCGAACCCGCCGGCCTTGAGGCTGATCAGGAACACCGGCGCGCTGCCGGTGCGGAAGCCCTGGACGACGGCGTCGCGGTCGCGGGTGCGCCCGTCCAGGTACTCCCAGTCGATGCCCTCGTCGGTCAGCCGGTCGCGGACGCTGCGCAGGAACCGGGTGAACTGGCTGAACACCAGCACCCGGTGGCCCTCGGCGACCACCGCGCGCAGGTGCTCGAGGAAGGCGTCGGCCTTGCTGGAGGGGACGTCGGCGTAGGCCGGGTCGACCAGCGCCGGGTCCAGGCTCAGCTGCCGCAGCAGGGTCAGCGACCGGAAGATCGTCATCCGGTTCTTCGACATGTCCTCGACCAGGCCGAGCACCTTGATCCGCTCGCGCTGCAGGTGGGTCTGGTAGAGCTTCTCGTGCCGTGGGTTAAGCACCACCTCGAGCACCTGCTCCTGCTTGGGCGGCAGGTCGGCGGCGACCATCTCCTTGGTCCGCCGGCGCACCAGGGGGCGGATCCGGCGGCGCAGCACGGCGAGCTTTTCGGCGTCGCCGTCCCGCTCGATCGGGATGCGGTAGGCCTCGGTGAACCGCTGCGGGTCGGGGAAGAGCCCGGGCGCGACGATCGACATCAGCGCCCACAGGTCCATCACGCTGTTCTCCAGCGGCGTGCCGGTCAGCGCCAGCTTCACCGGGGCACGCAGCCGCCGGGCGCACTGGTAGGTGCGGGCCTGGTGGTTCTTCACGAACTGCGCCTCGTCGAGCACCAGCCCGCGCCACGGCAGCCCGGTCCAGGCGTCCTCGTCGATCCGGAACAGCGCGTACGAGGTGACGACGACGTGCGCGCCGGCCACCTCGGCCTGCAACGCCGTGCCCCGCTTGCGTTCGGTCTCCGACACGGTCACCACCCGCAGGCCCGGGGCGAACCGCGCCGCCTCACGGGCCCAGGTGGGCACCACGCTGGTCGGCGCCACCACCAGCACCGGCGCGTCATCGAGGTCGCCGGTCTCGTGCGCGCGGACCAGCAGCGCCAGGGTCTGCAGGGTCTTGCCCAGCCCCATGTCGTCGGCGAGCACCCCGCCCAGCCGGTGGTCCCAGAGGAACGCCAGCCAGCCGTAGCCCTCCCGCTGGTACGGGCGGAGCTCGGCGGCCAGCCCGGCCGGGACGGGCGGTGGTTCGGCGTGCTCGAGGTCGAGCAGCCCGCGCACCTCGCGGGTCCAGCGCTCGCTCTGCTCCTCGATCACCCCGAGCCCGAGCAGCTGCTCCCAGAGCCCGGCCTGGAAGCGGCTGACCTTCACGCCGTCGCCCGGCACGTCCTGCAGCGCGCGGGCCTCCTCGATGAGCAGCCGCAACTGCTCGAACTCCGGCCGCTGCAGGGAGAAGTAGGTGCCGCTGAGCAGCACCAGCCGGGTGCGCCCCGCGGCGAGGGCCTTGTACAGCGTCTCGAAGGGCACGCTCTGGCCGTCGACGCTCACCGAGACGCCCAGGTCGAACCAGTCGGACTCCCGGCTGTCGCGGGTGGTGAAGCTGATCTGCGGCGCCGCGGTGTTCGGCCGGTAGTCGGGCGGGCTGCCGACCAGCGTGACGTCGACGTCGGGCGCGGCCTGCAGCGCGGGCAGCACCTCGGTGGTGAACTCCAGCGCCTCCACCCCGGCCAGCTCCACCGCATCGGCCAGCCGGCGCCCCGGCGTCCACAGCTCGGGAAGCCCGGCGACCGGTTCGGGCAGCTCGTCCAGCAGCCGCTGCTCGGCCACCGGGTCGCGCCCGGAGCCCGGCACGGCGGCCTCCTCGCCGGTGGGCAGCGGGAAAGCGCGGTCGGCGCCGTAGCGGACCGTCCAGGCCACGCAGACCGTCGCGTCCCCGGGGTAGCGGACCTCGACGGCCAGCCGCGGCCGGGGCACCTCCGGCAGGGCGACCGAGCCGTCGCCGGAGATGACCGGCACCGCCTGCCGCAGCCCGGGGTACCAGTCGCGGAGGAAGCGGTCGACGTCGCCGGGCGGGATGTCGATCCCACCGCCGCGGGCCACCAGCCCGGCCAGCACGGGCGGCACCGGCCGGTCCAGGCGGGCCAGCACCAGCCCGGGGACGTCGCCGTCGGTGCCGACGGGGCCCTCCACCGACACCCCGTGCGGGGGCATCCCGAGGAAGGACAGCCGGCCGGGGTCGGCCGTGCGGCCGTCGACCTGCAGCACGGCGGACAGCTCGGCGCGCTCGCCGTCCCGGCGCAGGTCGACGGCGACGTCCGCCGGCTCCCGCGCCAGCACCACCGGCCGGGCCGCCCGGTCGGCGGTGACCAGCGGGACGCCGTCGGCCACGGCCTCGGCGAGCAGCCGCCACAGGCCGGGGCCGAACTCGTGCAGGTACACGTCGGCCGGGGCGTACGACCAGTACTGGTTGCGGGCGGCCTGGTGGGTGGCGTGCAGCGCGCGCATGGCGGCGAGGTGCGCCGGGTTCCACGAGGCCTGGGCGCTGTCGTACTGCAGCTGCCGCCACGAGACGCCGCTGCGCACCCACTGGCCGCGCTTGCCGGGCACCACCGGCCGCAGCCGGATCAGCCGCTGCCGGGTGCCCGGTGCGGCGACCGAGGCACGCCCCCGGCCGGGTTCGGGCTCGACCAGCTCGAACTGCAGCCCGATCGGCACGGTGGCCGGCGCCGGTCGGCCGGCGGCGCTCACCAGCTCGGTGAGCTCCTGCTCCCAGGTGCGCGCGGCCGGGCGCCCCGGGCGCGGTCCGCCCGACGCGCGCTGGATGTCCGGACGCAGGTGCAGCAGCACGGCCACCGCGTGCTTGCAGTCGTCACCCACGGGGCACGTGCAGGCCGCGGCCCAGCCCACCCGGCCGCCCTCGGTGCGCACCACCGTCGTCCGGTAGGGCTCCGGCGCCCCGCCCTGGACCAGCCCGGTCAGCCGGCGGGCGTCCTCGGCCACCCGGACGTCGAGCACGCTCCGGGCGGCGTAGGGCCGCGCCCGGTCGAGCACGTGCTGCCCGACCGCATCGATCAAGGCCGCATCGGTGACCATCTCCCGCCAGTCCCCGAGCACCCGACCAGGCTACGACCGGCCACCGACAGGGCGGTCCCGGTCGCGGGCAGGTGGGGATCCGGGTCAAGATCAGGCCATGTCCTCCGACCGCGCCGGTCAGCCGGCCCAGCCCAGCGACCTGGTCGACGTCCCCCACCTGGTCACCGCCTACTACACGGTCGAGCCCGACCCGGCCGACGTCGCCCAGCAGGTCACGTTCGGCACCTCGGGTCACCGCGGCTCCTCGCTGGACGGCGCGTTCAACGAGGCGCACATCCTGGCCACCACCCAGGCCATCTGCGAGTACCGCGCCCAGCAGGGGTTCGACGGCCCGCTGTTCATCGGCCGCGACACCCACGGGTTGAGTGAGCCGGCCTGGGTCAGCGCGCTCGAGGTCCTCGCCGCGAACGACGTCCCCGTGCTGGTCGACTCCCGGGACGGCTACACCCCCACCCCGGCGGTCAGCCACGCGATCCTCACCGCCAACCGGGGGAAGACCAGCGGGCTCGCGGACGGCATCGTGGTCACCCCCTCGCACAACCCGCCCCGGGACGGCGGCTTCAAGTACAACCCGCCCTCGGGTGGCCCGGCCGACACCGATGCGACCGGCTGGATCGCCAAGCGGGCCAACGAGCTGCTGGCCAACGGCCTGGACGGCGTCCGGCGCATCCCGTTCGCCCGGGCCCGCGCCGCGGCGCAGCCCTACGACTTCCTCGGCAGCTACGTCGACGACCTGCCGAACGTCCTGGACCTGGCCGCGGTGAAGGACGCCGGCGTCCGGATCGGCGCGGACCCGCTGGGCGGCGCCAGCGTGCACTACTGGGGGGAGATCGCCGAGCGGCACGGGCTGGACCTCACCGTGGTCAACCCGCTGGTCGACGCCACCTGGCGGTTCATGACGCTGGACTGGGACGGCAAGATCCGGATGGACTGCTCCTCGCCGTCCGCGATGGCCTCGCTGATCGGGGCGAAGGACGAGTACCAGATCGCCACCGGCAACGACGCCGACGCCGACCGGCACGGCATCGTCACCCCCGACGGCGGGCTGATGAACCCCAACCACTTCCTGGCCGTGGCGATCTCCTACCTGTTCAGCCACCGGCCGGAGTGGGGAGCGCAGACCGCGGTGGGCAAGACGCTGGTGTCGTCGTCCCTCATCGACCGGGTCGTCGCCGACCTGGGCCGGCGGCTGGTCGAGGTGCCGGTCGGGTTCAAGTGGTTCGTGCCCGGCCTGCTCGACGGGTCGGTCGGGTTCGGCGGGGAGGAGTCCGCGGGCGCGTCCTTCCTCCGCCGGGACGGCGGGGTGTGGACGACGGACAAGGACGGCATCCTGCTCGCCCTGTTGGCCTCGGAGATCCAGGCGGTCACCGGCAGCTCGCCCTCGCAGCTGCATGCGTCACTGACGGAACGGTTCGGGGAGTCTGCCTACGCCCGGGTCGACGCCGCCGCCACCCGGGAGGAGAAGGCGAAGCTCGGCAAGCTCTCCCCCGAGGCGGTCACCGCCACCGAGCTGGCCGGTGAGCCGATCACGGCGAAGCTCACGAAGGCCCCGGGCAACGACGCCGCGATCGGCGGGCTGAAGGTCACCACCGAGAACGCCTGGTTCGCCGCGCGCCCCTCGGGCACCGAGGACGTCTACAAGGTCTACGCGGAGTCGTTCAAGGGCGCCGACCACCTCGCCCAGGTGCAGCAGGAGGCCAAGGCCGTCGTCTCGGCTGCCCTGGCCGGCTGAGATCACCGCTCCTGGATCAGCACGCCGTACCAGCCGAGGCCGGCGTAGGTCTCGTAGCCGGGAGTGCGGGCGAAGCCGATGGTGCGCTCGCCGTCGGTGTACGAGCCGCTGGCCGCACCCTGGGTCTGCAGCTCCACCCGCTCGGTGAGCACGCCCTGCTCGTCGGAGGCGGCGAGCACCCGGCCGTCGGCGTCCAGCAGGAGCGCGCGGGTGCGGGCGCGCTCGTCGTCGGCCAGGCGGAGCCCGTCGAGGATGGCCTGGGTCTGCGGGGCCCAGTCGAAGAAGACGCCCAGCGCCCCGATCACCTCGCCGTCGGTCTCGCCGTCGCGGCGCACCGCGGTCGCGTAGGTGGCGACCGCGGAGCCCAGTGCCGCGGAGGCGGTGACGTCCTCGACGGCGTAGGCGTCACCGTCGGCGGTGGCGAGCGCGTCGCGGAACCACTGCTGGCCGCTGACGTCGCTGCCCACCACCCCCGGCCAGCGCTGCGGCGCGGCGTTGGCCAGCACCCGCCCGGACAGGTCGGCGATCCACAGGTCGAGGTAGACGGTGTAGTTGCGCAGGATGACGCCCAGTCGCCGGGTGGCGGTCGCGGCGGCCGGGCCGTGCGGGTCGCCCTCGGAGGCCGCGTCGACGACCGCGGCGTCGGTGGCCCACCACCGGACGTCGCAGGTGCGCTCGTAGAGGTTGCGGTCGACCAGCTCGATGGCGTTGAGCGCCAGGTCGGCCAGCCGCTGTCCGCGGACCTGGGTGACCAGCCGCGCGCCCAGTTCGTGCAGCTCGGCGACGGTGGGCCCGAGCTCCGCGGACAGCCCGGTGCTGATCCCCGCGGCCTGCTCGGCGATCTGCTTGACCTCCTCGGCGACCACGGCGAAGCCGCGGCCGGCGTCCCCGGCCCGTGCCGCCTCGACCAGCGCGTTGAGCGCGAGCATCCGGGTGGTCCGGGCGATCGTGTCCAGGTCGCGCAACCGGGCGGCGGACTGCTCCTGCACCCGCCCGGCCAGCTCGACGACTCTCTCCGGCACCTGACGACCTCGTTCCCGACGACTGCTCCCGCTCCCGCATTGATCGACCCGGCGGGGAGGTTGTGCAGGCGACGGACGTGACGTTCAGGTCAACAAGACCGCACGCCGCCTCAGCGCATGAGCAGGCCGGCGGCGAGCGTGCCCAGCAGGAGGGTCAGCGGGGTGCCGACCAGCACGACCACGGCCCACCTCGGCAGCGGGACCATGTCGGCGCCGGTGCGCGGATCGGTGACCCGGTCGCCCGAGGTGCGGACGGTGCGCACGATCCGGGCGACGCAGAGAGCCAGCACCAGGGCGGCGGTCGCGCAGACGGCCCAGGCGGGCAGCCCGAGCAGCGACGTCTCCCCGGCGCCGAGGGCCCAGAGCGCGTCGGAGAGCAGGAAGGCGCTGACCCCGATGACCATCGCCGTCGCCCAGTCGCGCCACGACACCCCGCGCACCGCGTCGCGCCAGCCCTGGCTCGGCGGGGCGCCGATCGCGTCGGCGATCCGGTCGGCGTACTCCCTGGCCGGGCCGAAGGCATCCCGCGGGTGCTCACCGGTCTCGGCGACGTGGCTCTCCACCTCGGCGAGCACCTCGCCGATCCGGGCGCCCGGGACGTCGCGCGTCCGCAGCCGCGTCAGCAGGTCGCCGGTCCAGCCCTGCTCGGTGTCGTTCGAGACCTTTCCCATGACGGGGCTCCTCACGCGGGGACGGACGGGGACGACAGCAGGCCGGCGGCCCGCTCGGTGAAGACGCGCCACTGCTCGGACCGCTGCCGCAGCGACTCGACACCGGCCCCGGTCACGGTGAACACCTTGCGGCCCGGGCCGCCGTCCCCGGCCTCCCAGGCCGCGGTCACCAGCCCCTCGGTCTCCAGACGGGTGAGGATCGGGTAGAGCGTGCCGCCTTTGACGGCGCCCAGGCCGGCCTCGGCCAGCCGACCGGCGATCGCGTAGCCGTGGCTGGGGCCGTCGGCGACGACCCGCAGCACGCACAGCGACAGCACGCCGCGCATCCACTCGCCGGGCCACCGCTCGTCGCTCACGGAGTGGACAGTACGACTGACTAGTCAGTCGCACAAGCTACTCGGCCGCGGCCCCGCTGCCGGGTCCCGCCGCGGGCCTGCGAGCGGGTGGGGGCAGCGGGGTCCTTCCTCAGTCGACGTCCTCGTCCACCCAGTCCAGCGACTTGGTGACGGCCTTCTGCCAGTTGCGGTAGTTCCGCTCCCGCTCGTCCTCGGGCATCTGCGGCTCCCAGCGCTTGTCCTCGGCCCACTTGGCGGTGAGCTCGTCGAGGTCGGACCAGAACCCCACCGCCAGTCCGGCCGCGTAGGCGGCGCCCAGCGCCGTCGTCTCGGCGATCTTCGGCCGGATCACCGGCACGCCGAGCAGGTCGGCCTGGAACTGCATGAGCAGTTCGTTGCCGACCATCCCGCCGTCCACCCGGAGCTCGGTGAGGTCGACCCCGGAGTCGGCGTTCATCGCGTCCAGCACCTCGCGGGTCTGGTAGGCGGTGGCCTCCAGGACGGCGCGGGCCAGGTGGCCCTTGTTGACGAACCGGGTGAGCCCGACGACGGCGCCCCGCGCGTCGGAGCGCCAGTGCGGGGCGAACAGGCCGGAGAACGCGGGCACGAAGTAGGCGCCGCCGTTGTCGTCGACCGAGCGGGCCAGGTCCTCGATCTCCGGCGCGTTCCTGATCATGCCCAGGTTGTCCCGGAGCCACTGCACGAGCGAGCCGGTGACCGCGATCGAGCCCTCCAGGGCGTAGACCGGCTTGGCGTCGCCGAGCTGGTAGCACAGCGTGGTCAGCAGGCCGTTCTCCGAGGGGACGGCCTCCTCGCCGGTGTTGAGCAGCATGAAGTTGCCGGTGCCGTAGGTGTTCTTGGCCATGCCCTTGCTGAAGCAGACCTGGCCGAACGTCGCTGCCTGCTGGTCACCGAGCGAGCCGGCGATCGGCACCCCGGCCAGGAACCCGGCCTTGCGGCCCCGGCCGTACTCCTCCGAGTTCGACCGGATCTCCGGGAGCATGGACATCGGGATGCCCATCTCCTCGGCGATGTCGGCGTCCCAGGCCAGCTTCCGGTAGTCCATCAGCATGGTGCGCGAGGCGTTCGAGACGTCGGTGAGGTGCAGGCCGCCGTCGGCTCCACCGGTCATGTTCCAGATCAGCCAGGAGTCGATGGTGCCCATCAGCAGGTCACCGCGCTCGGCGCGCTCCCGGGCCCCGTCGACGTTGTCCAGGATCCAGCGGACCTTGGGGCCGGCGAAGTAGGTCGCCAGCGGCAGGCCGACGGTGTCCTTGTAGCGGTCGGCGCCGCCGCCCAGCGCGCCGAGCTCGTCGCAGATCTTCCCGGTGCGGGTGTCCTGCCAGACGATGGCGTTGTGGACCGGCCTGCCGGTGGTCCGGTCCCAGACCACCGCGGTCTCGCGCTGGTTGGTGATGCCCACCGCGACGATGTCGGAGGCGCTGGCGTCGCTGCGGGCGATGGCCTGGGCCACCACCTCGCGGGTGTTGCCCCAGATCTCCATCGCGTCGTGCTCGACCCACCCGGCGCGCGGGAAGATCTGCTGGTGCTCCTTCTGGCCGACGGACACCACCGCGCCGTCGTGGTCGAACAGCATGCAGCGCGTGCTGGTGGTGCCCTGGTCGATGGCGGCCACGTACTGGGCCATGGGGTTCCTCCTGCGGACGGGGGCCGGCAGCCGGCCCGATGGGTCGGGGTCAGAGGTTGACGTGGGAGAGCCCGCCGGCGATGACGGCGCCGATGAGCGGGCCGACGATCGGCACCCAGGCGTAGCCCCAGTTGCTGTCGCCCTTGCCGCGGATGGGCAGGACGGCGTGCGCGAGGCGCGGCCCGAGGTCGCGGGCGGGGTTGATGGCGTAGCCGGTCGGGCCGCCGAGCGAGGCGCCGATGCCGACGACCAGCAGCGCGACGGCCAGCGGGCCGAGCTGCGTGGGGGTGTCCCCGAACCGCAGGATGATGTAGACGAGGACGAAGGTGCCGACCACCTCGGTGACCACGTTGTCCTTGACCGTGCCGATGGCCGGGCCGGTGGCGAAGGTGCCCAGCTGGGTGCCGGCCGCTTCCGGGTCGTTGTAGTGCCCGTAGTAGGCCAGGTACGCCACGACTGCACCGATGAAGGCGCCGACCAGCTGCCCGGCGAAGTACGTCAACGTGCTCGCGACGCTGACCTCGATGCCAGGCGCGTACGTGTCGGTCCCGCTGACCAGCAGCCCGACGGTGACGGCCGGGTTGATGTGCGCCCCCGAGGTCGCCCCGGCGAAGACGCCGGCGAAGACGGCGAGCCCCCAGCCGAAGATGATGACGATCCAGCCGCTGCCGTTGCCGAGGGTCTTGGGCAGCACGACGTTGGCGACCACGCCGACGCCGAGCAGGATCAGGACCCCGGTGCCGAGTACTTCACTGCCGAAGACGGTCCAGAGACCGACGGTGTCCACGAGTAGGCGCTCCTTCCGACGGGTCCGCGGCTCTGCGGACCGGGGTGGTACAGGTCGGACCTGTGGCGGTGGTCACCCCGGGTCGTCCCGTGCCAGGACCGTAGGGAGCGGGCTGTGAGCCGGACAACACGTCGGGTCCGACATCATCGGACAAGCTGGGTCAGGGAGCCCCCCAGGCGATGCTGAGCTCCACCGCCCGCTCCCAGCGGGGGTACTCCGCGGTGAGCGCGACCGCGCGCGCCGGTGACGGCGTCCACTGCGCCGACCGGTGCCAGTTCCGGCGCAGCGCCTCGACGTCCGACCACACCCCGACGGCCAGCCCGGCGGCGTACGCGGCCCCCAGCGACACCGTCTCCCCCACCATCGGGCGCACGACCGGGGTGTCCAGCGCGTCGGCGACGAACTGCATGAGCAGGTTGTTGGTGGTCATGCCGCCGTCCACCCGCAGGGCCGGCAGGCAGAGCCCGGAGTCGGCGGCCATCGCCTGGACGACGTCGCGGGTCTGCCAGCCGGTGGCCTCCAGCACCGCCCGGGCCAGATGCCCCTTGGTGACGTAGGAGGTCAGCCCGGCGACCAGGCCGCGGGCCTCACCCCGCCAGTGCGGGGCGAGCAGGCCGGAGAACGCCGGGACGACGTAGCAGCCGCCGTTGTCCGTCACCGTGCGGGCCAGCGTCTCCACCTCCGCGGCCGAGCCGATCAGGCCCAGCCCGTCGCGCAGCCACTGCACCAGCGCCCCGGCGACGGCGACCGAGCCCTCCAGCGCGTAGCGCACCGGCTCGCCGGCCAGCTGGTAGGCGACCGTGCTGATCGAGCCCGACCGGGTGCGCACCAGCTCCGTGCCGGTGTTCTGCAGCAGGAAGCTGCCGGTGCCGTAGGTGCACTTGGCCTCGCCGGGGGCGAAGCAGGCCTGGCCGAACAGCGCCGCCTGCTGGTCGCCGAGCGCGCCGGCGATCGGCAGCGCCGGCGACAGCGCGGTGGCGTGCCCGAGGACGCCGACCGACGGGCGGATCTCGGGCAGCATCGCCGCGGGGATGCCGAAGAAGGCCAGCAGGTCGCGGTCCCAGCGGCAGCTGCGCACGTCCATCAGGAGCGTGCGGCTGGCGTTGGTCACGTCGGTGACGTGCACCCCGCCGTCCGGGCCCCCGGTGAGGTTCCAGATCAGCCAGGTCTCCATCGTGCCGAACAGCAGCTCGCCCCGCTCGGCGCGCTCGCGGGCCCGCGGCACGTGGTCGAGGATCCAGCGCAGCCGCGGGCCGGAGAAGTAGCCGGCGATCGCGATCCCGCTGCGCTCGGCGACCAGACCGGCGTCGGTACGGGCGGCGAGCTCGGCGACCAGGTCCGCCGTGCGGGTGTCCTGCCAGACCAGCGCCCGGGTGATCGGCCGGCCGGTGGCCCGGTCCCAGACGACGGTGGTCTCGCGCTGGTTGGCGATCCCCAGCGCGACGACCTCGCCGCCGCCGGGGAGGTCGGCGAGCACCTGGGCGGCGGTGCGCCGGGTGTTCGCCCAGATCTCCATCGGGTCGTGCTCGACCCAGCCCGGGCGGGGGAAGTACTGGCGGTGCTCCCGCTGGCGGACGGCGACCATCCGGCCACCCCGGTCGAAGACCAGCGAACGGGTGGACGTCGTCCCCTGATCGACGGCGAGCACGTACCGCTCAGGCACCGCCGCCCCCCAATTCCCGGGACACGCCGGCCGCGGCGTCGGTGACCATGCCGACGAGCGGGGCGCGCGGGGCACCCCGGCCGTCGAACAGCGAGCCCACCGGCCCGTTGATGCCGAGTGCGGCGACGACCAGGCCGCCGGAGGCGCGCACCGGGGCGGCGATGCAGCCGCGCCCGGGCTGGTGCTCCCCGCGCTCGACGGCCCACCCCCGGGCCCGGACCTCGGCCAGGTCGGCCGCGACCGCCCCGGCGCCGGGGCGGCCGGGGCGGCGCCGGGGAGCGGAGGCCAGCAGCACCCGGCCGAGCGCCGTGGAGTGGGCCGGCAGCGTGCTGCCGACCTCGAGGACCTGCGCGGAGTCGTCGGGCCGGAACACGTGGTGGACGACGACGACCTCGTCGTCCCCGGCCAGCGTGACCAGCCGCACCGCCTGCCCGCTGCGGGCGGCCAGTGCGTCGGCCCAGTTCGAGGAGCGGGCGCGCAGCTCGTTGGCGTCCAGGTGGCTGCCCAGCTGCAGCAGGCCCGCGCCCACGGCGTAGTGGCCGGTCGCCCGGTCCTGCTCGACGAAGCCGACGTGCAGGAGGGTGCGCAGCAGGCTGTGCGCGGTGGTCTTGGCCAGCCCGACCGCCTCGGCGATGTCGGTGACGCCCAGCGTGCCGCCGGAGGTCGCCACGACCTGCAGGATGGCGGCTGCCCGCTCGATCGACTGCACGGTGCCCGGCACGGCGCCCGACGCTAGGGCATCCGGGGTCGGGATGGTGATCCCTGCCACGCGGGCTGTCCGACGATGTCAGACGGCGGGCGTCGACGGCCCTCCCGGCGCCGACCTACCGTGGGTGCATCGTGCGCCGTCGTCGCGACGGCCCGTACCGAGGAGTTCGCATGACGGCAGTACGCCCGCTCGGTCCCCAGCAGCGCGCCCAGGCGTGGGAGGAGCTGGTGAAGGCCGAGTTCGAGGTCCTCGTCATCGGCGGCGGGGTCACCGGCGCGGGCGTCGCGCTCGACGCCGCCACCCGCGGGCTGCGGACGGCGCTGGTCGAGGCCCGCGACTTCGCCAGCGGCACCTCCTCCCGCTCGTCCAAGCTGTTCCACGGCGGGCTGCGCTACCTGGAGCAGCTCGACTTCGGGCTGGTGCGCGAGGCGCTGCACGAACGCGACCTGTCGGTCAACCGGATCGCCCCGCACCTGGTCAAGCCGGTGCCCTTCCTCTACCCGCTCACCCGCCGTGGCTGGGAGCGGCCCTACGTCACCGCCGGCCTGGCGCTCTACGACGGGCTGGCCCGGCTGGGCGCGCTCTCCGAGCCGATGCCCGGGCAGAAGCACCTGACCCGCACCGGGGCCCGCCGGCTGTTCCCGGCGCTCAAGCCGGACGCGCTGGTCGGCGCCGTCCGCTACTTCGACGCCCAGGCCGACGACGCCCGGCACACCCTGACCGTGGCGCTCACCGCCGCCGCCTACGGCGCGACCGTGCTGAACTCGGCCGAGGTCGTCTCCTTCCTGCACGCCGGTGGCCGGGTGGTCGGCGCCCGGGTCCGCGACGTGGAGACCGGCCAGGAGGTCGAGGTCCGCAGCGAGGTGGTCGTGAACGCCACCGGGGTGTGGACCGACGACGTGCAGACCATGGTCGGCGGCCGCGGCCGGTTCCACGTGCGCGCCAGCAAGGGCGTGCACATCGTCGTCCCCCGGGACCGGATCAACGGTGAGACCGGGTTGATCCTGCGCACCGAGAAGTCGGTGCTGTTCGTCATCCCGTGGGGCAGCCACTGGATCGTGGGGACGACGGACACCGACTGGGCGCTGGACAAGGCGCACCCGGCCGCCAGCCGGGCCGACATCGACTACATCCTCGAGCACGTCAACGAGGTGCTGTCGGTGCCGCTGACCCACGACGACATCACCGGGGTGTACGCCGGGCTGCGCCCGCTGCTGTCCGGGGAGAGCGAGTCGACCAGCCAGCTCTCCCGGGAGCACGCCGTCGCCCGCCCGATGCCCGGCGTGATCGCCGTGGCCGGCGGCAAGTACACGACCTACCGGCCGATGGCCGCCGACGCCGTGGACGCGGTCGCCGAGGACGTCACCCGGCGGGTGCCGCCGAGCGTCACCGAGAACATCCCGCTGGTCGGTGCCGAGGGTTACGTGGCGATGGTCAACTCCCTCGACGGCCTCTCCGACCGCTGGGGGATCCCGCGTTTCCGCGCCGAGCACCTGCTCAACCGGTTCGGCTCGCTCACCCCGCAGCTGCTGGCGCTGGCCGCCGACCGGCCCGAGCTGCTGGAACCGGTGCCCGGTGCCGAGGAGTACCTGATGGTCGAGATGGTCTGGGCCGTCGAGCACGAGGCCGCGCTCCACCTGGACGACCTGCTGGCCCGCCGCACCCGGATCTCCATCGAGACCGCGCACCGCGGCGTGGAGTCGGCCGAGCCGGTGGCCCGCGCGGTCGCCGCGTCGCTGGGCTGGGACGAGCAGCGGATCACCGCCGAGGTGGAGGGTTACGCGGCCCGGGTGGAGGCCGAGCGTCGCTCGCAGGCCGCCCCCGACGACCAGGCAGCCGATGCCGCCCGGATCGCCGCCCCGGACACCCGCGCCGTCCTGGTCGGCCGCACTCCCGACTGACCGCCCGGGATCAGGGCAGCTGATCGTGGGTGCTCCTGGCTCACGGTGCGGCGTGAGCCAGGAGCACCGGGGCTGAGCCAGGACGGCGATCAGCCGCGCGGCAGCGGACGGATCCTGTAACGAGCGGCGACGCCGACCCGGACAGCGGCTCACGCTGAGCCGGTACGTGCCCTGCCGGGCCCGGGGACGGTGCGCGCACCAGGGAGCAGTGCACGTCACACCCGTCTCGAGTTCTGGATACAGCGCCGTATCCAATACAGTCCTGCATCGTGACGGCGACCGATCTGCAGCGGCCCAAGCGCCGCCGCGAGGCGACCGTCGAACGGCTGCTGGACGCCGCCCTGGACACCTTCGCCGAGCGGGGCTTCGCCGCGGCCAGCGTGGAGGACATCTGCAGCCGCGGTGGATTCACCCGTGGCGCCTTCTACTCCAGCTTCCGCACCAAGGACGAGCTGTTCGAGGCGTTGATGACCCGCGAGGTCGAGCGCGACCTCGCCCGGGTCGCCGAGCTCCTCACCGGCCTCGCCGACGAGCCCGACCCGCTGGCCGCCGCCGTCGACCGGGTGCTGGGTGCCTTCCGGTGCGACCGCACCTGGGCGCTGGTGGTCACCGAGTACACCCTGCACGCCGCCCGCCACCCCGAGGCCGCCGAGGTGCTGCGCCGGCACGACGAGCAGGTCGGCGGCCGGCTGGCCGCGCTGGTCGACCGGACGGCCGCCGAGGCGGGGCTGACCTTCACCCTGCCGGCCGCCGACCTCATCGGGGCGGCCACCGCGCTGCTCAGCGGGCTCACCGTCATGTCGCTCACCGCCGAGAGCGACCTCGAGCCGCTGCGCCGCACCGCCCTGCTCACGCTCGTCCGCGGGGCGGTCGCACCGGCCCCGTCGTCCCGCTGATCCTCCCGCCGCAGATCCGCCGACCAGGAGAACCGATGTCCACCCTGCTCTACCGGCTGGGCCGTGCCGCCTACCGCCACCGCGCGCTGTTCACCGCGGCCTGGGTCGCCGTGCTGGGCGCGGTCGTCGCGCTCTTCCTCACCGTGGGGGGCGAGTTCGACGACGAGTTCACCATCCCCGGCTCGGAGTCCCAGACCGCGTTGAACCAGCTGCGCGAGGTCTCCCCCGCCGCTGCGGGCGCCGGCGCCGACCTGGTCTTCGTCGCCCCCGACGGCGCCACCGTCGTCGAGCCGCAGTACGCGCAGGCGATCGGCGAGGCCGTGGCGGCCGCCGGTCAGGTCGACGACGTCGCCGCCGTGCAGGACCCCTTCGCCACCCAGCAGATCAGCCCCGACGGGCGGGCCGCGCTCGCCACGGTGCAGTACGAGGTCGGCCCGATGGAGCTCGCCGGCGACGCGCTGGAGCAGCTGCAGGACGCCACCGCACCGGCGACCGAGGCCGGCCTGGAGGTGGCGGTCGGCGGCGGGGCGTTCAACGCCGGCGCGGTCACCGTCGGCCCGCTGGAGCTGGTCGGCGTCGTCGTCGCGGTGATCGTCCTGGTGGTCACCTTCGGCTCGCTGCTGGCCGCCGGGATGAACCTGCTGATCGCGCTGGTCGGGGTGGGCATCGGGCTCACCGGCCTGCTCGCGCTCTCCGGCGTCATCACCCTGTCCTCCACCGCGCCCACCCTGGCGCTGATGATCGGCCTGGCCGTCGGCATCGACTACACGCTGTTCATCCTCAGCCGGCACCGCTCCCAGCTCGCCCAGGGGATGGCGCCCGAGGAGTCCGCCGGCCGGGCCACCGGCACCGCCGGCTCCGCGGTGGTCTTCGCCGGCCTGACCGTCGTCATCGCGCTGTCCGGGCTGGCCGTCGTCAACATCCCGTTCCTCACCGTGATGGGCCTGGGTGCCGCCGGCACCGTGGCCGTGGCCGTGCTGGTCGCGCTCACCCTGGTGCCCGCGCTGCTCGGCTTCGCCGGGGCGCGGCTGATCCCCGCACCGGGCTCCCGGGCGCACCGCCGCGAGCTGGCGCTGGCCGCGCACGCCGACGCCCCCGCCAGCACCGGCGGCGCCCGTTGGGCCCGGCTGGTCACCCGTCGCCCGGCGCTCACCGTGCTCGGCGTGCTGGCCGCGCTGGTCGTCTGCGCCATCCCGGCCGCCCAGCTGCAGCTGGCCCTCCCCGACGCCAGCAGCGCCGGTGAGGAGACCCCGCAGCGCCAGGCGTACGACGCGATCGCCGAGTACTTCGGTCCCGGCGTGAACGGCCCGCTGCTGGTGTTCCTCGACGGCCTGGACCCGGCCGCCGCCGAGCAGACCGCCGGCCAGGCCGCGGCGGCCATCGGCGGCACCCCGACCGGGACGCCGGGGCAGTTCGAGGGCGGGCTGGACGACGTCGCGTACGCCGTGCCGCAGGTGGTCGCCGACGGCACCGCGGCGATCGTGCAGGTCGTGCCGGAGAGCGGCCCGCAGAGCGAGGAGACCAGCGAGCTGGTCGGTGCGCTGCGCGACCTGGGCGCGGACCTGGAGGACCAGACCGGCGCGGACGTCGCGGTCACCGGGCAGACCGCCGTCGCCATCGACGTCTCCGACCGGCTGGCCGACGCGCTGCTGCCGTTCACCGTGGTCGTCGTCGGCCTGGCGCTGGTCCTGCTGCTGCTGGTCTTCCGCTCGATCCTGGTGCCGGTCAAGGCCGCGCTGGGCTTCCTGCTCTCGGTGGGCGTGTCCTTCGGCGCCGTCGTCGCGGTCTTCCAGTGGGGCTGGCTGATGGACCTCTTCGGGGTGCCGACCACCGGCCCCGTGATCAGCTTCATGCCGATCCTGCTCATGGCCGTGCTCTTCGGGCTGGCGATGGACTACGAGGTCTTCCTCGTCTCCCGGATGCGCGAGGAGTACGTGCACGGTGCGCAGCCGCGCGAGGCGATCATCGGGGGCATGCGCCACGCCTCGCGGGTGGTCGTCGCGGCTGCGCTGATCATGTTCTCCGTCTTCGGCAGCTTCGTGACCATCGAGGACGTCACGGTCAAGGCGATCGCCTTCGGGCTGGCCGTCGGTGTCCTGGTCGACGCCTTCGTCGTCCGGATGACGCTGGTTCCCGCGGTGCTCGCGCTGCTGGGCCGCTCGGCCTGGTGGCTGCCGCGCTGGCTGGACCGGCTGCTGCCCGACCTGGACGTCGAGGGCGCCAAGCTCACCGCCCGGGACGACCAGCAGCGGGTCCCGGAGCCGGTCGCCGGCTGAGCCGTGGGGCAGGCTGGGCCCATGCCGAACCTCGTCGGACGGGAAATGCGCCCGCCTGCCCCTCCCGCTCCCGGCCGGCCTGCCGGGGATGCGCTGACCGGGCCGCTGCACGCGGTCGCCGCCGGGCCCGGGGCGGTCGCCCGGGACTCGCACGAGCCGGTGCAGGCGCTCTGCGGGGCCTGGGTGCGGGTCGTGCCGGTCGAGGACGTCCCGGACGACACCGGCCTGTGCCGGGCCTGCCAGTACGGCTGACTCGTTCCACGTGGAACGCCGAGCGGGCACGATGAAGGGATGAGCGCCTTCGACAGCGACTTCGACCTGGTGCTGCCGGCGGCGGTCGACGTCCGGGAGGTCGGCATGCGCGACGGCCTGCAGCTGGAGGACCCGCTCCCGCTGGCCGGCAAGCTGGCGATGCTGGAGGCGATCGTGGCCACCGGTGTCCGCCGGGTGGAGGTCACCTCGTTCGTCTCGCCGAAGGCCGTGCCCGCGCTCGCCGACGCCGACCAGGTCGCCGCCGAGCTGCACCGCTTCCCCGGAGTGCACTTCTCCGCCCTGGTCGCCAACCCGCGCGGCGCCGTGCGGGCGGTCGACGCAGGCATCGCGCACCTGGAGTACGTGGTCTCCGCCGCCGATTCGCACAGCCGGGCCAACGCCGGGCGGGCCACCGCCGAGGCGCTCGCCGCCGTCGGCGAGATCGCCGCGCTGGCGCACGGCGCCGGCGGCTCGCTGGAGGTGGTGGTCGCCACCGCCTGGGACTGCCCCTTCGACGGCCGCACCCCCATCGCCCGCACCGTCGACGTCGCCCGCGCCGCCGTCACCGGGGGCGCGGACGCCCTCTGCCTGGGCGACACGATCGGCACGACCACCCCGGCCCGGGTGGTGCGGCTGCTCCACGCCGTCCGGCGGGCCTGCCCGGGCACCCCGGTCGGCGTGCACTTCCACGACACCCGCGGCACCGGTCAGGCCAACGCGCTCGCCGCCCTGCAGGCCGGCGTGACCCAGCTCGACGCCTCGGTCGGCGGCCTGGGCGGCTGCCCGTTCGCGCCCGGCGCCAGCGGCAACATCGCCACCGAGGAGCTCGTCTACTGGCTCGCCGACGCCGAGGTCGAGACCGGCATCGACCTGGCCGCGGTGCTCGCCGCCGCGGCCGTCACCGAGCGCGCGGTCGGCCACCCGCTGCCCAGCTCGCTGCACCGGGCCGGGGGGCCGTCGGTTCCGCGGGGGCAGGTCCGGCCGACCTGAGCCGCGCCGGCCGGACCGTGGTGGGATGGGGTGCGTGAGTGCCGACGTCCCCGCTCCCGTGGTCGACCCCCAGCTGATGCGCGACGTGCTGGGCCACTTCGTCTCCGGGGTGACCGTGGTGACCGCCACCGGTCCCGACGGCCCGGTCGGCTTCACCTGCCAGTCGTTCAGCTCGCTGTCGCTGGACCCGCCGCTGGTCGCCTTCGCGCCGGCCCGCACCTCGCGCACGTGGCCGCAGCTGCGTGAGGCCGGCCGGTTCTGCGTCAACGTGCTCAGCGAGGAGCAGAGCGACCTCTCCCGCCAGTTCGCCCGCTCCGGCACCGACAAGTTCGCCGGGGTGGCCTGGGCGCCCAGCCCGCACGGATCCCCCATGCTCGAGGGCGTGGTGGCCTGGATCGACAGCGAGCTGTGGGCCGAGTACGACGGCGGCGACCACACGATCGTCGTCGCCCGGGTGCTCGACCTCGGCGCCGATGCGAGCCGCACGCCGCTGCTGTTCCACCGCGGCGCCTACGGCCTGCAGCATGCACTGATCGACGAGGGCTGATCAGTTGCTCTGTCGGCCCCGTCCAGAGGCTCGCCCCGAGCGTGCGAGGGGTGAGGAGGACGGGGTCCTTACACGAAGCGGACGGCGATGACGGCGATGTCGTCCCGGCGGTCCGGGTCCGGGCCGACCGCCGCGACGCACAGCTCCGCCGGGGGTGCGTCCAGCGGTGCGTCCGCCAGCCGCTCGACCAGCAGGGCGATGCCGGTGTCCATGTCCGCACCGGGGCGCTCGATGAGACCGTCGGTGTAGGCCACCAGGGTCGAGCCGGCCGGCACCTCGACGGTGTGCGACCGGCGCTCCGCGCTGGCGTCGACGCCGAGGAGCAGCCCGGTGACTCCGTCGAGCAGTTCGATCGAGCCGTCGGGACGGCGCAGCGCCAGCGGCGGGTGCCCCGCGTTGGCCAGGGTCAGCTGCCAGGGGCGGCCGACCTCGGCCGGGGGCACCGCCCGGGCGTAGACCATGGTCGCCATGCGGGCCACGTGCAGCCCCTGGACCAGCGTGTCCACCCGGCCGAGCACCCGGCCGGCGTCGGTCTCCCCCGCATCCCAGGCGCAGGCGCGCAGCAGCCCGCGCAGGTGGCCCATCGCGGCGGCCGCGGCCAGGTCGTGCCCGACGACGTCGCCGATGGCGATCCCCACCGAGCCGTCGGGCAGGTCCAGCAGGTCGTAGAAGTCCCCGCCCACCTCGGCGGCGCTGGAGGCGCTGACGTACTGCCCCGCGGCGCTGATCCGCGAGATCTCCGGCAGCTCGGGCAGCAGCGAGCGCTGCAGCGCCTCGGCGACCGAGTGCTCCTGCTGGTAGAGCCGCACGTTGTCCATCGCCATCGCGGCCCGGCGGGACAGGTCCCGGGCCAGGTCGACGTCGTCGGGGCCGAACCGGCGTTGCTGGGTCTCGGCGACCAGGGTGAGGGCACCGAGCGTGCGACGGCGGGCCACCAGCGGCACGGTCAGCTGCGAGGAGGTGCCCAGCTCGGCCATCACCGCGCGCAGCGCCGGGTCGGGCGCGGCCGCGACCAGGATCTCGTCGGTGATCTCCGGGACCAGGACCGGCTCGCTGGACCGCAGGACCCGCCGGATGGGCGCTGCCTCGGGCAGGTCGGCGACCCGCAGTGCGGCGAAGCGGCGCAGCTCCTCGGCCAGGCCGCGGCGGTGGGCGGCCGAGGTGCCGGTGACCGTGCCGTGCTCGTCGACGAGGGTGATGAACACCCAGTCGGCCAGCAGCGGCACGCACAGCGCGGCGAGCCGGTCGAGCAGGTCGTCGAGGTCGAGGGTGGCGCTGAGCGTGCTGGTCGCCTCGGCCATCAGGGCCAGCCGGCTCTGCGCCCGTTCGGCGGCCTCGCGCGCGACCTCGGCCTCGTGCCGGGCGGCCTTCTCGGCCGCGAGGGCGGCGGTCCGGTCCTCTTCCACCCGGACCCGCTCGGTCACGTCGGTCTGCACCCCGACGAAGCTGATCAGCTCGCCCGCGCCGTCGAAGACCGGGGTGATGGAGACCTGGTTCCAGAACGCCGTGCCGTCCTTGCGGTAGTTCAGCAACGTCCTCGTGATCGGCTCGTGCTGCTGCAGGGCCGTGCGCAGCTCGGCGGTCCGCTCGGTGTCGGTGGCCGGGCCCTGCAGGAAGCGGCAGTTCTGCCCGATGCTCTCCGCGTAGCTGTAGCCGCTGATCCGGCTGAAGGACGGGTTGACCCAGACCAGCGGGTTGTCGGGCCGGCGCGGGTCGGTGATGGTGAAGGCGATGTCGGTGGCGACGACGGCGCGGTCGCGGAGGGCCTTCAGCTGCGTCTCGGGATCGGCGGTGGCGTGGCCCTCGTCCAGGTGCAGGAAGACGACGAGCGCCAGCCGCTGGTCGCTGTCGGCGCGGGAGAGCGGGAAGCCGGTGACCCAGAGCAGCTGCTCGTCCGTGGCATCGGCGGCGCTGGCCCGCAGCTCGTCGGAGCTGCGCCGCGCGGAGAGCCGGACCGCCTCCCCGGTGACCGGGCGCCCCAGGGCCAGGCGGGAGAGCGGGTTGCTCGTGCTCGCCAGCGCGGCGCCGGAGAGGTCGGTCAACCCGGCCGAAGCCCCCCAGGTGTCGATGGGCAGCGGCAGGTGGGGGTTGCCGGCCAGCTCGATCGCCGCGGTGTTGGCGTAGACCACGGTGCCCTCGCCCTGGTCGATGACGAGGACGGCGACCGGGACCTCGGCCAGCACGCCGGGCAGCGCCGACGGCCCACCGGCGCCGTCGGTGACCGCGGCCGCGGCGGCGCCGACCAGCGACTGCTGCTGGTCGCGCTCGTCCTCGCCGACCGGCGCACCCATCGCGGCGACGGCGGCCGCCGCCTCCAGCGGGACGTCGGTGCCGGGGTCCACCGGCACCCCGGCACGGTCCACCACGGCGTCGACCCTAGCGATCCACTCTGTTGGGCACCACCGACAGGTCCGGATCACGCGGCCGGGGTCAGCCCGCGGATCCGCCCTGCCCGGCGGCGACGTCGGACCGGTGGCGCAGCCAGAGCAGGCCGAGCACCGGCAGCGCCAGCGGGACGAAGCCGTAGCCCTGCCCGTAGTTCGACCACACGGTGGCGTCGGGGAAGGCGTCCGGGTCGACCAGCGAGAGCGTGCCGACGACGAGCACGCCGGCCAGCTCGACGGAACAGGCGACCAGCGCCGTCCGGCGGCCGCCCCGGCCGCCGCGCGCCAGACCGACGGTGGCGACCAGGTACACCACCGCGGCGAACGCCGAGAGCAGGTACGCCAGCGGTGCCTCGCCGAACCGGGTGGCCAGCTGAACACCCGCCCGGGCGCCGGCGGCCAGGGCGAAGACGCCGTACAGGGCGACCAGCACCCGGCCGGGCCCGCGCGTGGTGTCCGCCGTCGCCGAGGTCGACTCGGCCGGTGCATCGGCATGCTCAGCCACCGGTCACCTCCCACACCTGGTCCAGCCGCCAGACCATGACCGCGACCGCGGCGGCGGCCACCGCGATGACCGTGCCGGCCCAGCGGGTCGGGTCGGTGCGCGCCCACAGCACGCCGGCCACCGGCAGCAGCACCACGCTGGCCAGGTAGCCGAGGAAGGTGGCCAGCTCGGTGGGCCGGTGCCCACCGACCAGCCCGGCGACCGCGACCCCGGCCAGCGCGAGGACGAGCAGCTGCAGCAGGCCGGCGCCGGCGAGGTGGGCGGTGCCGATGCGCCGCCGCAGCGCGGTGCTCAGCACGCCGAGCAGGGCCAGGGCGACGGCGACGACGGTGACCGCGACGAGCAGCGGGGTGTTCACCGGCGGGGGCCGGACGGGCGGGGACGCACCCGCCCATCCTGCCCCGTCCGCTGGCCGGCTCGGCTCAGCGGTGCACGGTCGACATGTCCGGGTAGCGGTCGCCGACGGTGGTCCCGGCGGGCGCCGCCGCGTCGATGCGGCGCAGGTCCTCCTCGCTGAGCTCCAGCTGCGCGGCGGCGGCGTTCTCCTCCAGGTACTGCACCCGCTTGGTGCCGGGGATCGGCACGACCACGGGGTTGCCGCCCCGGCCGGACTGCGCCATCACCCAGGCCAGCGCCAGCTGGGTGGCGGTGATGCCCTTCTCCTCGGCGATCTCGCGGACCCGGTCGACCAGCCGCAGGTTCTGCTCGAACGCCGCCCCCTGGAACCGGGGGTTGTGCCGGCGGAAGTCGTCGGGCGCCAGGTCGTCGAGGCTGCGGATCTGACCGGAGAGGAACCCGCGGCCGATCGGGGAGTAGGCGACGAAGCCGATGCCGAGCTCGGCGCAGGTGGCCAGCACGCCGTCGTCCTCGGGGTCGCGGGTCCACAGCGAGTACTCGGTCTGCACCGCGGTGACCGGCTGCACGGCGTGCGCCCGGCGGATGGTGTCCGGCGCGGCCTCGCTGATCCCCGCGTGCCGGACCTTCCCGGCGTCCACCAGCTCCTTGATCGCGCCCCAGGTGTCCTCGATCGGCACCGTCGGGTCGACCCGGTGCTGGTAGTAGAGGTCGATCTCGTCGACCCCCAGCCGCTGCAGCGAGGCGTCGCAGGCGGCGTGGACGTACTCCGGCCGGCCGTTGATGCCGCGGAAGGACCCGTCCTCGCCCCGCTCGTTGCCGAACTTGGTGGCCAGCACCACCTCCGCCCGCCGCCCGGCGATCGCCTGGCCGACCAGTCGCTCGTTGGTGAACGGCCCGTACATGTCCGCGGTGTCCAGGAAGGTGACGCCCAGGTCGAGCGCCCGCTGGATGGTCCGCTCGGCCTCCGCCTGGTCACCGGAGCCGTAGAACTCGCTCATCCCCATGCACCCCAGGCCCTGGGCGGGGACGGTCAGGTCGCGCAGTGTCCGTGTCTGCATGGGCCGGGGGTGCCCGCCGACGGCCGGGCGCAACCGGTCTCCCGGTGAGCGGGAACTCCGGCCGATCTGGTCACGAAACGGTCACGGGGGTGTGACAACACCGCCGTCGTGAGGTGTGGTTAGGCTCTGCTAACTGAGGCGAGCCTCTCCTAGCTCTGCCCGACAGGCTCTTCCCCGACACTGGAGTTCTGCATGCGCGCAACGCCCCGGCCCCTGGCCGGCGCCGCCCTGTCCCTCTCGGCGCTCCTCGCCCTGACCGCCTGCGGCGGCGAGCAGGACGCCGAGGCTGCGGGCGGCACCTCCTCGAGCAGCGCCCCCGCCGAGGTCACCGTCTCCCACGCCCAGGGTGAGACCGAGGTCCCGGTCGACCCGGAGACCGTCGTCGTGTTCGACCTCGGCGTGCTCTCCACCCTGGACTCCCTCGGGGTGCAGGTGGACGGCGTCCCGGAGGCCAGCTACCCGGAGGCGCTGTCGGAGTACGGCGGCGACGAGTACGCCAAGGTCGGCTCGCTGTTCGAGCCCGACTACGAGGCGGTCAACGCCCTGGAGCCCGACCTGATCATCGTCGGCGGGCGCTCGGCGGCGGTGTACCCCGAGCTGGCCGAGATCGCCCCGACCATCGACCTGACCGTCGACAACACCGACTTCCTGCCCTCCTTCACCGAGCGGACCACCGCGCTGGCCGAGGTGTTCGGCGCGGAGGACGACGTCACCGAGCGGCTCGACGCTCTGGACGAGCGGATCGCCGAGGTCTCCGAGGCTGCCGCGGACGCCGGAACGGGCCTGATCGTGCTGACCACCGGCGGTGAGGTGAGCGCCTACGGGCCGAACTCCCGGTTCGGTGGGCTGATCCACGACACCCTCGGGGTCACCCCGGCCGACGGGAACCTCAGCGACGCCACCCACGGCGATGCGATCTCCTTCGAGTACATCGCCGAGACGAACCCCGACCTGCTGTACGTCATCGACCGGGACGCCACCATCGGCGAGTCCGGCGCCGCGGCCGAGCAGGTGCTCGACAACGAGCTGGTCCGGAGCACCACCGCCTGGTCCGAGGACGCGGTCACCTACCTCGACGGCACCGACTGGTACCTGGCGCCCAACGGCCTGCCGAACGTCGAGCGGATGGTCGAGGAGATCGCCGAGAGCGTCGGCGCCTGACCTCCCGCATGGCCGACACGCTGAAGACCCGCGACGCCGCGGCTCCCGCCTCCCGGGAGCCGCGGCGTCGCGGCGTGCGCCGCTGGCACCTGCTGGCCGGGCTGCTCCTGGTCGTCGGTGGCGCCTTCGCGTCGCTGTTCATCGGTGTCACCGACCTGACGCCGCTCGACCTGCTGCACCCCGACGAGGCCCAGGCCCGGGTCTTCCTCGCCTCCCGGGTGCCCCGGCTGCTGGCGATCCTGCTGTCCGGCTCGGCCATGGCGGTGGCCGGGCTGGTGATGATGACGCTGACCCGCAACCGGTTCGTCTCCCCGCACACCGCCGGGACGGCGGAGTGGGCGGGGCTGGGCATCGTCGTCGCCACGCTGCTGTTCGGCAGCAGCTCGCTGCCGGCCAAGATGGGCATCGCCATCGCGTTCGCGCTGTTCGGCACCTGGGTGTTCCTGCACCTGCTGCGGCGGATGGTCTTCACCGACATGATCGTCGTGCCGCTGGTCGGGATCATGCTCGGCGGCGTGGTCATCGCGGTGGCGATGTTCCTGGCCTACCGCTACGACCTGCTGCAGACCATGGACGCCTGGACCAACGGCGACTTCTCCGGCGTCGTCTCCGGCCGGTACGAGCTGCTGTGGGCGGTCGCCGCCGCCACCGTCGCCGCCTACCTGTTCGCCGACCGCTTCGCCGTCGCCGGCATGGGTGAGAGCTTCGCGATCAACCTGGGCATCGCCTACGACCGGGTGGTGCGGACCGGGCTGGTCATCGTCTCGGTGGTCACCGCGATCGTGGTGGTCACCGTCGGGTCGATCCCCTTCCTCGGCCTCGTCGTCCCCAACCTGGTGACCATGCTGCTGGGTGACCACCTGCGCCGGGCGCTGCCGGTCACCGCCCTCGCGGGCGCCGCGTTCGTGCTCGTCTGCGACGTGATCGGGCGGACCGTCCGGTACCCGTACGAGATCCCGGTGGGCAGCGTCGTCGGCGTCGTCGGCGGCGTGCTGTTCATCGCGCTGCTGCTGCGCGCCCGGACCCGGGGCGCCTGATGGCCACCGCCACTGCGGCCGCGAGCACCGAGGCCCAGCGCGCCGCCCGCCGCCGGCGGGTGCTGCTGCTGCTCGGGCTGGTGGCCCTGGTCTGCGCCGGCCTCTTCCTCACCGTCGGCGTCACCGGCTCGTGGGAGTTCTCGCTGCGCCTGCGCAGCCGCCGGCTCGCCGCGATGGTCGTCGTCGGGATCGCCGTCGCCGTCGCGACCGTGCTGTTCCAGACGGTGACGAACAACCGGATCCTGACCCCGTCGATCATGGGGTTCGACTCGCTGTTCGTGCTCATCCAGACCGTCGGCGTCTTCTGGTTCGGCGCCGGCACCCTGGCCGGGACCGACGTGCGGCTGCGCTTCCTCGTCGACCTGGTGGCGCTGGTCGCCTTCGGCGCGCTGCTGTACCGGATGCTGTTCGGCCAGACCCAGCGCGACATCTACGTGCTCGTCCTGGTCGGGGTCGTGCTCGGGACGCTGTTCACCAGCCTGACCCTGCTGGTCTCCCGGCTGATCGACCCGAACGAGTTCCTCACCCTGCAGGACCTGCTGTTCGCCAGCTTCAACGGGGTCGACCCCCGGCTGCTCACGTTGTCCGCGGTCATCGTGGCGCTGGTCCTGTCCGGGGTGGTCCGGCTGGTGCCCCGGCTGGACGTCGTCGCCCTGGGCCGGGACACCGCCGTCGGCCTCGGCGTCGACCACCGCCGGGTGGTGGCCGTGTCGCTGCTGGCGATGACCGTGCTCGTGGGGGTCTCGACGGCGCTGGTCGGGCCGATCACCTTCCTGGGGCTGCTGGTGGCCAACCTCGCCCGCCAGCTGCTGGGCACCCACCGGCACGCCTGGACGATCCCCGGGGCCAGCCTGCTCGCGGTGATCGCGCTGGTCGGCGGCCAGCTGGTGCTGGAGCAGGTGTTCGGCTTCAACTCCAGCCTGTCCATCGTCATCAACTTCGTGGGCGGCATCGTCTTCATCGCCCTGCTCACCCGCGAGCCACGACTGTGAGAGGGCGCCTCCTGTGATCCGCATCGAGGGAGTCAGCAAGTCCTACGGCGACGTCCGGGTCGTCGACGACGTCAGCCTGGAGATCCCGGACGGCGGGATCACCTCGCTGATCGGCGCCAACGGTGCCGGCAAGTCCACCCTGCTGTCGATCGTGTCCCGGCTGCTGCCCGCCGACGCCGGCCGGGTCACCGTCGACGGGCTGGACGTCGCCAGGACGCCGGGTCAGGAGCTGGCCCGCCGGCTGGCGGTGCTGCGCCAGGAGAACCACATGTCGGTGCGGCTGACCGTGCGGGAGCTGGTCGCCTTCGGCCGGTTCCCGCACTGCGGTGGCCGGCTGACCGCGGAGGACCGGCGGCTGGTCGACGAGGCGATCGAGTGGTTCGACCTGGGCCCGTTCGCCGATCGGCACCTCGACCAGCTCTCGGGTGGGCAGCGGCAGCGGGCGTACGTGGCGATGGTGCTGTGCCAGGGCACCGACTACGTGCTGCTGGACGAGCCGTTGAACAACCTGGACATGAAGCACTCCGTCGGCATGATGCGGATGCTGCGCCGGATGGCCTCCGAGCTGGGCAAGACCGTGGTCCTGGTGGTGCACGACATCAACTTCGCCTCCGCCTACTCCGACCGGATCGTGGCGATGCGCGACGGCCGGGTGGTGGCCGAGGGGCCGACGGCGGAGCTGATGGAGACCGCCGTGCTGCGCAAGGTGTTCGACGTGGAGGTCGACGTGCACGAGATCGGCGGCCGCCAGGTCGGCGTCTTCTGGACCTGACTCCTGCCTGGCCCGGTCCACTTCTGGCGGCAGCGGTTCCACGTGGAACGCCGGCGAAACCCGGGTCGCCTACGGTGGACCGGTGACCAGTGCACCGCGTCGACTGGCCGGACACCGCACCCGACGGGAGCCCCGGGCGCCGCTCACCAGCCGCTCCTGGCAGCAGCCCGATGCCCACGACCTCGCCGGCATGGCGACCGACGTCGTCCTGGACATGGGCTGGGGGCGGCTGGTCTTCGGTCAGACGTTCGCCGACCTCTCCGGCGTGCTGGCCGCGCTGCGCGCGGAGGAGACCGGCCGCCGGGACATCTGCATCTACCCCCGCGACCCGCAGGTGCTCGTCGGCCTGGCCCCCGACGAGCTGTTCATCGACCCCTCCTACGTCTACCGGCTCCCGCTGCACCGGTACCGGCCCCGGGAGGAGGTCATCCGTGGGGTGTTCGTGCGCACGGTGACCTCCGCGGCGGAGATGGACCGGATCAACGACCTCTACGCACGGGCCGGGATGGTGGTCGGCGACGCCGCGACGATGTGGCGCAACCACCGCACCCGGACGTTCACCTACCTGGTCGCCGAGGACCGCCGCACCGGCGCGGTGATCGGCACCGTCACCGGCGTCGACCACGTGCTCGGGTTCGACGACCCCGACGGCGGCACCAGCCTGTGGTGCCTGGCGGTCGACCCGCAGGACGCCCCGCCCGGCACCGGCGAGGCGCTGGTCCGGGTGCTGGCCGAGCGGTACATCGGCCGCGGCCGCGCCTACCTGGACCTGTCGGTCATGCACGACAACACCGGGGCGATCGCGCTCTACCGCAAGCTCGGCTTCGACCGGGTCTCGGCGGTCTGCGTCAAGCGGAAGAACCCGATCAACACCCCGCTGTTCTCCGCTCCCCCGGCCGGCCTGGAGCAGCTGAACCCCTACGCCCGGATCATCGCCGACGAGGCGCTGCGCCGTGGCATCCGCGTGCAGGTCACCGACCCGGAGTGGGGCGAGATCCGGCTGTCCCTGGGTGGCCGCTCGGTGCTCGCCCGGGAGTCGCTGTCGGAGTTCACCAGCGCGGTGGCGATGAGCCGGTGCGACGACAAGCGGGTGACCCGGCGGATCGTCGAGCGGGCGGGGGTGCGGGTGCCCCGCGCCGTCGTCGTCGACGGCGACGACCTGACCGCCGCCCGCGGGCTGCTCGCCGAGTGCGGTGAGCTGGTGGTCAAGCCGGCCCGCGGCGAGCAGGGCAAGGGCATCACCGTCGGCGTGCGGGACGACGACGGGCTGGCCCGCGCCGTCGACCTCGCCGGCCAGTTCTGCCCCGACGTGCTCGTCGAGGAGCTGGTGGCCGGCGACGACCTGCGCGTCGTCGTGATCGACCACGAGGTGGTGGCAGCGGCGCTGCGCCGCCCCGCCGAGGTGGTCGGCGACGGCCGCCAGGACGTCGCCGCGCTGGTGCAGGAGACCAGCCGGCGCCGCGAGCGGGCGACCGGCGGGGAGTCGAGCATCCCGCTGGACGACGCCACCGCCGAGGTGGTCGCCGACGCCGGGCACCGGATGGACGACGTGCTGCCGTCCGGGCACCGGCTCCGCGTGCGGCGGACGGCGAACCTGCACACCGGCGGCACGATCGAGGACGTCACCGACCGGCTGCACCCGGAGATCGGCGCCGCGGCCGTGCGCGCGAGCCGGGCGATCGGCATCCCGGTGACCGGCATCGACTTCCTCGTGCCCGACGTGACCGGGCCCGACGCGGTGTTCATCGAGGCCAACGAGCGTCCGGGCCTGGCCAACCACGAGCCGCAGCCCACCGCGGCCCGCTTCGTCGACCTGCTGTTCCCCGAGACCCGCCGGCGGTGATCGGGTACGTCGCCGCCGCGCTGGGCGGTGCCCTCGGTGCGCTGGCCCGCTGGGGCGTCGCGGAGGGGCTCCCCTCCCCCGCCGGCGGGTGGCCGTGGGCCACCCTGCTGGTCAACCTGACCGGCTGCCTGCTGCTGGGCGCCCTGCTCGGCGCGGTGTTCCCCCGGCACCCCGACCACCCCTGGCTGCGGCCGTTCCTCGGCACCGGCGTGCTCGGCGGCTTCACCACGTTCTCCACCTTCGCCGTCGAGACGGTGCGCCTGGCCGACGGCGGCGCCTGGGCGACGGCGGCCGGCTACGTGGTCGCCTCGGTGCTCGGTGGGTTGCTGGCGGCGGTCGCCGGGGTCCGGCTGGCCGGGGGACGACGCCGGTGACGGCGCTGTGGGTGGTGCTGGGCGCGCTGGCCGGGGCGCCGCTGCGGCTGCTCGCCGAGCGGGTGGCCGTCGCCCACCGCGGCCGGGGCAGCGTCGTCGGCACGCTCACCGTCAACGTCGCCGGCAGCGCGCTGCTCGGGGTGCTGCTCGGCCTGCGCGGCGTCTCCCCCGCCGTCGTGGCACTGGTCGGCACCGGCTTCTGCGGCACGCTCACCACCTTCTCCACCTACGGGAACGACGTCGTCCGGCTGGTCGAGGAGCGGGTGGTCGGCCGCGCGCTGGCCTACCTGGCGGGCACGCTGGTGCTCGGTCTGGCGGCGGCCGCCGCCGGCTGGTCGCTGGTGCGCTGAGCGGCTGGAGGCGCGCCCGACCCCACCGGTTGCGTAGGGTCAGGGCCGTCAACGGACCGGCGAACGGCGGAGGTGCACAGGTGGGCGCGGACAGCCCGGTCGTGGTGGTCGCCAACCGGCTCCCGGTCGACCAGGTCACCGACCCCGACGGCACGACCCGCTACCAGCGCAGCCCCGGAGGGCTGGTCACCGCACTGGAGCCGTTCGTGGCCGGCCGGGGCGGGGCATGGGTCGGCTGGTCCGGGGCGGCGGGCGAGGCGCCCGAGCCCTTCGAGTCCGGCGGGATGCAGCTGGTGCCCGTGCCGCTGTCGGAGGACGAGGTCGACCGCTACTACGAGGGGTTCTCCAACGCCTCGCTGTGGCCGCTCTACCACGACGTGGTGGAGAAGCCGGAGTACCACCGCAAGTGGTGGGACGCCTACGTGCAGGTCAACAGGCGGTTCGCCGACCGCGCCGCCCAGGTGGCCGCGGAGGGCGCGATCGTCTGGGTGCACGACTACCAGCTGCAGCTGGTGCCGGCCATGCTCCGCCAGCAGCGACCCGACCTGACCATCGGCTTCTTCCTGCACATCCCCTTCCCGCCGTACGAGCTGTTCACCCAGCTCCCCTGGCGCTCGGCGATCATCGAGGGGCTGCTGGGCGCCGACCTGATCGGCTTCCAGCAGCCCGCCGCGGCCAGCAACTTCGTCAACCTGGCCCGGCGGCTGCACGACCTGCAGTGCAAGGGCAACACGGTGAGCTACGAGGGCCGCACCGTGGTGGCCAAGTCGTTCCCGATCTCCATCGACGTCGCCGCCTTCGACCGGCTCGCCAGCGCCCCGGAGGTCCTCGCCCGGGCGAAGGAGATCCGCGCGGAGCTGGGCAACCCGGAGAAGCTCGTGCTCGGGGTCGACCGGCTCGACTACACCAAGGGCATCGGCGTGCGCCTGGAGGCGTTCGAGGAGCTCCTCGAGGACGGCGCCATCGAGGCGCCCTCCACGGTGTTCGTGCAGGTGGCCACCCCCAGCCGCGAGCGGGTCGAGCACTACGTGACCATGCGCGAGACGATCGAGCAGCAGGTCGGCCACATCAACGGCCTGTACGGCTCGATCGCCGGGCCGGCGGTGCAGTACTTCAACCAGTCGATGCCCCGCGATGAGCTCGCCGCGATGTACCGCGCGGCCGACGTCATGCTGGTCACCCCCTACCGCGACGGCATGAACCTGGTCGCCAAGGAGTACGTCGCGGCCCGGGGCGACCTGGCCGGGGTGCTGGTGCTGAGCGAGTTCGCCGGGGCCGCGGCCGAGCTCAAGCAGGCGCTGCTGGTGAACCCGCACGACATCGCCGGGGTGAAGAACCAGCTGCTCCGGGCGTTGCGCATGGACCCGGCAGAGGCGACCAAGCGGATGCGGTCGATGCGCCGGCACCTCGCCAAGCACGACCTGGACCACTGGGCGAACTCGTTCTTCGACTCCCTGAAGGCCCAGGCGTGAGCAGCGGCCCGACCGAGCTCGACCCGGCCCTCACCGCGGCGCTCGACGGGCTGGCCGCCCGGCGTCCGCTGCTGGTGGCCAGCGACTACGACGGCGTGCTCGCCGGGCTGCGCGACGACCCCGCCGCCGCCGTCCCCGAGCCCGGCGTCGGCGAGCTGCTGGCCCGGCTGGCCGCCGTCGACGGCGTCACCGTGGCGCTGGTCAGCGGCCGCGGGGTCGAGGACCTGCAGCGCACCAGCGGGCTCACCGGGCCGTTCCGCTGGATCGGCAGCCACGGGGCGGAGTTCGACGGCCCGCTCGCCGGTGAGCTGCGCGCCGCCCGGGACGAGCTGGTGGCCTCGCTGTCGCCACTGGTGGACGCCGTCCCGGGTGCCCGGCTGGAGGTGAAGCCGGCCGCCGTCGCGGTGCACGTGCGCACCGTGCCCGAGCCGGCCGCGCGTCCGGCCCTGCTGGAACGGGCCGCGGCCGCCGCGGGCCCGCACCACACCCCCAAGCCCGGCAAGGACGTGCTGGAGATCGCCGTCACCGACGCCGACAAGGGCACCGCGCTGCTGCGGCTGCGCGACGAGCTCGGCGCCGACGGTGCGCTCTACCTCGGGGACGACGTCACCGACGAGGACGGCTTCCGCGCCCTGGGCGGCGACGGGGTGACCGTCAAGGTCGGCGACGGGGAGACCGCGGCCGCCCACCGGGTCGCCGATCTGGCCGGGGCCCGGGCCGTGCTGGCCCGGCTCGCCGACGCACTCGGCGGCTGAACCACCCCTTCCCCGCCTCCCTCCCTCCGGGGTGTCCCCGCCCGCCGGCGGTCAGGATGCCCCGCTCCCCTGCCGATGGCTGAGAGCACGCCGGGCAACGCCGGCGCCCGGCCTCACCCGTTCGGTGGCGTCCGGAGCAGAAAATCGTGCACAACGCCTGGGTTCCCCTCAAGGAGATCGGCGGTGTGCCGATGAAACCGACGCTGCGCGGGGAAGGCCCGCCGCGGCACCACAGGGAAGAGGCGGGCGTGGACGGTCTGGACGACATCGTCGAGGAGTTCCTCGTGGAGAGCCACGAGAACCTCGACCAGCTGGACCAGGACCTGGTGGCCCTGGAGCAGGACCCCCGTTCCCGTGAGCGCCTGTCGAGCATCTTCCGCACGATCCACACCATCAAGGGCACCAGCGGCTTCCTCGCCTTCAACCGGCTGGAGGAGGTCGCGCACGTCGGGGAGAACATGCTGTCCCGGCTGCGCGACGGCGCGCTGGACCTGACCCCCGTGCGCACCGACGCGCTGCTGACGATGGTCGACTCCATCCGCGCGCTGCTGGCGGCCATCGAGGCCTCCGGCGGCGAGGGCACGGTCGACGTCACGAGCACGGTGGCCCTGATCAGCGCGGCCCTCGAGGACGCCCCCGCCCCCGTCGTCGAGGACACCCCCGCCCCCGTCGTCGAGGACGCCCCCGCCCCGGCCGAGCCGGCGCCGGTCGCGGCCGCTCCGGCCCCGGCGAAGAAGGCCCCTGCCCGGAAGGCCCCCGCGAAGGCCGCCGCGAAAGCGCCCGCGAAGGCCGCCGCGAAGGCCCCGGCGAAGAAGGCCCCTGCCCGGAAGGCGCCCGCCAGGGCCGCCGCCGCACAGCCCGTCGTCCCGGCGCCCGCTCCGGCGCCGGAGGTCGAGTCCATCCGCACCGCGGCTCCGGAGGTCATCGACCTCCCGGCCGTGGCCGAGGTCCCCCTGGAGGTCCCCGTGGACGTTCCCCCCGCACCGGTGGCCCCCGCCGTGCCAGCCGGCGACCTGGCTCCCGAGCCGGGCACCCCCGAGGCGCAGAACGGCCGGCGCGCCGTCGCCGACAGCACCATCCGCGTCGACGTCGACCTGCTGGACAACCTGATGCTGCTCGTCGGTGAGCTGGTGCTCACCCGCAACCAGATCGTCCAGTACGTCGGCCGGCAGAACGACCAGGACCTGGTCCGCGCCTCCCAGCGGCTGAACCTGATCGCCAGCGAGCTGCAGGAGAGCGCGATGAAGACGCGCATGCAGCCGATCGACCACATCTGGAGCAAGCTGCCCCGGGTCGTGCGCGACCTGGGCCTGCAGTGCGGCAAGTCGGTCCGCCTGGAGATGGAGGGTCGCGACACCGAGCTGGACAAGACCCTGCTCGAGGCGGTCAAGGACCCGCTGACCCACCTGGTGCGCAACTCCGTCGACCACGGCATCGAGCCGGCCGCCGGGCGGTCCGCCGCCGGCAAGCCGACCGAAGGCGTGCTCACCCTGCGCTCCCGGCACGAGAGCGGCCAGGTCGTGGTCGAGGTCGCCGACGACGGCGCGGGCATCGACCCGGCCAAGATCGGCGCCAAGGCCGTGGAGAAGGGCCTGCTCACCTCGGACGCGCTGTCCCGGATGAGCCCGCAGGACGTGCTGCAGCTGATCTTCCTGCCCGGCTTCTCCACCGCCGCGGCGGTCACCAACGTCTCCGGCCGCGGCGTCGGCATGGACGTCGTCAAGACGAACATCGAGGCCATCGGCGGCACCATCGAGGTCGAGTCGGTGCCCGGCCACGGCACCTGCACCCGGCTGCGCATCCCGCTGACCCTGGCGATCGTCCCCGCGCTGACCATCGAGTGCGCCGGCGACCGCTACGCCATCCCGCAGATCAGCCTGCAGGAGCTCGTTGCGCTGGACGCGGAGAAGGCCGCTGCCGCGGTCGAGGACGTCGGCGGTGCCTCGGTCTACCGCCTCCGCGGCGAGCTGCTCCCCCTCGTCCACCTCGCCGACGTGCTCGGCCTCCCGTCGGACCGGCACGACGGCCACGTCGTGATCGCGGTGCTCAGCTCGGAGGGGCGCCGGTTCGGCCTGGTGGTCGACCGGGTCATCAACACCGAGGAGATCGTGGTCAAGGCCGTCAGCGGCCAGCTCAAGCAGATCGGCCTGTACTCCGGGGCCACGGTCCTGGGTGACGGCGCCGTCGCGCTGATCCTCGACGTGCAGGCGCTGGCCCGCCGCGCCCTGCGCACCGAGACCACCGAGCGCCAGGAGCACCGCAACGCGCTGGCCGCCGCGGCCGCCTCGTCCGCCGAGCGGACCCGGATGCTGCTCGCCGCGATCGGTGGGGGCCGCCGGGTGGCCATCCCGCTGGACACCGTCACCCGCCTCGAGCAGGTGCGCAGCGAGACGGTGGAGCGCGTCGGGTCCCGCGAGGTCGTGCAGTACCGCGGCGCGATCCTGCCGATCGTCCGGCTGGACCGGCACCTGGGTGCCTACGGCGACGCCGACCGCGAGGTGCTCGAGGTCATCGTCTACGCCGACCACGGCCGCAGCGTGGCGATCGTCGTGGAGGAGATCCTCGACATCGTCGACGGCGAGGCCGCGGTGCAGAGCGACATCGACGACCTCGGCCTCCTGGGCTCCGCGGTCATCGGCGACCGGGTCACCGAGCTGCTCGACGTCCGGGCCGCGATCCTCGCCGCCGACCCGGCCTTCTACACCAGCACCGCCCCGATCACCGAGCTGCCGGGGACCGGCTTCGACTCCCCCGGCTACGGCTTCGAGAACACCGACTCCCTGATGGAGGTCTGACATGAGCAGCGCGACCGCCACGATGCCGGCCAGCGCGCAGCTGGCCACCTTCTGGCTCGACGGTGACCTGTTCGGCGTGGAGGTGGAGCACGTGCAGGAGGTGCTCCGCAGCCAGGGCATCACCCGGGTCCCGCTCGCCCCGCCGGCCGTCGCCGGCCTGATCAACCTCCGCGGCCAGGTGGTCACCGCCATCGAGCTGCGGGAGCGCCTGGGCCGCAAGCCCCGGCCCGACGGGCAGGAGGCGGTCGTGATCGTCGTCCGGCTGCGCGGCGAGGCGGTCAGCCTGCTGGTCGACAGCATCGCCGACGTCGTCGACGTCAACGTCCGTGACTTCGAGGCGCCGCCGGACACCCTCGACGGTGCCGGCCGGGACCTGATCCGGGGCGCCTACAAGCTCGACGGGCAGCTGCTGCTGGCCCTCGACGTCAACCGCGCGGTCGGAGCCTGACGAAGGACCCACTCCCCCACCGCACCGCCACGACGGCCGTCGTGCCTCCTCCGGGAGGCCGGCGGCCGTCGTCGTGTCGGTGACCGGTGGGACCGGGTCGACTCGTCGATCTCCCAGAATGGTCACCCGACCATTTCCGGCAAGCGCGCGACAACTGCCCCCGTCTTCGGGAGAATGGTCTCGTGCCGGGCGGGCCCCCCCCGCCCCACCGCGGAATGCCGAACGTCCCGGTCCGGTGGTCGGTCCCTCGACCGGGACACCCCCCCACCACCGCGGCCCCTGCCC
>NZ_JBJHAG010000016.1:0-99982 GCF_054050925.1 Modestobacter sp. SYSU DS0657 | reverse complement strand
CCCCCCCCCCCCCCCCCCCCCCCCCCCCCCCCCCCCCCCCCCCCCCCCCCCCCCCCCCCCCCCCCCCCCCCCCCCCCCCCCCCCCCCCCCCCCCCCCCCCCCCCCCCCCCCCCCCCCCCGGGCCCGCGCCGGTCCTGGACCGGGCCCGGTCCCGGGGCGGACGACCCGCAGCCGCTGGGCTCCCTGGTCGACTCGCTGGTCAGCCAGCAGGACTGGACCGCGCGCACGAAGGTCGGCGCGGTGTTCGGCCGGTGGGACACCCTGGTCGGTCCGGACATCGCCGCGCACTGCCGGCCGGAGTCGCTCACCGAGGGCGAGCTGCTCGTGGTCGCGGAGTCCACCGCGTGGGCCACCCAGCTGCGCCTGCTGGCCCCCTCGATCCTGGGCCGGCTGCGGGCCGGGGTCGGCGGGGACGTCGTGACGAAGTTGCGCGTTGTCGGTCCGACGGCGCCGAACTGGAAGAAGGGCCCGCGCACCGTCCGGGGCCGCGGCCCGCGCGACACCTACGGCTGAGCGCGGCCCGCACCCCGCCCGCCACCCACGACGAGGAGCACACGCAGATGAGCAGCCCGCGCGACCGCGACGCCTTCGACGAGGGCGGCCCGGAGGGCTGGCGCGAGCCGGCGCACCTGGGCGGCGAACCCGACCCCGGCCAGCCGGGCGGCGCCCCCCAACCGCCTGCCGATCCGTCGCGCCCCGACGAGCACACGGACGGCGGTCCGGCCGGCTGGCAGCCCCCGGGCTGGGACCTGCCCGCGGTGGAGCCCGAGCGCCCCGGCGCCCAGCCCCCGGCGGGCCCACCGCCCGCTGACCGGTACCCCGCTCCGGAGCAGCCCGCTCGTCCCCAGCCGGACGGGCCGTGGACCGGGCCCGCGCAGCCGCCGGCGGACGATCCGCGGGAGTCCGGCGCGAGCGCTCCGCCCCGCGGCGGTGGCCTGTTCGGTGGCGGTGGGCTCTTCGGCGGTGGCCGCCGGGAGCGCCGGCCCAGCGCCTACGAGGAGGCCTTCGCACCGCAGGGCGACCCGTGGGGCACCCAGGCGTGGGCCGCCGCCGTCGGCTGGACGCCGTCCGACGGCACCGGACCGGAGGACGCCGCGCTGGCCCAGCTGGTGGCCACCGCACCGGTGCGACCCGGCAAGGAGGACCGCCCGGGCAACGTGGTGCGGGGCCGGGGCAACGGGCTGGACCTGGTGGCCTGCGACATCCTCTCCCCGCTGGGCCGCGACCGGTGGGCGAGCACGCACGCCATCACCGCCGCTCCGGTGCTGGGCGACGTGCCGGCGTTCCGGCTCTCCCCGGCCCGGATCTGGCGGCACGGCACCGGCGGTCTGCTGCAGATCCCCAGCCCGGACCCGGAGTTCGACCGGCGCTGGGTGCTGCTCGGCGCCGAGGACGGTCCCCAGCTGCGCCGGCTGGTCGACGACCCGCTGGTGCGCCAGCTGCTGCTGGGCAGCGACGACGGCGACGAGCTGTGGTCCGCGGTCGGGTTCGTGGCCGCGATCCGCCCGGACGGCCAGCGCCCGCAGCTGATCGAGCACCACGCCCGGTTGCTCGCCGCCGTCGTCGGCGCCCTCGCCGCGGCCGCCTGAGCGGCACCCCCGCTGAGCGAGGTGAGCGGGGGCGCGGCGGCGCAGCCCCAGCCCACCGCCGGGTTCCGCGACCTGCTGCCCCTGCTGCACCCGCACCGTCGCGCGCTGGCCGCCGCCGCGGCGCTGTCGCTGGTCGCGGCCGCAGGGGCGCTGGCCCAGCCGGCGCTGGTCGGCCGGGTGATCGCCGCGGTCGGTGCGGGGGAGCCGGTGCTGCCGGTGGTCGTCGTCCTCGTCGTCGTGCTGGTGGCCGCGGCGCTGCTCGGCGCGGGCCAGCAGTACCTGCTCCAGCGGACCGCCGAGGGCGTCGTGCTCACCACCCGGCGCCGGCTGGTCGACCGGCTGCTGCGGCTGCCGATCGCCGAGTACGACCGGCGGCGCACCGGTGACCTGATGTCCCGGGTCGGCTCGGACACCACGCTGCTGCGCGCGGCGGTCACCAGCGGGGTCGTGGAGCTCGCCGGATCGCTGGTCGTCGGCGTCGGCGCCCTGATCGCGATGGCGCTGGTCGACGGGTGGCTGCTGCTGGTCACCGTGCTCGCCGTCTCGGTGGGCGTGACCACCGCGGTGCTCGCCGCCCGGCGGGTGCGGGTGCTGTCCCGGCAGGCGCAGGAGCAGGTCGGCGCGATGAGCGCGGCCGTGGAGCGGGTGCTCTCCGCGGTGCGCACCATCCGGGCCAGCGGCGCCACCGCCCGCGAGGTCGAGGGGGTGTCGGCGAGCGCGGAGCGGGCCTTCCGTGCCGGCGTCGCGGTGGCCCGGCTGGAGGCGCTGGTGTCCCCGGCCGGGTCGATCGCCGTCCAGGGGGCCTTCCTCGCCGTGCTCGGCCTGGGCGGCTGGCGGGTGGCCACCGGCTCGATCGCCGTCGCCGACCTGGTCGCCTTCATCCTCTACCTGTTCCTGCTGGTCATGCCGCTGGGCCAGCTCATCGGCTCGTGGACCCAGCTGCAGGCCGGTCTCGGCGCCCTCGCCCGGGTGCAGGAGGTGCTGGCGCTCGACCCCGAGCACGACGAGGTGCCCGAGCGCGGCCCTGCCGGCGGCGCGGCAGCCGTGCTGCGGGTGCCGGGACCCGGTGACCCCAGTCCCCTGCTGGAGCTCGACGGCGTCGACTTCGCCTACCCCGGCGGCGGCGAACCGGTGCTGCGCGGGGTCTCCCTCGCGGTCCCCGCCGGCAGCCGGACGGCGCTGGTCGGTCCGTCGGGTGCGGGGAAGTCGACCGTGCTGGCGCTGGTGGAGGGCTTCTACCCGCTGACCGGCGGGGTGGTCCGGTGGGCCGGTACCGACGTCCGGGAGCTGCCGCGGGCGGCGCTTCGGTCGCGGATCGGGTACGTGGAGCAGGAGGCGCCGGTGCTGGCCGGCACGGTGCGGGAGAACCTGTTGCTCGCCGCCCCGGGCGCCGCCGAGCCCGAGCTGTGGCGGGCGCTGGCCGACGTCGGCCTCACCGGGGTGGTGGAGCGGTCGCCGCTCGGGCTCGACGTGCCGGTCGGTGACGACGGCGTGCTGCTGTCCGGCGGCGAGCGGCAGCGGCTGGCGATCGCCCGGTCGCTGCTGTCCCGTCCGGCCCTGCTGCTGCTCGACGAGCCGACCGCCAGCCTGGACGCCCGCAACGAGGGCCTGCTGCGCGACACCCTGGCCGCGGCCGGGGCGGAGCGGGCGCTGCTGGTGGTCGCCCACCGGCTGTCCACCGTGCTGGACAGCGACCGGATCGTGGTGCTGGAGGCGGGACGGGTGGTCGCCACGGGCACGCACGAGGAGCTCCTCGACGTCAGCCCCCTCTACCGGGAGCTCGCCACCGCCCAGTTGCTCGCCTGAGCCAGTCGGTTCCACGTGGAACGGGCCGAGCCCCCAGGCGCCGCCAGACGGCGTGTCGACTCGGGGGTCGACACGGGTGGTGGTGCGCATCTCGGGAGGAGCTCTGGAAGCACGTCAGGGCGTGGACGGCGCCCTCGGTGCGACACGACCCGGTACTCTGAAGGGGACACACCGCCAGCAGCCCGCTGAGCGCCGTCCTGCGCCTCTCGACACCGTCGTCGCCTGCGCGCGGAGGGCTGCGGAGCTGCGCGAGAGAAGGGCCCCCCGTGGTCGCTGCGCCCCAGAACGAGACCGCCTACTCCGGCAGCTCCATCACCGTCCTCGAGGGACTCGAGGCGGTCCGCAAGCGTCCCGGCATGTACATCGGCTCCACCGGTGAGCGCGGCCTGCACCACATGGTGTGGGAGGTCGTGGACAACGCCGTCGACGAGGCGCTGGCCGGCTACTGCGACACCGTCAAGGTCACGCTGCTGGCCGACGGTGGCGTCCGGGTCGAGGACAACGGCCGTGGCATCCCGGTCGACATGCACCCGGTGGAGAAGCGGCCGACCGTCGAGGTCGTCATGACCATCCTGCACGCGGGCGGCAAGTTCGACGGCAAGAGCTACGGCGTCTCCGGTGGTCTGCACGGCGTCGGCGTGACCGTGGTCAACGCGCTGTCCACCCGGCTGGACGTGACCGTCTGGACCAAGGGCAAGGAGTGGCGCCAGCACTACACCGACGCCAAGCCCGGCCCGCTGGAGGAGGTCGGCCCGACCGACAAGCGCGGCACCTCCATCACCTTCTGGGCCGACGGCTCGATCTTCGAGACGACGACCTACTCCTACGACACGATCAACCGCCGGCTGCAGGAGATGGCCTTCCTCAACAAGGGACTGACCATCGTGCTGCGCGACGAGCGTCCCGGGCACGGCAAGGCGGAGACCGGCATCGGCGAGGACTCGCTGGCCGAGGCGGCCGTCCCGGTCGAGGCCGCGGACGAGGCGTTCGAGCCGACCGAGGTCACCTACCGCTACGACGGCGGCCTGGTCGACTACGTGGCCCACCTGAACCGGCGCAAGTCGCCCATCCACCGGTCGGTCATCGGGTTCTCCGCCGAAGGGGTCGGCAAGAACGACACCGCCATGTCGGTGGAGATCGCGATGCAGTGGTCCGACGCGTACTCCGAGTCGGTGCACACCTTCGCCAACATCATCAACACCCACGAGGGCGGCACCCACGAGGAGGGCTTCCGTGCGGCGCTGACCTCGATCGTCAACCGCTACGCGGAGGAGAAGAAGCTCCTCAAGGGCAAGGACGACAAGCTCACCGGCGACGACATCCGCGAGGGCCTCGCGGCGATCGTCTCGGTGAAGCTCGGTGACCCCCAGTTCGAGGGCCAGACGAAGACCAAGCTCGGCAACACCGAGGTCAAGGGCTTCGTGCAGCGAGTGTGCAACGAGCAGATCGGGCACTGGTTCGAGGCCAACCCGGCCGAGGCGAAGACCATCATCACCAAGGCCGCCTCCGCCGCGCGGGCCCGCCGGGCCGCGCAGGACGCGCGCAAGCTGGCCCGCAAGAACCTGCTCAGCGTCAGCGGGCTGCCGGGCAAGCTCTCCGACTGCCGCTCCACCGACCCGCGGAACTCCGAGATCTACATCGTCGAGGGTGACTCCGCCGGTGGTTCGGCGAAGTCCGGCCGGGACTCGATGTTCCAGGCGATCCTGCCCATCCGCGGCAAGATCATCAACGTCGAGAAGGCGCGCATCGACCGGGTGCTGAAGAACACCGAGGTCCAGTCGATGATCACCGCCTTCGGCACCGGGATCCACGACGAGTTCGACCTGGGCAAGCTCCGCTACCACAAGGTCGTGCTGATGGCCGACGCCGACGTCGACGGCCAGCACATCTGCACCCTGCTGCTGACCCTGCTCTTCCGCTTCATGCGGCCGCTGGTCGAGGCCGGGCACGTGTACCTGGCCCGGCCGCCGCTGTACAAGATCAAGTGGGGCGGGAAGGTCGGCGACGAGTACGCCTACTCCGACCGCGAGCGCGACGCGCTGCTCAAGGCGGGTGCCGACGCCGGCCGGAAGGTCCCCAAGGACGACGGCATCCAGCGGTACAAGGGCCTCGGCGAGATGAACGCCAGCGAGCTGTGGGAGACCACGATGAACCCCGAGACCCGGCTGCTGGGCCAGGTCACCCTGGAGGACGCCGCGGCCGCCGACGAGCTGTTCAGCATCCTGATGGGCGAGGACGTCGTCGCCCGCCGCAGCTTCATCACCCGCAACGCCAAGGACGTCCGCTTCCTCGACGTCTAGAAGGACCCCCTCGCCCCCCACACCTCGCTCCGCTCGGCGCGGGCCCCTGCGAGGGGGCCGGGGGCGGGGCCTTCCGGGCCGATGAGCTGCGACTTCCATCCACCGCTGTGTATCGACTTGTGGAGAACCAGACGTGACAGAGACACCCAGCCGCGACCGCGTGGAAGCGGTCGACCTCCAGCAGGAGATGCAGCGCAGCTACATCGACTACGCGATGAGCGTGATCGTGGGCCGCGCGCTGCCCGAGGTGCGCGACGGTCTCAAGCCCGTGCACCGCCGCGTGCTCTTCGCCATGTACGACCAGGGCTTCCGCCCGGACCGCGGGTACGTCAAGTGCGCCCGCCCGGTCGCGGAGGTCATGGGCAACTACCACCCCCACGGCGACTCGGCGATCTACGACGCCCTGGTGCGGCTGGCCCAGCCCTGGTCGATGCGCTACCCGCTGATCGACGGCCAGGGGAACTTCGGCTCGCCGGGCAACGACCCGCCGGCCGCGATGCGCTACACCGAGTGCCGGCTGACCCCGCTGGCCATGGAGATGCTGTCGGGGATCGACGAGGAGACCGTCGACTTCCAGGCCAACTACGACGGCCGCACGCAGGAGCCGGAGGTGCTCCCCTCCCGGGTGCCCAACCTGCTCATCAACGGCTCGGCCGGGATCGCGGTCGGCATGGCGACCAACATGCCGCCGCACAACCTGCGCGAGGTCGCCGAGGCGGCGTACTGGGTGCTCGACCACCCCGACGCCGAGGCCGAGGAGATGCTCACCGCCTGCATGGAGCGGATCAAGGGCCCGGACTTCCCGACCCACGGCCTGATCGTCGGCCGTGAGGGGATCGAGGACGCCTACCGCACCGGCCGCGGGTCGGTGCGCATGCGCGCCGTCGTCACCGTGGAGGAGGACAGCCGGGGCCGGGTGCAGCTCGTCGTCACCGAGCTGCCCTACCAGGTCAACCCGGACAACCTGGCCGAGTCGATTGCCGAGGCGGTCAAGGAGGGCCGGCTCCAGGGCATCAGCGAGATCGCCGACGAGTCCAGCGACCGGGTCGGTCGCCGGCTGGTCATCACGCTGCGCCGCGACGCGGTCGCCAAGGTGGTGCTGAACAACCTCTACAAGCACACCCAGCTGCAGACCACCTTCGGCTGCAACATGCTCTCCATCGTCGACGGCGTGCCCCGCACGCTGCGGCTGGACGAGCTGGTCAAGCACTGGGTGACCCACCAGATCGAGGTCATCGTCCGGCGCACGCGCTACCGGCTGCGCAAGGCCGAGGAGCGCGCGCACATCCTGCGCGGGTACGCCAAGGCCCTCGACCAGCTCGACGCGGTGATCGCGCTGATCCGCCGCAGCGAGTCCGCCGAGGCCGCCCGCACCGGCCTGATGGAGCTGCTGGACGTCGACGAGATCCAGGCCGTCGCGATCCTGGACCTGCAGCTCCGCCGGCTCGCCGCACTGGAGCGGCAGCGGATCCTCGACGAGCTGGCCGAGATCGAGGCCCGCATCGCCGACCTGCAGGCGATCCTCGACTCGCCCGAGCGGCAACGGCAGATCGTCCGCGACGAGCTCCGCGAGATCGTCGACAAGTACGGCGACGACCGGCGCACCCAGTTCGTGGCCAACGACGGTGACGTCTCGATGGAGGACCTCATCGCCGAGGAGCAGGTGGTCGTCACGATCACCCGCACCGGCTACGCCAAGCGCACCAAGGCCGACCTCTACCGCTCCCAGCGCCGCGGCGGCAAGGGCGTGATGGGCGCGCAGCTCAAGCAGGACGACCTGGTGCAGCAGTTCTTCGTGGGCTCCACCCACGACTGGATCCTGTTCTTCACGAACAAGGGCCGCGTCTACCGGGCGAAGGCCTACGAGCTGCCCGAGGCGGCGCGCACCGCCCGCGGTGCGCACGTGGCGAACATCCTGGCGTTCCAGCCGGACGAGAAGATCGCCCAGGTCATCCAGATCAAGGACTACACCGTCGCCCCCTACCTGGTCCTGGCCACCGCCAAGGGGCAGGTGAAGAAGACCCGGCTCACCGACTTCGACTCCCCCCGCAGCGGCGGCGTCATCGCGATCAACCTGCGCGAGGGCGACGAGCTGGTGGGCGCCGCGCTGATCAACCCGGAGCAGAACCTGCTCCTGGTCACCCGCAAGGCGATGTCGATCTGCTTCAAGGCCGACGACGCCCAGCTGCGGCCGATGGGGCGGGCGACCGAGGGCGTGCGGGGCATCTCGCTGGCCGACGACGACACGCTGCTGTCGATGATCGTCGTCCAGGAGGGCGTCGACGTGCTGGTCGCCACCGAGGGCGGCTACGCCAAGCGCACCGGGATCGAGCACTACCCGGAGCAGGGGCGCGGCGGCAAGGGCGTGCTCACCGCCGACCCGAAGGCCCGCAAGGGCCCGCTGGTCGGGGCGCTCGCGGTGGTGCTCGGCGACGAGCTCTACGCCATCACCTCCGGTGGTGGCGTGATCCGGACGCCGGTCAACGGCGTGCGGCACACCCGGGACCGGGCGACGATGGGCGTCAAGCTCATGAACTTGCCCGAAGATGTCTCGATCGTGGCTATCGCGCGTACGACGGACAACGACGAGCCCGAAGCCTAGGCTGGAACGGATGCCGGCCCGGGGACGGACGACGACGTCCCTCCCCGGGCTGCATGACGAACCGGTAGCGACCGGTGGGCGCACCAGTGGATGCCACCCACCGGAAGGTGCCTCGGCGCGGTGACTGCCGCTGGTGGACAGGAGACTGGGATGAGCGACCGGACCCGCAGTTCGGTGCGTGCCGACTCCCGTGAGGAGACCGGCGCGACGGACGCGGGGACGCCGCCCGAGGCCGGCTCCGAGGCAGTCGGCGACGGGGCCACCGCGGCGGCCGGTGCGAGCGGAGCCGGGGACGACCGGCCCGGCTTCGACGACTCCGCTCGCCGGGGGGCCACCGGCGCGGGCAGCGGTCGCGCCGGCAGTGCCCGGGCCGAGACCGCGCGCCCTGCCGCCGGCCGCACCGCCACCCCGACCGACCCCCCGCCGGTCGACGCCACCCAGGCGGTCACGCTGCCCCCGACCGGTGCCGCACCACCGCGGGCCGCCCGTCCCGCCGGCGCCCCCACCGACGGTGGCCCCGGCGGTGCCGCCGGGACGGCGCGGGCCACCGGCAAGAGCCGCGGCCCCCGGCGGGCGCGGCTGCAGCTGCGGCACATCGACACCTGGTCGGCGCTGAAGATCTCGCTGGTCGTCTCCATCGCGCTCTTCTTCGTCTGGATGGTCGCGGTCGGCATCCTGTACGGGGTGCTCGGGGGTCTGGACGTGTTCGACACCCTCAACGACGTCTTCAGCCAGCTGCGCACCTCCGACGAGGGCGGCGGCGACGTCATCACCGCGGGGGTCGTCTTCGGCGGCGCCGCGGTGATCGGCGCGATCAACATCGTGCTCCTCACGGCGCTGTGCACCGTCGCGGCGTTCGTCTACAACCTCTGCTCGGACCTCGTCGGTGGCCTCGAGGTCACCCTCGCCGAACGCGACTGAACGAAGACCCCCTCACCGGGAGCCGACCTCCGGTGAGGTAGTGTCTTCCCCGGTCCACGGGCCTGTAGCTCAGGCGGTTAGAGCGCATCCCTGATAAGGATGAGGCCGGAGGTTCAAGTCCTCCCAGGCCCACCCGTGCACCAGGATCCGGCCGGCTCGTACGAGCCGGCCGGGCCCGGTCACCGACAGCGGTCGCCGGGTCGCGGTGACCACACCGTTCGAGGAGGTCACCGGGTGCTGAAGAAGCTGGCGGTCGCAGCGATCGCTGCCAGTGCCGTCGTCGCCGTCCGCAAGCGTTCGGCCGGCAAGGGTGAGGCCGATCTGTGGTCCGAGGCCACCCGCGGACCGGGCTCGGTCAGCACCCCCCGCTCCTCCTGATCCACCGCACGGCTCCGGCCGTGTCCCGGGGACGTAGCTCAATTGGCAGAGCACCGCCTTTGCAAGGCGGGGGTTAGGGGTTCGATTCCCCTCGTCTCCACTCCAGCCGTCGACGGCGCGGGCCCGTGCACGCGGGTGCCCCGGCGAACCGGCGGACCGCAGTGGGAGAGTGGTGCCGTGACCGAACAGACCCCCGCCGCACGGCGCGCCGTCCTGCACACCAACCACGGCGACATCACCGTCGACCTGTTCCCCGACCACGCCCCCAAGACGGTCGCGAACTTCGCCGACCTGGCCGAGGGCGCCCGCGAGTGGACGCACCCGGCCACCCGCGAGAAGACCACCGACAAGCTGTACGACGGCACGATCTTCCACCGTGTCATCAGCGGCTTCATGATCCAGGGCGGTGACCCCCTGGGCCAGGGCTTCGGTGGCCCGGGCTACCAGTTCGGCGACGAGTTCCACCCGGAGCTGTCGTTCGACCGCCCCTACCTGCTGGCGATGGCGAACGCCGGCCCGGGCACCAACGGCTCGCAGTTCTTCATCACCGTGGGCCCGACGCCGCACCTCAACCGCAAGCACACCATCTTCGGCGAGGTGGCCGACCAGGCCGGCCGCGAGGTCGTCGACCGGATCGCCGCCGTGCGCACCGGCCGCAACGACCGCCCTGTCGACGACGTGGTGATCGAGTCGGTCGAGGTGCAGCGCAGCTGACCACCCCTGACGGGACCGGGGGCACCGGCGGGGCCGACCCGCAGCCGGTGCCCCCGCCCGCGACCTGCTACCGGCACCCGGACCGGCCCACCGGGGTGCGCTGCACCCGCTGCGGCCGGCCGATCTGCCCGGAGTGCATGATCCCCGCGTCGGTCGGGTTCCAGTGCCCCGACGACGTCCGCGTCGGCGCGGCCGAGGTCCGGCGCCCGCGCCGGACCACCGGGGTGCGGCTGGCCGGCCGCCGCTGGGGCGTGGTCACCCTCACGCTGATCGCGCTGAACGTCGCCGTCGCCCTCGCGACGGCGGTCTCCGCGGCCACCGTGGACGTCAACCCGTTCACCAGCTTCTCCTCCCCGCTGCAGAACGACTTCGCGACGAGCCCCTACGCGGTCGACGCCGGTGAGTGGTGGCGGGTGGTCACCAGCGCGTTCACCCACGTGGGCCCGGTGCACCTGGCCCTGAACATGCTCGCGCTGCTGCTGTTCGGCTCCGAGCTGGAGCGGCAGCTGGGCCGCTGGCGCTTCCTCACCGTCTACCTGGTCTCCGCGCTGGGGGGCTCCGCGGCGCTGCAGGTGTTCGGGTCGTACTACGGCGGGGTGGTCGGCGCCTCGGCCGCCATCTACGGCCTGCTCGGCGCGCTGGGCGTCGTGCTGCTGCGCCAGAAGCAGGACCTGCGGGGTCTGCTCACCCTGCTGGCGATCAACCTGTTCATCAGCTTCCTGCCCGGGGTGTCGCTGCTGGGCCACCTGGGCGGGCTGGTCGCCGGCGCGGTCACCGCCGCCGTCCTCGTGGGTGCACGGCGCCACCGGGCCCTCCAGGTCGCCGGGGTGGCGGCGGTCGTCGTCGTCCTGCTGGTGCTGGTGTTCGGCGGGCTGCGCTAGCGCGACGCACCCGGGGTGAGCAGCGCCTCGGCCACCACGGCCGGGTCGGCACCGAGATCGCGGCGGCCCAGCACCACCAGGACCGCGTCATCGCGGCCGTCCTCCAGCTCGAGGGTGCGTCCACGGATCCCCCAGCGACGCTGCTCGCGCAGCCGAACCCGCAGCGCCGGCCGGGCGATCGTCGTGGCCCCGGTCATCCTCCGGACCGTGACGCCCTCCGGGCCGCTGCGCAGGCGCGGGCGCAGGAGGGCGTCGCGGACGGCGATCCCGCCGAGCAGGAGAGCCGCCGCGCCGAGCAGCAGCCTGCCCGCCGGGTCGGAGAACGCGGCGCCCGCCGCCAGGGCCAGTCCGACGGCGGCCAGGGCGACCGTCTCGCCGACCCGTGGGGACCACTGCACCCGACCAGCTTGTCAGGCGTCCGTGGTCTACTCCGTCCGGGAGACCTGCATCACTCCACCGGGTTCGCTTCCGGCCGGGTCAGCGTCGACACGAGGAGGAGCCATGCGTGACGCCGTCATCTGCGCCGCGGTCCGCACGCCGGTGGGCCGGCGCCGGGGAGGGCTCGCCGGCGTCCACGCCGTCGACCTGTCGGCGACCGTGCTCGCCGCGCTCGCCGCGCGCACCGGGATCGACCCGGCGGAGGTCGACGACGTGATCTGGGGCTGCGTCACCCAGGTCGGGGAGCAGACCGCCAACGTCGGCCGGCTCGCCGCGCTCGCCGCCGGCTGGCCGGAGTCGGTGCCCGGCACCACCGTCGACCGGCAGTGCGGCTCCTCGCAGCAGGCCGTCGCCTTCGCCGCCGCGACGGTGATCAGCGGGCAGGCCGACCTGGTGGTCGCCGGTGGTGTGGAGTCGATGAGCCGGGTGCCGATGGGCTCCTCGGCCGGTGACGGCACCGCCGGCAGCCCGCTGGGTCCGGCGTTCCTGTCCCGGTACGGCGGCGTGGCCCCGCACCAGGGCGTGGGCGCGGAGATGATCGCCGCCCGGTGGGGGCTCAGCCGCACCCAGCTGGACGAGTACGCCCTGCGCTCGCACGAGCGGGCCGGCAAGGCGCAGGCCGACGGCGCGTTCGACGAGGAGCTGGTCGCCGTCACCACCCCCGAGGGCGCGCTGGTCGCCGCCGACGAGGGCATCCGCAGCGGCGGCACGCTGGCGCGGATGGCCGCGCTGCCCACGCCGTTCCAGGCCGACGGGGTGGTCAGCGCGGGCAACGCCAGCCAGATCTCCGACGGCGCCGCGGCCCTGCTGGTCACCACCTCCGACCGCGCCGCCGCGCTGGGGCTGACGCCGATCGTCCGGGTGCACACCACGGTCGTGGCCGGCGACGACCCGGTGATCATGCTGACCGCCCCGATCCCCGCCACGCGCAAGCTGCTGGACCGCGCCGGGGTCGAGCTGGCGGAGATCGGGCTGTTCGAGGTGAGCGAGGCGTTCGCCTCCGTACCGCTGGCCTGGCTGTCCGAGACCGGCGCCGATCCGGCGCGGGTGAACGTCCACGGCGGGGCGATCGCCCTCGGTCACCCGCTCGGTGCCTCCGGCGCGCGGATCATGACGACGCTGGTGCACGCCATGCGGTCCACCGGCACCCGCTACGGGCTGCAGACGATGTGCGAGGGCGGCGGCCTGGCCAACGCGACCCTCCTGGAGCTCGTGACCGACTGACCGCTCGCGGTCCACAGCGTCCGGCACGACCGCAGTCCCCTGCGGGACGGGTGCGGTGGGTCCCTCGTTCGTCCACAGGGCTGGGAAGTCGACAACACGCCCGGGAACGGCCCGTCACGCTCCTGGTTTGCGTCTCGAGCGGTCGGGTAGTAAGGGCTTGCCCGTCTCCCACGGAGCCGATGTTTGCCTCCGGAGTTCCACAGGTGTGTACACAGCTGGGGACGGAGTTCCACGGGTGTAGTTACCCCGCTGCCGTTTCTGCCCCACGAGTCACACGCCCCACGTACGCGCAGGTCAGCGTCCCGGACGGGCTCCTCGCGACTCCACATGTGGTGAACAACCCGGTGGACATCCGCCCGCGCCACCTGTGGACGGAGCGGACCGCTGTGCACAGTCGGACGCTGCGTGGTGTCCCGCTCACGCCGCTGACCTGCGCGGAGGCGTCAAGTCGACCCTGCCCGGCGGTCACCGCGGGCGTCACCGGCCCTGGGAACGACGGAGACCCCCGTCCCCAGGGGGACGAGGGCCTCCGTGGCGCGAGCGGCCGGTCAGCGCCAGCGCATCGACATGATCAGGCCGGCCACCATGGCGCCGAACCCGATCGCGAAGTTCCAGGCGCCCAGGGAGACCATGAAGCCCAGGTCCTGGCCGGCGACGTAGTAGACGACGATCCACAGCAGGCCGAGCAGCATCAGCCCGATCATCACCGGCGCGTACCAGCGGGGACTGGGCTCGGCCGCCCGTGCCCGTGCCGCCGAGGACGGGAGCACACCCTCGGGCGGCGTGTAGACCGACTTCTTGCGCACCTTGGACTTCGGCACCTGAGCGGACTCCCTCCCGGGCCGGGGCACTGTCGCCCCGGCGTGACTTCCTCCCAGCCTAAGCTCCTGGGAGAACCGGCCGTGCCCGAGACGGGCCGCGTCCCCTGTCCGGCTACCCGGACCGACCCCCAGGAGGTACCGGTGGCCCGGTGGTCCCGCCCCTCGGTCTGGACGGCGCTGGTGCCCGTCGTCGCCCTGGCGGCCGGGCTGCTGTTCGCCACCTCCGGGCAGACCGCCCGCGGCACCGACCTGCGCGCCGGGGAGATCACCGAGCTGTCCGAGCTCATCCGCCAGCGGGACGCCGTCGCCGCCCGTCAACAGGAGGAGCTGGTCCGGCTGCAGAGCCGGGTCCAGGCGCTCACCGACCAGGCGGCCACCCGTGACGTGGAGGTCGCGGCCGTGCAGGCCGGGTCCGAGCGCGCCCTGGCCGCCGCGGGGCTCACCCCCGTGCGCGGGTCCGGGGTGCAGATCGTGCTGGACGACGCCCCGCGCCCGGTCGGCGGTGGACTGCCCAGCGGTGCCACACCGGATGACCTCGTCATCCACCAGTCCGACGTGCAGGGCGTGGTGAACGCGCTGTGGGCCGCCGGCGCCGACGGGGTGGCCATCATGGGCCAGCGGCTGATCGCCACCAGCGCCGTCCGCTGCGTCGGCAACACCCTTCTGCTGCAGGGCCGCACCTACTCCCCGCCGTTCGTCATCACCGCGGTCGGGAACTCCGAGGAGATGCGCAGCGAGCTGGCGGCCTCGCGCGAGGTGACGGTGCTGCGCCAGGCCGCCGAGGCGTACGGCCTCACCTACCGGGTGTCCGACGAGCGGCAGGTGTCGCTGCCGGCCTACGAGGGTCCGCTGGACGTGCGCTACGCGGAGGTCGACGCCGGCTGATCCCCCGCCGGGTGACCCGCAGGTGACGGGAGGCAGACCGGACGTGTACACCTGGATCCGGCGGCACCTCCCCGGGGGGCACCGCCGGCGAGCGGCCGTCTCGCCGGTGCTGGTCCCGGTGGTCGCGCTGCTCCTGTTCGCCGTCTCCCCGTGGATCGAGCCTGCCTTGCCTCTCGCCGACGTGCCTCTCGCCGACGTGCTTCCCGCCGACGTGACGGTGGAGCTGTGACCGCCTCCGCCCCCGTGGTGCGGCGGCCGGTGCTGGTCGTCGACAACTTCGACAGCTTCGTCTACAACCTGGTCCAGTACCTGGGGCAGCTGGGCGTGCCCAGCATCGTGCGGCGCAACGACGCGGTGACGATCGCCGAGCTCGGCGACCTGGACGTCGCCGGGGTGCTGCTCTCGCCGGGGCCGGGCACGCCGGTGGACGCCGGGGTGACCGTGCCGATGGTGCGGGCCGCCGCCGAGGCCGACCTGCCCGTGCTGGGCGTGTGCCTGGGGCACCAGGCGATCGCCGAGGCCTTCGGCGGTGTGGTGGGCCGGGCGCCGGAGCTGCTGCACGGCAAGACCAGCGAGGTGGTCCACGACGGGGTGGGTGTGCTCGCCGGGCTCCCCTCGCCGTTCACCGCGACCAGGTACCACTCGCTGGCCGTGGAGGCCGGCAGCGTGCCGGCCGAGCTGGAGGTCACCGGGCGGACGCCGTCGGGGATCGTGATGGCGTTGCGGCACCGGGAGCTGCCGATCGAGGGGGTGCAGTTCCACCCCGAGTCGGTGCTGACCGAGGGCGGGCACCAGCTGCTGGCCAACTGGCTCACCCGGTGCGGGCTCGCGCCCGACCCCGACGTCGTCGCCTCGGCCGCCGCGACCGTCCACCGGCTGACGACGGCCACCGTCTGACCTCCGCAGCGCCCCGCTCGACGACGAGGGCCCCTTCCCGGTGTTCCCGGGGAGGGGCCCTCGTCGTCGGTGTCCGGTTGCTCAGCCGCCCGGGGGCGGGGCCGTCTCGGTCGCCGTCTCGGCCGGCGTCTCGGTCGCCGTCTCGGTGGGGGTCGCGGTGGGTTCGGGGTCGGTCGGCTCGGGGACGGCGAGCAGCAGGGTGATCGTGTCGCTCGCGGTGACCTGGGTCCGCGCGCCCGGCTCGGTGCCGACCACGGTGCCCGGTGCGACGTCGCCGCGCTCCACGTTCTGCGCGGTGATGTTCCCGGCCGGGATCCCGGCGTCGAGCAGAGCCTGTCGGGCTGCCTGCTCGGTCTGCCCGGAGACGTCGGGCAGCTCGACGCTGCCGGTGGAGATGCCGAGGGTGAACGTCTGGTCCGGAGGCGCCTGGGTGCCCTCACCCGGCGAGATGGACACCACGCGGCCCGCCGGCTCGAGGGAGTCCACCTGGCTGGCGTTGACGATCCCGGTGAACCCGGCGGTGGTCAGACTGTTGCGCGCACCGGACTCGGTCAGCCCGATCACCTCGGGCACGGTCACCGCCTCCGGGCCGGCGCCGATGACCAGCGCGACGGGGGTGCCGGGCTCGACCTCCTCGCCGGCGGCCGGGTCGGAGCGCAGGACCCGGTCGCGCTGCTCCTCGGTGCTCGGTTCGGTGGTGATGGTCCCCTCGGTCAGGTCGGCCGCCACGATGTCGGCCAGCGCCTCCTGGCGGGTGAGGTCGACCAGCGTCGGGACGGTGGCCATCTCGACCACCGGCTCGGTCGGCTCGTCGTCGCCGTTGAGCGCGATGAGGACCCCGACGACGGCGGCGATGAGCACCAGCGCCCCCACGACGGCGGCGATGACCCGGTTCCGCTTCCGCTTGCGGGCCGCCTCGTCGTTCTCGGCGTCCCAGTCCCGGTCGTCGTAGCCCTGCGGGCCGACGGCCGCGCCGTTCATGATCGTCGTCTTCTCGGCGTCGCTCATCACCGGCGTCGCCTCGACGCGCTGGCCGGCGACGGCGCGCAGCAGGTCCGCCCGCATCTCGGCGGCGGACTGGTACCGGTTGGCCGGATTCTTGCTCATCGCCTTGAGCAGGATGGCGTCGAGCTCCGGCGGGATCTCCGGGTTGATCGACGACGGCGTCCGCGGGTCCTCGCGCACGTGCTGGTAGGCGACCGCCACCGGGGAGTCGCCGGTGAACGGCGGGCTCCCGGTGACCAGCTCGTAGAGCAGGCAGCCGGCGGAGTAGACGTCGGAGCGCGCGTCGACGCCCTCGCCGCGGGCCTGCTCGGGGGAGAGGTACTGCGCCGTGCCGATGACCGCGGCCGTGGAGGTCATGGTCGCGGCCGAGTCCGACACCGCCCGGGCGATGCCGAAGTCCATCACCTTGACCGTGCCCTGCGGCGTGATCATGACGTTGCCGGGCTTGACGTCCCGGTGCACGATGCCGTTCCGGTGGCTGAAGTCCAGCGCCGCGCAGATGTCGGCGGTCAGCGACATCGCCCGCTCCGGCGACAGCCGGCGCTCGTGCCGGACCACGTCGCGCAGCGTCTCGCCCTCGACGTACTCCATGACGATGTAGGGCGTGGCACCGGTGGCGGTGCGGTCCTCACCGGTGTCGTAGACGGCGACGATCGCCGGGTGGTTCAGCGAGGCCGCGGCCTGCGCTTCACGGCGGAAGCGGACCTGGGAGGAGGGGTCGCGGGCGAGGTCCTGGCGCAGGACCTTGACGGCGACCTCACGGCCGAGCCGGAGGTCACGACCGCGGTGCACCTCCGCCATGCCGCCGCGGCCGAGCACCCCGCCGATCTCGTAGCGCTCACCGAGCACCTGGGGGCTGGTCATCGGGGTTCCTCTCGGGGCGTGCGGTGGACAGGCGCCGACGATCGGGTCTGCGCCACGCCGTCGCGGAGCCTAATCGCTGACGGGGGGCGCACCGGCGCGACGCGAGCAGTGCGTGACACGAGGGTCACGGGGTGTCCTCGTTGCCTCGTAGGCCGTCCTGCACGGGCGCACTCGTCTCCGCCGCGGTGGTCGTCGCCGTAGATGTCGCCGTCTCCGTGGTGGTGGACGTCGCCGCAGTCGTCGACGTGGCGGTGCCACCGGTGGGCTCGGACGTCACGGTCATGGTGGTGACGACGGTCGACGGGCTGTCGTCGTCCTGGCCCGGGGGCGGCGGTGCCGCGGTACGGGTGCCGCCCTGGCCACGGGTGGGGGACGGCGGGTTCGGTCCCGTGGACGGAGTGGGGGCCGCGGTCTCCTCCTCCGCGTCCGGGTCGTAGTCCTCGGCTGTGACGTAGAGCACCACCTCCTGACCCCGGTCCAGCGGCCCGCGGCGCGGGTCGGCGGTGACGACCGTGCCGGCGCCCAGCTCGCGCCCGACCTGCTCCAGCTGCGCCTCCGTGGCGTCTTCCCGGCGCACCACCAGGTCGAGGGCGGTCAGCCGCTCGGTCACCTCCTCGACCGGGTCCCCGACGTAGTAGGTGATGTCGAAGTCGATGCCGCCGGTGGCGTTGGTGCTGGCCGGCGCGGTCTCGGTGACGGACGGGGTGTCGCGGCCCGCGGTGGTCTCGCCACCGCCACCGCTGGTGAGCAGGGCGAACGCCCCACCGGCCACGGCGAGCACGAGGACGACCGCGCCGATGACCATGAGCAGCCTGCGACGCCGGTCCGCGGGGTCCGGCTCGTCGGCGTCCCAGCCGCTGCCGGACCACCCGTCCTCGTCGACCGCGCCGGCGGCGAGCGGGGGCATCGTCCGGGGGGCGGTCGCCGGGCCGCGGCTGCCCCCCGGGTCGGTGGCCGGGATCATCCGGGTGGAGATGCCGTCCTGGTCCAGGACGGTCGTCGTGCTGGTGCTCGGGGAAACCTCACCGCCGGCGGCCACCTGCCGGACGACGGCGGCGAAGGCGCCGCCGTCGGGGAAGCGGGCGGCGGGGTCCTTGGCCAGGGCGCGCTCGATCAGTGCCCGCACCGGCCGTGGCACGTCGGCGGGCATCGGCGGGGGCGGCCGGTTGATCTGGGCCAGCGCGATGGCGACCTGGGACTCCCCGTCGAAGGGACGCACCCCGGCGACGCACTCGTAGCCCAGCACACCCAGGGAGTAGACGTCGGAGGCGGCGGTGACGACGTGCCCCTGGGCCTGCTCCGGGGAGAGGTACTGCGCGGTGCCCACGACCATGCCGGTGCGGGTGAGCGGTGCGGCGTCCCGGGCGTAGGCGATGCCGAAGTCGGTCAGCTTCACCACGCCGTCGGGTCGCACCAGCAGGTTCCCGGGCTTGATGTCGCGGTGCACCATGCCGGCAGCGTGCGCCGACGACAGCCCCTCGCCGGCCTGGCCGAGGACGTCGAGGGTCTGCTGGGGGGTCAGCCGGCCGCGCTCGGCCAGGATCGTCACCAGCGGCTTGCCCTCGACGAACTCCATGACCAGGTACGCCAGGCGCTGCCCGCCCTCGCTCCCGTCCGACGGGTCCACCGTCTCCCCGTAGTCGTAGACGGAGGCGATGTTGGGGTGGGACAGGGCGGCGGTGTGCCGGGCCTCGTTGCGGAAGCGGATGAGGAAGTTCGAGTCGCCGGTGTACTCGCTCTTGAGGATCTTCACCGCGACCGTGCGGCCCAGGGTGAGGTCCTTGGCCTGCCACACCTCGCCCATCCCGCCGGTGGCGATCGGGGCGGTGATCTCGTAGCGGCCGGCCAGCACGGTGCCCACGCGCACGGCCATCAGCCGCCGGCCCCCAGCCGGGCCTCGATGACCTGCCGGGCGATGGGCGCGGAGGTGTCGCCGCCGGTACCGCCGCTGTTGCGGACGAAGACGGCGACGGCGATCTGCGGGTCGTCGGCGGGGGCGAAGCCGATGAACCAGTTGTGCTCGGGTCGCTCGCCGTCCTGCGCCGTACCGGTCTTGCCGGCGACCTGCACGCCGCTGATCCGGGCCCGGCGACCGGTGCCGTCGTCCACGACGCTGGTCATCATCTCGGTGAGCTGCTCGGCGATCTCCGGCGACACCGCCTCGGACATCTCCTCCGGCGAGGTCTGGTCGATGACGCTGAGGTCGGGCGCGGTGACCGAGTCGACCAGGTAGGGCTTCATCAGCGTGCCGTCGTTGGCGACGGCGGCCGCGATCATCGCCGCCTGCATCGGGGTGAGCGCCACGTCCCGCTGGCCGATCGAGGTCTGCCCGAGGGCAGCGTCGCTCTCGATGTCGCCGATCTGGCTGCCGACGACCGTGAGCGGGATGTCGAAGTCCTCCTCGTCGATGCCGAAGGCCTCGGCCGCGTCACGGATGGCGTCCTCACCCAGGTCGATGCCCAGCTGGGCGAAGGCGGTGTTGCAGGAGATGGTGAGCGCGTCGATCAGCGTCTGCTCGTCGTTCGGGCTGCAGGCCTCGTTGCCGAAGTTCCGCAGCGGCTGGCTCGTGCCGGGCAGGATGTAGTCCCGGGGGGCCGCGATGACCGTCTCCGGGGTGTAGTCACCGGTGGCGAGGGCGGCGGCGGAGACGATCACCTTGAAGATCGAGCCCGCCGGGAAGCGCTCCTCGATCGCGAAGTTGGTGAGCTGGTCGTCGGTGAGCGACTCCCGGTACGCGCGGATCGCGGCCGGGTCGTGCGAGGACAGCTGGTTGGGGTCGTAGGTGGGCGTGCTGGCCAGGCCGAGGACGGCGCCGGTCGAGGGGTCCAGGGCGACGACGGCGCCGGCCAGCCCGTCGAGCCCGGCCAGCCCGTCCATCGCCGCCTGCTGCACGGCCGGATCGATGGTGAGCTCCACGTTGCCGCCGGCCGGGTCGCGGCCGGTGAGGATGTCAGTGAGCCGTCGGAAGGCCAGGCGCGCGTCGGTGCCGGCGAGGACGTCGTTCGCCTCGTCCTCGATGCCGGTGCGGCCGTAGATGAGCGAGTAGTAGCCGGTGACCGGGGCGTACGCCGGCCCCTGCGGGTACTGCCTCAGGTAACCGAGCCGGCTGCCCTCGCTGGGCACGGAGGTGGCGACCTCGTTGCCGGCGACGACGATCGAACCGCGCTCCTGGTCGTACTCCTCGACCAGGGTGCGGGTGTTGCGCTCGTGCCCCCGCAGGGAGTCGGCGCGGATCACCTGGATGACGTTGACGTTGACGATGAGCAGGGTGAACAGCACCAGCACACTGATGGCCACCTTGCGCAGGGGTGCGTTCACGGGCGGACGACCTCGGTGGGGGCGTCACGCTGCTGGTGATCGGTGCGGTGGTGGGTCGCGGTCATGGCCGGACCACCTCCGTGGGGGCGTCGGTGAGCTTCTGCGGGGGGGCCGGCGGCGGGGTGGCGGGGCGGCGGGCGGCGTCGCTGATCCGCACCAGCAGCGCGACCAGGCCGAAGTTGGCCACCAGCGAGGAGCCGCCGTAGGCGAGGAACGGCGTGGTGATGCCGGTCAGGGGCAGCAGGCCGGTGACGCCACCGAGCACCACGAACACCTGCCAGGCGATGGCGAAGGCCAGCCCGGCGGACAGCATCTTGCCGAAGCCGTCGCGCACGATCAGCGACGTGCGCAGGCCCCGCTCGACGAACACCAGGTAGAGCACGATGACGGCGACCAGGCCGAACAGGCCCAGTTCCTCACCGATCGCCGCGGCGATGAAGTCGCTCTTGGCGACCGGTACCTGGTCGGGGCGTCCGCCGCCGAGGCCGGCGCCGAACATGCCGCCGGTGCCGAGCCCGAAGAGCGACTGCACGACCTGGTAGCCGCCCTCGTCGATGTGCCCGAAGGGGTTCAGCCAGGTGTCCACGCGCACCCGGACGTGGCCGAACAGCTGGTAGGCGACGAACGCTCCGCCGGCGAACAGCAGCAGGCCGATGACCAGCCAGCTGGCGCGCTCGGTGGCGACGTAGAGCATCACCACGAAGATGCCGAACAGCAGCAGCGAGCTGCCCAGGTCGCGCTCGAAGACCAGCACCAGGATCGAGGCGGCCCACGCGAGCAGCACCGGGCCCAGGTCCCGGCCGCGGGGGAGCTCGAGGCCGGCCACCTTGCGGCTGGCCAGCGCCAGCACGTCGCGCTTGTCGACCAGGTAGGCGGCGAAGAAGACGACCAGGCAGATCTTGGCGAACTCGCCGGGCTGGATGGAGAAGCCGGCCACCCGGATCCACAGCTTCGCGCCGTAGACCTCCGAGATCGATGACGGGAGCACCCCGGGGATGGCCAGCAGCACCAGACCGACCAGGGCCAGCGTGTAGGCGAACCGGGCGAGCACCCGGTGGTCGCGGACGACGACCAGCACGGCGACGAAGAGCACCAGCCCGACGGTCGCCCACAGCAGCTGGACCGGGGCGTCCTCGCGGGTGGCGGAGGCGCCGACCTGCTCGCCGGCGATGTCCAGCCGGTGGATCATCACCAGGCCGAGCCCCACCAGCACCGCGACGCAGGGCAGCAGCAGCGGGTCCGCGTAGGGGGCGAAGCGGCGCACGACGACGTGCGCCACCGCCCACAGCGCGGTGAACCAGGTGCCGAAGGTGGCGAGCTCGGGGCTCAGGGACCCGGTGACGGTCAGGTCGACGATGCACTGGGCGGCGAGGGTGATGAGCACCGCGAAGCCGAGCAGTGCGAGCTCGGTGCCCCGCCGGGTGGGGACGGGTGTGCCGCCGGTGGCGACGGCGCGCGGGTCGGTGCCGGGACCGGTCATCAGTCGACCTCCCGGCAGTCCACCCCCGGCTCGCCCGAGCTGGAGGGCCGCGCGGCCGTGCCGGTCGGGCTCGCCGTGGGGGTGTCAGCGGGAGAGTCGGCAGCGGGGGAGGTGGTGGCCGGGGGAGCCTGCTCGGTGGGCGCAGGCACGGTGGGCGCGGGGGTCGCGGTGGGGGCGGAGCTGGTGGGGGCCGAGCTGGTGGGGGCGGAGCTGGTGGCGGCGGCGGTGCTCGGGATGGTGCGGCAGACGGGCAGGCGTTGATCGCGCAGGTTGGCGAGGATCCGCTCGGCGTCGGCCAGGTCGTCCGCGGCGATCCCGTCGGACACCCGGTTGCGGGCGGCCTGGGTCAGGTCGCTGGTGGCCAGGCCGGTGGTGTGGTCGAGCCGGTAGAGGTCGAGCCCGGCGATCGAGGCGTCGACGCCCCGGAAGACGGCGACCTCGTCGCCGTCGTCGGCCGCGGCGACGCCGACGAACCAGTGGCTCATCACGAACAGCCAGCCCCCCAGCGCCGCGGCGACCAGCAGCACCACCGCCGTCCCGCCGATCAGCGCGGTGCGCAGCGGGCGGCGGGCCCGGCCGGGGGACGGTCCGGCGGTGGCGCCGGCCACCGGCGGGCCCGGCGAGTTGTGCGCCAGGGCGGCCCGGCCGGCCGCCGACCGCGGGTCGACCTCCCGCTGGCCGGCGTTGTCCCCGGCGGCGCCGTCGACGACCGGCTCGATCAGCCCACCACGGCCGTCGTCCTCGACGACGTCGGCGACGATGCAGGTGATGTTGTCCGGCCCGCCGCTGCGCAGCGCCAGCTCGATCAGCCGGTCGGCCGTCGCCTGCGGGTCGGCCTCGGTCAGCGCCTGGGCGAGGGTCTCCTGGCTGACCACCCCGGAGAGGCCGTCGGAGCACAGCAGGTAGCGGTCGCCGTCGCGGGTGTCGCGGATCGAGAGGTCGGGTTCGACGTCCTGGCCGTTGAGGGCGCGCAGCAGCAGGGAGCGCTGCGGGTGGCTGTTCGCCTCCTCCTCGGTGATCCGGCCTTCGTCGATCAGCGACTGCACGAACGTGTCGTCGTGGGTGATCTGGTGCAGCTGCCCGTCGCGCAGCAGGTAGGCGCGGGAGTCGCCGACGTGGCACAGCGCCACCCGGGCGCCGGCGAAGAGGATCGCGGTGAGCGTGGTGCCCATGCCCTCCAGCTGGGGGGACTCCCGGATCACCTCGCGCAGGTGCTCGCTGCCGTCGAAGACCGCGGACCGGAGGGCCTGCAGCAGGTCGCCCGAAGGGGTGTCGTCGTCGAGGTGCTCGAGCGCGGCGATCACCACCTTGCTGGCGACGTCACCGGCGGCGTGGCCGCCCATGCCGTCGGCGACGGCGAGCAACCGGGGCCCGGCGTAGACCGAGTCCTGGTTGGTGCCGCGGATCAGCCCGCGGTCGGAACGCGCGGCGTAGCGCAGGACGAGGCTCATGAGCGGAGCTCCAGCACGGTCTGCCCGATCCTGATCGGCTGGCCGGGGGACACCAGCAGCGGCCCCTGCACCCGCTGCTGGTCGAGGTAGGTGCCGTTGGTCGACCCGAGGTCCTCGACGTACCACTGGCCGCCGCGGTTGGTCAGCCGGGCGTGCCGGGAGGACGCGAAGTCGTCGGTCAGCACGAGGGTGGAGTCGTCGGCGCGGCCGATGAGGATGGCCTGGTCGCCGAGGGTGATCCGGGTGCCGGACAGCGGGCCGGCGGTGACCACCAGGTGGCGGGGCCCGCGGGAGCGCTTGCGGCCGGTCTGCGCGCGCGGGGGCACCGAGGCGACCCGGCCCGCGCGGCCACCGAACAGGTCGGCGCGGACCACCCGGAAGGCGGCGAAGATGAACAGCCAGAGCAGCAGCAGGAACCCGAAGCGGAAGGCCTGCAGCACGATCTCAGCGGGCACCGGACCCCCCCGGGACCGCGGTCACGCGCCGTCCTGCCGGTAGACCAGCACGGAGTGGCCGATGCGGATGACGTCGCCGTCGGCGAGCTCCTGCCGGGTGACCCGGCGGCCGTTGACCAGCGTGCCGTTCGTGGAGCCGAGGTCCTCGACGGCGACCCGGTTGCCGGCCAGCTGGACGTCGGCGTGCTTGCGGCTCACCCCGGTGTCGGGCAGCCGGACGTCGGCGTCGGTGCCCCGGCCGAGGACGTTGCTGCCCTGCTCGAGGACGTGCTTGGTGCCCGGGCCGTCGACGACGAGCACGTGGGAGGTGCGCTGGCCCGCGAGGCCGACGGCGCCCGCATCGGGGCCGGGAGCGCCCTGCACACCCGCCAGCGGGGGGAGCGGCGGCAGGCCGGGGGGAGCTCCCGGTGCCGGCTCGGCGCGGTGGGGGGCGCCGCGGTCGCCCACGTGGGAGGAGACCTCGAAGACGCCGGTGCGCAGTGCCTCGTCGCGCTCCAGGTGCACCTCGATGTCACCGAAGGTCTGGTACCCCTCGGACTCGACGTGCTCGGCGACCATGTCGGCCAGCTCGGCCGCCAGCTGCTCGGACCACTCGGCGAGGTTGTCGTGGTCGGAGGGCCCGAGGGTCACGGTGAAGACGTTGGGGGCCAGGACGCGGCCACCACCCATCACGGAGCGCTGCTCGTCGGCCTCGCGCTGCAGGGCGTGGGCGATCTCGGCGGGGTGCACCTTGCCCTTGAAGACCCGGGCGAAGGCCAGCCCGACCATGCCCTCCAGCCGCCGCTCGAAGCGCTGCAGCACGCCCACAGTCGCTCCTCCGCCCTCTGCCGACCTCCCGTTGCCCTGAGCGTCGATCGTAACCGGGGGGAGCCTCCCGGACCGGTCGCACGCCGCAGGCGCTCCGGACGATCTCGTCCGCCCGGAGTGGAGGCCACCTGTCTACCAGCGTCCCGCCGGCGGGGTGGTCGCCGCGCCGGGAGAACCGGTACCGAGCGGTCTCCCAGGGGGTGCCGTCGGGTGCCTCCGCCGGGCTGCTAGTGTTCTCCCTCGCCAGGGCAAGTGGCGGAATGGCAGACGCGCACGGTTCAGGTCCGTGTGTCCGAAAGGACGTGGGGGTTCAACTCCCCCCTTGCCCACCACGGACTGGGGGATCCCCCAGTCCCTCCATCAGGCCGGGACCCAGTCCCGCGCCGCGGACGGCAGGCCACACCGGCCACCGTCCGCAGCCGGCGGAGACCGGCCAGCATCCACAGGCGGGCATCCGACCTCCGGGGCGACTGACAGCGCCGGATCTCTCGGCACCAGTGTGTCCGTGCCTGCTGGACTGGACACCGCTCGCCGCACCGCCGCCCGCGTCGCCGCCATCCGGGCCCCCACCCGGGCACCGACGCGCTCCGCCGGAAGGCCGCGCCGCACAGTGCCGGTGGCGGTGCCGCCACCGAGGCTCTGGTCCTGCCGATGGAGGTCGGTGCGCTGCTGATGAGCCTGTCCCGGCGGCCGGCGACTGCGGGCGTCGTAGCCTCGCCGAGAAAGGGGGTGGGCATGGCGGCACGAGGATGGACGGCGCTGCTGCTGCTGGCCGCCGTCTTCGCGATGCACGGACTGCAGTGCACCGCCGCCGGCACCGAGCACGCAGCCGGTCACGGCACCGCCGCGGTCGCCGCAGCCCCCACCGGGCTGCTCGAGGGCGGCCTGCACACCGGCGCGGTGAGCCTCGCCCCCCAGGCGCACAGCAGTGTCCACGACGGTGAGCACGGCAGTGTCCACCTCTCCGCCACGATGGTTGCCGCCACCCCGGTGGCCGGCCTGCTCGCCGCCGACCACGGCAGCGCGCCGGCCGGAGCGGTCGGGCACCTGTGGGCGCTGTGCCTGGCGGTGCTCGCCGCCGGGCTGGCGGTGCTGCTCGCCCTGCTGCTGCCCCGCCTGCTGACGCTGCTACCGGCGGCGTGGGCGCGGCTGCGCATGCACGCTTCCGCGGGCCTGGCACCACTGCGCCCGCCGGACCTGCACGCCCTCTGCCTGCTGCGGATCTAGGCCGACCGCCTCCACCGCCCCGCCCTCAGCGACCGTGCTGGCCCGGCGGCGGTGTACGCGCACGTCCACCGGCCCACTTCGGCAGCTCCAGGAGAGATCCACCATGACCCGCACCACCGCACGCCTGACCGGCCTCACGGCCGCCCTGCTCGCCGGCGCACTCATCCTCGCCGGCTGCGCTGGCGACGACACCGACGCCGCCGGCGGGCACGGCTCGATGATGAACGACAGCAGCTACTCGGCCGAGCAGGCCGAGTCCAACGACGCCGACGTGGCCTTCGCCCAGGGCATGGTTCCCCACCATCGGCAGGCGATCGCCATGGCCGAGCTGGTCGAAGGGCGCGCCGCCGACCCGCGCGTGCTCGACCTGGCCGCCCGCATCCGGGCCGCGCAGGATCCCGAGATCGAGACGCTGACCGGTTGGCTGCAGGACTGGGATGCCGACGGCGGTCACATGGACGACGGCACGGGCGGCATGGACCACGGTGAGGGCGGCGTGGACCACGGTGAGGGCGGGATGATGTCCGAGCAGGACATGCACGCCCTGATGGACGCCACCGGCCCGGAGTTCGACCGCCTGTTCCTCGAGCAGATGATCGTGCACCACCAGGGCGCGGTGGAGATGGCGTCCGACCACTCCGCGAACGGCCGGGACACCGAAGCCCTCGCGCTGGCCCAGTCCATCCGGGACAGCCAGAACGCCGAGATCGCCGAGATGCAGCGGCTGCTCACCGAGCTCGGCGGCTGACCCGGCCGCGGCGGGGCGGTCGTTCAGGCCCGCCCCGCCGCACACCGGCCCGGTCCGCCCTCGCACCACCCTGGAGCTCCCCCATGCCCACGAACCGCATCGCTCGCGCCGCCCTCGCCGGCGGCGTCCTGCTCACCCTGCTCACCGGCTGCGCAGCCACTGATGACTCCGCCGCGCCCGCGCCGGGCGACACCCTCGGCACGCTGCCGGCCGCGCACGTGCACGCCGTCGCCGTCGATCCCGGTGACGGTGCGCTGTTGGTGGCCACCCACGAGGGGCTGATCACCCTCGGCGACGACGGCCGACCGGCAGCCGTCGGCCCGGTCATCGACCTGATGGGGTTCACCGTCGCCGGCCCCGACCACTACCTGGCCTCGGGTCACCCCGGGCTGCACACCGACCTGCCCAACCCGGTCGGGCTCATCGAGAGCACCGACGGCGGGAGGACCTGGACGCCGCTGTCGCGTGCCGGGGAGTCGGACTTCCACGCCCTCGCCGCCCTCCCCAACGGCGGTGCGCTGGGCTACGACGGAACGCTGCGCCGCACCAGCGACGGCACCACCTGGGAAACGCTGGTCATCCCGGCCGAGCCGCACACCCTCACCGCCACCCCGGACGGGCAGGTGCTGGCCACCACCGGCGCCGGGCTGCTGCGCTCGGCCGACGCCGGCACGACGTGGGCGCCGGTGGACGGCGCTCCGCTGCTGCAGGTGGTCACCTGGTCCGGCGACGGCACGGCCGCGGTCGGCATCTCCCCGGACGGGGCGGTGTGGACCAGCACCGACGCCGCGGCCACCTGGACCCACCGCGCGCAGCTGGACGGGACGCCGTCGGCGGTGGCGGCGACCACCGCCGACGGTGACCCGCGCGTCCTCGTGGTGACCGACCACGGCTTGCTCCAGTCCACCGACGGCGGCACGACGTTCACCACGCTGTTGCCGGCCTGAGCTCGGCGCTGGTCAGCGGGTCGGGCGAGAACGGCCGCATGTCCTGCGGCCTTCGTCGTCCCCGGGCGCGTCATCGCTCAGGGGTTGTGCGTCACCTGCTCGGCGAACCCGAGCACCTGCTCCTGAGTGAACGCCCCGGGCGCCCGCAGGACGAACGTGGTCCCGTGGGGGAACTGCGCCTGCAGGAACCGGCCACGCTGGTCGAGGTAGCCGGGTCGACCGGCACCAGCTGGGCCGGCCGGCCGTGCCCGGTCACGTCCGGCCGGACGACGGAATCCGGATCACGGACGACGGCGCCCCGGCCACCGCCCGGTCACCGGGGCGCCCGGCGCCGGGTCAGGCGGTGCCGCTGCGGCCCTGGAGGAAGGCCGCCGAGTCGTAGTAGGTGCGCACGCCCGACAGCTGCTCCTCGTCCCCCTCGATCACGGTGACCCCGCGGTAGGTGAACGGCTTCCCGTCGCGCAGCGTGCCGGTGGAGGTCCACTCCAGCGCCGCGCTCGACTCGCCCACCACGGTGTGCGTGAACGTCGTCTCGATGTCGCCGAAGACGTCGCGGTAGTCGGTCCAGAAGGCCTGCGCGCCCTCCCGGCCCCGGGTCTCGTGGTGCTCGTCGAGCTTGACCAGCTGGGTGCTGTCACCGGCGAGCTCGACGAGCGGGCCGGGGTCCCGGTCGGCGTCCAGGCGGTGCAGCGCGTCGGCGAAACGGTCGGTCATGGTGTGCACGGGGGGCCTCCGGTTCCGGGGTCGGTCCCCGCCCGCTACCCGCGCCGGGGCCGGCTGACCCGGACACGCCGGGGTCAGTCCCGGTGGCCGTGCGGGAGCCGGTGGTGCTCGCCGGACCCGCGACCGTGCCCGGCGCCGATCGTCTGGAACGCGAGCACCAGCCCCCACGGTCCGATCACCCAGACCGGCCAGAAGTAGAGGAGCTCCCCCGAACCCCAGGAGCTCATCGCCCAGACGGTCAGCACGATCAGCGCGGTGGTCGCCCAACTGCCCCAGGCGGCGCGCACCGAGGAGCCGCCGGCCCAGGCGTGCGGCCCCCCGAACGGCCCCCCGTTCCCGCACCAGGGGAAGGTGCCGCCGGTGTGCGCCGACGCCGGACCCCCGGTGCCGGCCGGCCCTGCCCCGGGGGCGATCACCTCGGTGGCGCCGGACTCGTCGGGCAGGTCGGCGGTGAGCGGGGCCAGGTCGCCGTAGGTCTTCGCGGCCCAGGCCCGGGCCAGGCGGTCGTCGTACTCCGCGACGGTCAGCCGCCCGGCGGACAGGTTCCGGCCCAGGATCTCGGCGACCGCGGCCCGGTCGGCGTCGGCGGCACGGAGGTGGGGCTCGGGCATCGGTCGCTCCTCAGGGGTCGCTGCCGCTCCAGTCTGCTGGCCGGGGGCCGCCGGCGGCCACTGACGTCTGTCACCAGTTCCACGTGGAACAGCCCGGCCGGTCGGCTGCCGGCTGTGGTGAGCTGTGCGCGACCGCCCACGAGGAGGACCGGATGACCCAGCACACCGACGCTCCCGCCGAGACCCTGCCCTGGCCGGCCACCGAGCCCCGTGAGGTCGCGCTCGCCGCCGGCGCGGCCGAGCTCGTCGTCGACCTGCGCGGCGGTGGGCCCCGTCGCCTCGCCGTCGGCGACTGGGAGGTGCTCGACGGCTACCGGGCCGGCACCGTCCCCGCCGGCCGGCGGGGTGGCGTGCTGGTGCCGTGGCCCAACCGGCTGCGGAACGGGCAGTGGTCCTGGCGCGGCCGCGACCTGCAGCTCGACGTCGTCAGCGGCTCCTCGCCCAACGCGGTGCACGGGCTGGTGACCGCCCAGCCGTGGTCGGTGCTCGGGCGGACGGGCGACACGGTGACCGTGGGCACCCTGCTGGAGCCGCGCCCCGGCTACCCGTTCCGGCTCGCGGTCGCGATCGACTACCGGCTGGCCGCCGATCAGCTCACCGTCGTCGTCCGGGTGCGCAACGCCGGGGACGACGACGCACCGCTGGGCGTCGGCATGCACCCCTACCTGCACGTCGGGGCGTCCCAGGAGAGGGCAGACGCCGAGGGTGGCCTGGCCGACGCCGAGCTGGCGGTGCCGGCGCACACCGCGCTGGAGGTCGACGGCGGGCTGCCCACCGGCGCCCGGCGGCCGTTCGACGGCGACGTCGGCCGGATCGGCGACCGGCAGCTCGACGACCCGGTGACCGACCTGGTCCGGGACGACGCCGGCTGGGCCCGGGTGACGCTGCGCGGACCGGCCGGCGCGCTGGAGCTGGCCGTCGACCTGGCATGGTCCTGGCTGCAGGTGTTCTCCGGCGACACTCTGCCGGCCGGCCAGCGCCGCCGGAGCCTGGCGGTGGAGCCGATGACCTGCCCGCCCAACGCCCTGGCCGACGGTGTCGACCTGGTCGTGCTCGCCCCGGGTGGGGTGTGGTCGGGCACCTGGACGCTGCGCTGGTCGCCTGCGTGACCGACCGGGTGCTCGAGCTGTGGCGCTACCCGGTCAAGTCGCTGCTCGGCGAGCGGCTGACCCGGGCAGAGATCGGCCCGCAGGGGATCGCCGGCGACCGCGGCTGGGCGCTGTTCGACGTCGCCACCGGCCTCGGGCTCACCGCCCGCCGGGTGCCCGAGCTGCTCTTCGCCGCCGGCCGCACCCGCGCCGACGGCGGCGTGGAGGTGGTGCTGCCCGACGGCACCGTCACCCGGGAGGACGCGGTCCTCTCCCGGTGGGTGGGCCGCCCGGTCGCGCTGCGCCCGGCCGCCGAGGTCACCGGCGCCCGGACCTACGAGAACCCGTCCGAGGTCACCGAGGGCGCGGAGGACGGCTGGAACCCCTTTGCCGGTGCCGACGGCGCCTTCCACGACAACGCGGGCGCCCGGGTCACCCTGGTCTCCACCGGCACCCTGGGCGGCTGGGACCGGCGGCGGTTCCGCGCCAACGTCGTCCTGGACGGTGCCGGCGAGGACGGCTGGGTGGGCACGTCGGTGGCGGTCGGGGGCGCGGTGCTGGCCGTCGCCGCACGGGTCCCGCGCTGCGTGATGGTCACCCGGCCGCAGGCCGGCGGCATCGCCCGGGACACCGCCGTGCTGCGCTCGGTGCACCGGGACCGGGGTGGCGCGCTCGCCGTCGGTGCCCTGGTGACCCGAGCCGGCGCGGTCGTGGTGGGCGACGAGGTCCGCCCGGCCTGACCGGCCGACACGGCGCGGGGGAGGATCGGCGGTGTGCGCACCATCGAGCTCCGCTCCGGCGAGGAGTCCATCCGGCTGGGCCAGCTGCTGAAGCTGGTCGACGCCGTACCCTCCGGCGCCCAGGTCAAGGACGTGCTGACCAGTGGGGAGGTCCGGGTCAACGGCGAGCCCGAGGACCGGCGGGGCCGGCAGCTGCACGCCGGGGACGTCGTCTCGGTGGCCGGCCAGGAGGACGTCCGCATCGGCTGACGCCGCTGCGGTTGCGGCCCGTGCGTGCGCGGCCCCCTCCGGAGGGTCGTCCCGCGCGCGGAGCACGGTGAGTTAACCCAGATGTCACACAGCTCAGGTGCAGGCGGGCGTTTCCCGGGCATGGGGTGCAGTGCCCGGGCGGCGGTGGTGCGGACCCGCCGCCCGGGGAACGACCTCCGACCGTGCCGGTCAGCCGGCCGCGGGGAGCCGCAGGTCGGCGACGAGTGCCCGGTGGTCGGTCCCGGGCACGTGCACCACCTGCAGCGCGTCCACCGCGATCCGCGGGTCGACGAGGACGTGGTCGAGGGTGAGCCGCGGCTGCGGCACCCGCATCGGCCACCAGGTGGCCCGCCGGGCCTGGCCGGTCGCCGCCGCGGCGTCCACCCAGCCGCGGCGCAGCAGCCGCCGGAAGGCGGCGTGGTCGGGCGTCGCGTTGAAGTCACCCGCCAGCACCCGGAGCACCCCCGGCTCCGGGTCCGGTAGCAGCTGCAGGTCCTCGACCCAGCGGGCGACCTGCGCGGGTGAGCTGGTCGGCGGGTGCGTGTGCACCGCGGTCACCTCGACGTCGGGGGCGCCGGGCACGGTCAGCAGGGCCGCGGGCTGACCGAACCGGCCCGGCACCACCGTGCGCTGCCGCACGTCCAGACGGGTCCACAGCGCGCCGCCGGCGCCGGCAGGCTGGCCCTCCCCGGCAGGCACCACGTGGCCTGTGGGCAGCAGGTCGGCCACCCCGGCCGCGAGCAGGCCGGACGCCGCCTCGGGCGTGACCTCCATCAGGGCCAGCACGTCGGCGTCCTGATCGGCCGCGAGGGCCACCAGGGCGGCCGGGTCGGCCCGACCGTGCAGCATGTTCGCCGAGACCACCCGCAACCGCGGCCCCTCCGGTCGCGCGGTGGGGGCAGTGGGGGTCGTCCCCCGGAGCACCGCGCCCGTCAGCGCCGCGGCCGACACGGCCGACACCACGGCGGCACCGCGGGAGCGGGCCGTCAGCGCCGCGGCCAGCGGGAGCACGCTGGTGGCGGCGGCGTAGGGCGTGAAGGCCAGCGCGGGCACGAGGGGGAAGCCCCGCTCGGTGCCGGTCAGCCGGAGCGCAGCCGCTGCGGCCCACGGGGCGGCGAACACGGCGGGGGCCCAGCGGCGGCGGTTCGGGGGTCGGCGGGACACGCGTCCATGGTGCCCATCACCGGCTGCGGTGATCATCGCCGGGTGCGCCGTTCACCCGCGTGCGGTAGGACGGGGGGCTCACGGTGCCGTCCGCGACGAGGACGGCTGCCTGGACGGAGAGGCGGAGCGTGGCTGTCGAGCACCTGGAGATCGAGCGCAAGTTCGACGTCGATGAGACGTTCGTCCTGCCCGACCTGAGCGTGGTCCCCGGGGTCGCCGGGGTCGCCGACCCGGTCGAGCACGACCTCGAGGCCGCCTACCACGACACCGCCGACCTGCGGCTGGCCCGCTCCCGGGTGACGCTGCGCCGGCGCACCGGTGGCACCGACGCCGGCTGGCACGTCAAGCTGCCCGCGGTGGCCGGCGCGCGCCGCGAGCTGCACTCGCCGCTCGGCCGCGCGACGAAGACCCCGCCCAAGGCGGTGCTCGAGCTCGTGCTGGGCGTCGTCCGCCGCGCCCCGGTCGGCCAGGTCGCGGAGCTGCGCACCCGCCGGGTGGTCACCGCGCTGCAGGACGCCGAGGGCCGGGTGCTCGCCGAGGTCGCCGACGACCACGTCACCGGCACCGCCCTGCCGGCCGAGCCCGGCGCGGCCGCCGTCGTCACCACCTGGCGGGAGGTCGAGGTCGAGCTGGTCGAGGGCGACGAGTCGGTGCTCGCCGCGGTCGGCGAGGCGCTGGTCGCCGCCGGGGCCCGCCCCGCGACGTCCCCGGCGAAGCTGTCCCGGGTGCTGGCCGACCGGATCGCCGCCCTCGACGGTGCGGGCCCGGACGTCCGGCCTGCCGGCCGGACCGCGCCGAAGGGGAAGAAGAAGGGCAAGCAGGCCCGCCGCGCCGCTGCCGCCGCGCCGGTCGGCGAGGTGGTGCTGGCCGCCCTGCGCGACCAGGTCCAGGCGCTGCAGGACGCCGACCTGATGCTGCGGACCGCGCAGCCGGACGCCGTCCACCAGGTCCGGGTGGCCTGCCGCCGGCTCCGGAGCACGCTGGCCACGGTGCGCCCGGTGCTCGACCGCGAGCGCACCGACCCGGTCCGGGCAGCGCTGGCCGAGGTCGGCAGCGCGCTGTCACCCAGCCGGGACGCCGAGGTCGCTCTCGCCCACCTCCGTGAGCTGGTCGCCGCACAGCCGGAGGAGCTGGTGCTCGGCCCCGTCGCCGCCCGCCTGCAGCAGGCGGAGACCAAGGACGTCGCCGACGGCGACGCGCAGGCCCGCAAGGCGCTGTCCGGCGCCGGCTACCTGCAGCTGCGCGACGACCTCGACGCGCTGCTCGCCGACCCGCCGTTCACCGCGGTGGCGGACGAGCCGGCCGGGGAGGTGCTGCGCGGGGTGCTGGCCAAGGCCGCCAAGCGGTTGCGGCGCACGGTGGAGGCCGCCCAGGACGCCGAGCCCGGGCACGCCCACGACGAGGCGCTGCACGAGGTGCGCAAGGCGGGCAAGCGGCTGCGCTACACCGCCGAGGCGACCCTGCCCGTGCTGGGTGCCCCGGTGAAGGAGCTGGTGACCGCGCTCAAGGCCGTGCAGGAGGTGCTCGGCGACCGGCAGGACACGGTGGTGACCCGGGAGCTGTGCACGCAGCTGGGGCGGCAGGCCTTCGCGGCCGGTGAGAACGCCTGGACCTACGGCCGGCTGCACGCCCTGGAGCAGGCCCGGGCCGAGCGCGCCGAGCAGGAGTTCTGGCTGCGCTGGCCGGCGGTGCGCCCGGTGCTCAAGAGCGCAACCCGGTGATCACCCCGGCCGCGGCCGGGTTCCGGCGAGGAGCCCTGCCCTGTCCCTGATCGCGGCCCTCGGCTTCGGCTCCGTCGTCCTGCTGGCCATGGTGTTGCTGCACGGCTACCTGTGGCTCCGGCTGGTGCGGGGGACCACCCGCCCGGGCCGGGCGCGGCGGTGGCTGACCCTGCTCACCGTCGTGCTGGCGGTGCTGCCGGTCGCCGCGGTGCTGCTGCGCCGCTCGCTGCCGCAGGCGGCCGCCACCCCGCTGGACTGGGTCGGGTACACCTGGCTGGGCGTGGCCTTCTACGCGTTCCTGGCGGTGCTGGCGACCGAGCCGGTCCGGCTGGTCGCGAGGCTGCTCAGCCGCCGCCGCGACAGGACGCAGGAGGAGGTCGCCGACCAGCCGGCAGCCCCCGGCGCACCGGTGGCCGACGGGACGCCGGTGGTGGCCGACGACCCGGATCCGGCCGGTGCGCCGGACCCGGTGAGCCGGCGGCTGTTCCTGGCCCGCACGCTGGCCGTCGGGGCCGGTGCGGTCGCGCTGGGCACCGCGGGCACCGGGGTGGTGCTGGCGAACTCCGCACCCGTCGTCCGGCGGGTGCCGATCACGATCCCGCGGCTGGACCCGGCGCTGGCCGGGCTGCGGATCGTCACGTTCTCCGACGGGCACCTGTCCTCGACCTACGGCGGACGCCGGTTCGAGCGGGTGGTCGAGACGGTCAACGCCCAGCGGCCGGACGTCGTCGCGATCGTCGGCGACCTGGTCGACGGCGAGCTCGACGAGTTGCGCGAGGACGTCGCCCCGCTGGCCGACCTGGTCAGCGAGCAGGGCGTCTTCTTCGTCACCGGCAACCACGAGTACTTCGTCGACACCGCCGCCTGGCTGCGGCACCTGCCCACCCTGGGCGTGGAGGTGCTGCGCAACGAGCGGGTCGAGCTGAGCCGCGGCGGTGCGGCGGTCGACCTGGCCGGGATCGACGACCGCACCGCGGCCGGTTCCGGCCTGCCCGGCCACGGCGCGGACCTGGACGCCGCGCTGGACGGCCGGGACGACGCCCGCCCGGTCGTGCTGATGGCCCACCAGCCGGTGCAGGTCGAGCATGCCCGGGCGGCCGGGGTCGACCTGCAGCTGTCCGGGCACACCCACGGCGGCCAGCTGTGGCCCTTCGACTACGCCGTCCTGCTGGACCAGCCGGCGGTGGAGGGCTGGTCGACCCACGGCGACACGCAGCTCTACGTCACCGCCGGCGCCGGGTACTGGGGCCCGCCGATGCGGGTCGGCGCACGGCCGGAGGTCACCGTGATCGAGCTGCAGCCCGGTGGGGCGGGCGGGTGACGGAACGGCACACTGCTCGGGTGAGCGGACTCGCGGAGATCGACGACCGGCTGGGTGCGGCGGCCGACCGTTGCCGCCGGCTGGTGCACGCCCGGGCCCAGGCCCAGCAGCTGGAGACCGAGGCGGCCGAGCTCGACGTCCGGCTGGCGGAGCTGGCCGAGCAGGCGGGCGCCGAGGCGGACGACGTCCGGGCCCTGGAGGGCGTCTCGCTGTCCCGGGTGCTGGCCGCGCTGCGGGGCAGCCGGGCGCAGGACCTGGACCGGGAGCGGGCCGAGGCGGACGCCGCCCGACTGCGGCTGCAGGAGGCCGTGGCGTTGCGCGACCGGCTGGACCGGCAGCTGGCCCGGGCCCGGGCGGAGGAGGCGGCGCTCGCCGGCGCCGGCGCGGAGCTGGCCGCCGCGACCGAGGCCAAGGACGCCTGGTTGCAGGCCTCGGGCACGGCGGTGGGGCGCCGGCTGCTGGAGCTCGCCGCCGAGCGCGGGCAACTGGGGGCGGAGTCGGTCGAGGTCGGGGAGGCCCTCGCCGCCGCCGCGGCCGCCCGGGACGCGCTCGCCCGGGTGGAGGACCGGCTGGGCTCCGCACGCTCCTGGTCGGGCTGGGACACCTTCCTCGGCGGCGGGGCACTGGCCAGCTCCGTGAAGCACGATCGGCTGGACCAGGCCGCGGCGGCGGCGGCGGATGCCGACCAGCAGCTGCGGCTGCTGGCCCGGGAGCTGGTCGACGTGCCGGGCGCGGCGGTCGAGCTCCCCGCCCTGGAGCTCGGCCAGCTCACCCGCTTCGTGGACATCTGGTTCGACAACGTGTTCACCGACTGGCAGGTCGGCAACCGGATCGACGAGTCGCTGGCCCGGGTGGGTGAGCTGCGGCAGGTGGTCGACGGCGTCGGCGCGGAGCTCGACCGGCGCGCCACCGAGCTCGCCGCCCGGCTGGGCCGGCTGGCCGACGAGCGGGCCGCGCTGCTGCACGGCTGACGGGCCGGGGGAGTCGGGCACCGCAGGGTCAGGGCGGTGCCCGACCCGCTCCGGTGCGTCGCGAAAGGCCGGTGCCCTGGGGTCGCGCGGCCCCCCGCGTCGCGCGACCCCAGTTCCGGGTTGATACCTGGACGGTGTGGCCGGGACGTGGCCGTGCTGGGGGTGCGATGGAGCAGACGCTCGGGGTGCGCTGGGCCGCGGAGCGGCTGGCGCAGCTGCTGGACGAGCCGCGGTACCGCAGGCACTGGCAGCGGTACAGCAACGTGCGGCGCGGTGAGCTGCCGCGCGCCGCGGTGGCGGCGGTGCTCGCCGAGCACCTGGTCGACACCGGTGAGGCGCCGGCGGATCTCCGGCCGCGGAGCCTGGAGAACCGGGTGGGGCGCGCGCTGAACGGCGACCGGCTCTCCGACCGCACCCTCGAGCTGTTCGTGGCCGCCTTCGGGATGGCCGACGAGCACGCGGAGGAGCTGCGGGCCCTGCGCCGTGGCCGCCCGGCCGGCGACCGGCTGGTGGTGGCCGGCGCGCCGGTGCGCTCCCGCCCCGTGCCGCGGCGCACCGTCCGCACGCTCCAGGTCGCCGAGCACCACGAGGTCGGCGCCGACCGGGCGCCCCGCCGGCACGTCACCCGGCAGCTGGTGGAGGCGGTGGAGGAGACCTCCCGGTACCACTACGCGTTCGACACCGTGCACGCCGCGGTCGCGGTGCGCGGCGGAGGGGTGCCCGTGGACGCCTGGCGGGTCGCCGGGACCCCGCTGTGCGTGGTGGAGATCCTGCTGGCCGAGCCGCTGCTGCCCGGGCAGGCCACCCACCTGGAGTACGAGACCCTCTTCGCCTACCCGGAGCCGCCGGCGCCGGAGTTCCGGCGCGGGGTGACCCCCGGGGTGCGGCACCTGGCGGTCAGCGTGCGGTTCGACGCCGCAGCCCGGCCCCGTGAGGTGTGGTGCTGCCGCTGGCCCGACGTCGCCGCGGCCGAACCGGTGGACGCGGTGCCCGTGCGGCTCGTCGGCGGCCAGACCTCGTTCGAGGTCGTGCCCGACGGCGACTGCGTGATCGGCTACAGCTGGCGGTGGTGACCGCTCAACCGGTGAACGCGCGCAGCTCGGCCAGCCGGGACGCCGGGACGGTCTTCAGCCGCGCGACGGCATCGGCGAGCGGGACCAGCCCGATCTCGGTGCCCTGCAGGGCGACCATCTGCCCGGTGTGCCCCTCGTGGGCGGCGATGGTGGCGTGCAGCCCGAACCGGGTGGCCAGCACCCGGTCGAAGGAGGTGGGGGTGCCGCCGCGCTGCACGTGGCCCAGAACGGTGGTCCGCACCTCCTTGCCGGTGCGCCGCTCCAGCTCGTCGCCCAGCTGCTGGGCGACGCCGGTGAACCGCTTGTGACCGAACTCGTCGACGCCGCCCTCGCGCATCGGCATGGTGCCGGGTGCCGGCGTCGCGCCCTCGCTGATCACGCCGATCACGTGCCGGTGGCCGCGGTCGAAGCGCGCGGTCACCATCCGGCAGACCTCATCGATGTCGAAGGGCACCTCGGGGGTGATGACCAGGTGGGCGCCGGCGGCCATGCCGGAGTTGAGCGCGATCCAGCCGGCGTGCCGGCCCATCACCTCCACCAGCAGCACCCGCTGGTGCGACTCCGCGGTGGTGTGCAGCCGGTCGATCATCTCGGTGGCGATGCTCACCGCGGTGTCGAAGCCGAAGGTCAGGTCGGTGCCGTCGATGTCGTTGTCGATCGTCTTCGGGACGCCCACCACCGGCACGCCCTCGGAGGACAGCCAGGCAGCGGCCGTCAAGGTGCCCTCGCCGCCGATGGGGACCAGCACGTCGACCCCGTGGTCCTTGAGCACCTCGCGCATGCGGCCCAGGCCGTCGCGCAGCTTCTGCGGCGCCACCCGGGCCGAGCCGAGCACCGTGCCGCCGCGGGTCAGCATGTTGTTGACCATGGGCAGGTCCATCGGCAGGGCGTCGTCCTCGAGCAGCCCGCGCCACCCGTTCCGAAAGCCGACGACGTCGCTCCCGTACTCCTTCGCCGAGGTGCGCACCACGGCCCGCAGGACGGCGTTGAGGCCGGGGCAGTCGCCCCCGCCGGTCAGGACTCCGATGCGCACGAGCTCTCCTCCGGACGAGGGGTGGTGGGCTCCTCGAACGGTACGTCATGACGTATAGACGTCTCTCGGTGCAGTACCTTCTGGGCGTGGCGAGCACCGAAGCGGGGCCCAAGTACCTCGCCGTCCGGGAAGCGCTGCGGCGCCGGGCGCTCGCTCTCCCCGAGCACACCATGCTCCCGCCCGAACCGGTGCTGTGCGCCGAGTACGGGGTCAGCCGGATCACGCTGCGCCGGGCCGTCGACGGCCTGGTCGCCGACGGCCACCTGGTCCGTGAGCAGGGCCGCGGCACCTACGTCAGCCGCCCGGGCATCCGGCACGAGTACCGGGAGAGCTTCGTCCACCGGATCGCCGGGTTCCAGCAGGTGATGACCGAGCAGGGCGCCCAGGTGGGCACCGCCGTGCTCGGCCAGCAGATCGTGCCCGCCGCCCCGGCGATCGCCACCGAGCTCGACCTGCCGGTGGCCGCGGACGTCGTCGAGCTGGTCCGGCTGCGCAGCGTCGACGGGCTGCCCAACCACGTGGTGCGCAGCTTCCTGCCCGCCGCCCGGTACCCGAAGGCGGCCACCGAGGACTTCGGCCACGGCTCGCTGTACGAGTTCCTGCGTCGCGAGTACACCGCGGACCTGGCCCACGCGCGGATCGTGGTCGACGTCGGCACCGCGGCCGCGGACGAGGCCGACCGGCTGCAGATCGTGGCCGGCTCCCCCCTGCTGGTCGTGCGCACCACGGTGCACGACAGCTCCGGCCACCCGTTGGTGCACTCCTTCTCCCGGCTGCGCCCCGACGTCAGCCAGGTGGAGTTCGAGGTCTCCGTCGGCGGGCGCTGACCGCTCCCGGCCGGCGCGTCAGCCGATGACGCCGGCGCGGTCCGGCCCGGGCCGGGCGGACTCCAGCCGCAGCCGCTGCTCGCGCAGCAGCACCCGGTCCAGTGCGTGTCCCAGGTGTCGGGCCAGGTCCGTCAGGGCGGTGCGCAGCGGGGCGTCCAGCGCGCGCCGGTGCCCCCAGGTGACCAGCAGCCCGCCGGCCGCCTCGTGCTGGGTGAGCAGCACCGGTACCGCCAGCGCGCTCTCCGGCCGGCCGGCCGGCCCGTCCAGCGCGACCGGGTCGGCGGCGTCGGCCGGGGGCACGGGCACCACCCGGCGCCCGCGGACCGCCTCGGCCAGCGGGTGCGGTGTCCACAGGCCGACCACCGCCGTCGGCCGGGCGTAGGACACCGACCCCGAGGGGGTGGCCCACAGCCGCAGCTCGTCGCCGCCGGACTCGGCCACCCCGACCAGCGCGGCGGAGGCGCCCAGGGGGGAGCGGACCAGCCGGTCGAGTGCGCGCAGCACGTCGGGCATGGTGTCGACCGCCAGCAACCCGGTGCCGAACCGGGACACCAGGCGGGTCCGGTCGGCCTCCACCTCGGCCTCGACGTAGGCGGCCTGGGCGGCCTCCGCGGTCTGTCGGGCGGCGCTCGCCTCCCGGGCGGCCGCGGCCCGGACCTCCTGGTCGGCGAGCTCCAGTGCGCGGAACTGCAGCCGCCGCGAGCCCTCGGCCGCCAGCTGGTACAGCACGGCGAGGTCGTCGTCGGACCAGTGCCGCGGGACGTCGTCGATGACCGCCAGCACCCCGATGGGCCGGCCCTGGCCGTTCCACAGCGGCAGGCCGGCGTACGCGACGACGGCGCCTTCCTGCACGACCGCGGAGTCGCGCAGCGCCGGGTCGGCGGCGGCGTCGGAGGTGATCAACGGGCGCCCGCTGCGCACCACGAGCTGGCTGATCGAGAGGGTCAGCGGGGAGGAGCGGCGCGTCGTCCACGGCTCGTGCGTGCCGAAGACGCCGGGGAAGACCTGGCCGCCCTTGGACACCAGCACCATCAGCGCCCGCGGGACCGACAGGCGGCGGGCCACCTCGGCGGCGAGCCGGTCGAACTCGGCATCGGGCTGCGCCGGCAGCGGAGCCCAGGTGGGCAGCTCGTAGACGTCGTCGGAGGGGGTGGCCTGCTCCGTGGGAACCGCCTCCCTCTCCGTGCCGTTGGGCCGGCCGGTGCGCACCGGCCGAGGGCTCACCCCTTGGTGGCAGGCCCGATGCTGTCAGACTCGGGAGCGGGATGCCCGCACCCGATGGGGGACGACGTGGACCAGTTGCAGCAGGACCCGGCGGCCCCGGTCGCCGCCGTGCTCCGCGACGGGGCCGTCACCAGCGTCTTCCAGCCCATCGTGGAGCTCGACACCGGGCGCGTGGTCGCCTACGAGGCGCTCGCCCGTGGTCCGGTGGGCCCGTTGCACGCGCCCGATGCCCTCTTCGCCGCGGCCCGCGCGGAGGGCCGGCTGGTCGAGCTGGACCACGCCTGCCGGACGTCCGCGCTGCGCGGTGCGGTCCGCGCCGGGCTCCTGGCCCCGCTCACGGTCTTCGTCAACGTCGAGCCCGACGCGGTGGACGAGGCTCCGCTCACCGCCCTGATCGACCGCGCCGACCAGGTGCCCGGCGAGCTGCGGGTGGTCCTGGAGATCACCGAGCGGGCGCTGGCCGCCCGTCCGGCGGAGCTGCTGCGCACCGTCGCGCGGGTGCGGGAGCTCGGCTGGGCCATCGCGCTGGACGACGTCGGCGCCGACTCGCTGTCGCTGGCCTTCATGCCGCTGCTGCGACCGGACGTGGTCAAGCTGGACCTGCGCCTGGTGCAGGAGCGGCCGGGGCCGGCGATCGCCGAGATCATGAACGCGGTCAACGCCTACGCCGAGTCCACCGGCGCGGTCGTGCTGGCCGAGGGCATCGAGGATGGCCGGCACCTGGCGATGGCCAGCGCCCTGGGGGCCACCCTCGGCCAGGGCTGGCTGTTCGGCCGCCCGGAGGCCGCGCCGGTCGCCGGCGCGACGGTGGCCTCGCTCCGGCTCCCGGACACCGCACCCACCGACGCCGATGCCGGGGCGCGCTCCCCCTTCGCCTGCCTGCCGCCCGGGTTCCCGCTGCGCGAGTCGCCCAAGGCCCTGCTGATCGAGGTGAGCAAGCAGCTGGAGCGGCAGGCCATGCGGCTGGGGGAGACCTGCGTCGTGGCCGCCACCTTCCAGGAGTCCCGCCACCTCACCCCGGCCACCCGGTTGCGCTACCGCGACCTGGTCGAGCGGGTCGGTTTCGCCTGCGCCCTGGGCGCCGGCCTGCCCCCGGAGCCGTTGCCCGGGCTGCGCGGCGCCGACCTGGTGCCGGGTGACCCGGTGCTCGGGGAGTGGGACCTGGTGGTGCTCAGCCCGCACTTCAGCGCCGCGCTGCTCGCCCACGACCTCGGCGACGACGGTCCGGACCTGGAGCGCCGGTTCGCCTTCGCGCTGACCTACGACCGGGACACCGTCGTCCGGGCCGCCCGGTCACTGCTGTCCCGGGTGGCCCCCTGCGTCCGCCCCGACCCGGCGAGCCCGGCGGAGCCCGCCGGGACGGCGCCGACCCCGACGCCGGCCCCCACGCCGGCTGCCGCCCGCATGCTGGCCGGCAGCCCGCGTGAGGCGCTGCTGCAGCGGGCCCTCGCCGCGGTCGACACCGGGGTGACCGTGGTCGACCTGCGGCTGCCCGACCAGCCGCTGGTCTACGTCAACCCCGCCTTCGCCCGGCTGGCCGGTTTCCCGGCCGAGGAGGTGCTCGGGCGCAACTGCCGCTTCCTCCAGAGCCCGGACACCGACCCGGCCCCGGTGGCCCGTGTGCGGGCCGCGATCGCGGCCGGCCAGGAGTGCCGTGAGGTGCTGCTCAACCGGCGGGCCGACGGCAGCACCTGGTGGAACGAGTGCCACCTGATCCCGGTGACGGACCCGACCGGCGCGGTCGTGCAGTACATCGGCATCCAGGCCGACGTCACCGCCCAGGTGGAGACCGAGCGGGCGCTGGCCACCGAGCGGGACCGGTGCCGGGACCTCGACGCCCGGCTCGCCGAGCTGCTGACGACGTCGTCCGGTCAGACGGTGGTCGAGTCCCCGGGGGCCAGCCGCGCGTAGGGGGTCGGCTGGCCCGGGCCCCGCTCGCCGACCAGCCCCGCCACCAGGCCGAGGCCGGCGTCGTTGAGCAGGCCGTCGTGCACCGCCAGCGCCCGCTGCGCCCCGACCGCCCGCAGGTAGTCGATGACCTCGGCGGTCTTCGACCAGGGGGCGTGGGCGGGCAGCAGCAGCGTCGGGACGGCGGCCTCGGGCACGGTGAAGGCGTCGCCGGGGTGGAACACCTGCCCGTCGACGAGGAACCCGACGTTGCGCACCCGGGGGATCTCCGGGTGGATCACCGCGTGCCACTCGCCGTGCACCGAGACGTCGAACCCGGCCGCGGTGAACGTGTCGCCGGCACCGACGACGTGCACGCGGGGGCCGACGCCCGCCAGCTTCTCGGCGACCGAGGAGTTCGTCCAGACCTCCAGTCCCGGGTCGGCGTCCAGCGCGGCGCGGACCCGGTCGGGGAGGAAGTGGTCGGGATGCTCGTGGGTGAGCAGCAGGGCGGTCGTACCGGGCGCGGTGCCGGCCAGCGGGTCGTCGGCGGTGAAGGCCCCCGGGTCGACGACGAGCCGGCGGTCCCCGTCGGACAGGACGACGCAGGCGTGTCCGTGCTTGGTGAGCTGCATCCTCGGGCCTCCGGTGCGGTCGGGTGCGAACGGGTCGACCGCACCGTGCCATGCCGCGGTCACCGCGCGGCCGTCGGGGGTTCCGTCGGAAGTTGCGGCCACCTGCCGGCGGCTCACCCCTTCGGGTGAGGTCGTGGCCGCGGGCTGTCCCAGCACCGGAGGGATGCCGACAGAAGCAGCGTGATCGTGAACACCGAGACCTTCGTCGCCGCCCGGAGCCGGGCGCACGGCCGGACGCCGGCGCTGTGGCACGCCGTCGAGGTCCACCGGGCCGTCACCGACCTGGACGGTGCCTGCGAGCTCACCGTCTGCGGTGCCCTGGCCCGGGTGACCAGCGAGCTGCCGTGGCCCCCTGCCGCGGCCGGGGACGTCTGCCCGGCCTGCTCGGCCCGGCTCGGCTGAAGCGGGCACCGGTTCCACGTGGAACCGGTGCCGCCGAGGTCAGCGGCCGGTGAAGGTGATCGGCTGCTTGGCCAGGAAGGCCTCCACCGCCGCGCGGTGGTCCGCGGTCCGACCGAGCTCGGTCTGCAGCCGGGCCTCCAGGGCGAGCGTGGTCTCCAGCGGGTCGGTCGCCGCGGTCGCCAGCACCTCCTTGATCGCGCGGAGCGCGAGCGTCGGCCCCGTGGCGAGCCGGGTGGCGAGCGCCTGCGCCTGCGGCAGCACCTGCGCCGGCTCGGCCACCTCGTGCACGAGCCCCCACATGGCCGCGGTCTCGGCCGGGAACGGCTCGGGCAGCAGCAGCATCTGCGCGGCGCGCGACCCCCCGACGCAGTGCACCAGCCGGGAGGCGAGCGCGGAGTCGCTGCCCAGCCCGATCCCCGCGAACGCGGTGGTGAACTTCGCCCCGGCCGCGGCGATCCGCAGGTCGCCGGCGAGCGCGAGCCCCAGCCCGGCCCCGGCGCACGCCCCGTTGATCCCCACCACCACCGGCACCCGCAGGGCGGCCAGCGCCAGCACCAGCGGGTTGTACTCGTCGGCGACGACCGAGAGGGGCGTGGTCGACGGCTCGCGGAGCTCCGCGGCGTGCTCACCGAGGTCCTGCCCCACGCAGAACGTGCGCCCGGTGCCGGTCAGCAGCACGGCCCGGACGGTGTCGTCGGTGGCCAGGTCACGCACGTGCGCCAGCAGCTCGGTGCGCATCCGGTGGGTCAGCGCGGGGCGCTGCAGCGTGAGCGTCGCGACGCCCTCGGCGTCGGTGCGGGTGACGGTGGGCTCGGACAACGCTGTCGGCTCCTCGGCTGGGCGGTGTGGGACGGCCCACCCTGCCACGGCCCGCCCTGCCACGGCCCGCCCTGCCACGGCCCGCCCTGCCGCGGCCCGGCGCCGCGGCCGCCGGAACAGCACCGGCGGGACGTCCGTTGGTCCCCCGGAGACCGGCCACGCACCACCACCGACCTGCCAGGGGGACCGACACCAGCATGAGCTCTGCCAGCCCCGGTCCGGGGGGTCTCTCCCGGCGGCGGTTCTTCGGCCTCGCCGGCGCCGGCACGGCCGGCGTGGTGGTCGCCGGCGCCACTGGTGGCTACCTCGGCCGGGCGACGGCGGAGCAGCCCGCCGTGGCCGCCCCGCCGGACCTCTCCGGTGCCGTCCGCTTCACCGGAGCCCACCAGGCCGGCATCACCACCCCCGCGCAGGACCGGCTGCACTTCGTGGCCTTCGACGTCGTCACCGACGACCGGGCCGAGCTGGCCGACCTGTTGCGGGCCTGGACGGCGGCGGCGCGCCGGATGACCGCCGGGCGGGACGCCGGGGAGCTGGGCGCCGTGGGCGGCGGCCCGGACGACGTGCCGGACGACACCGGTGAGGCGCTCGGGCTGCCCGCGTCCGGGCTCACGCTGACCGTCGGGTTCGGCCCCACCCTGTTCACCACCGCCGACGGCGTCGACCGGTTCGGCCTGGCCGCCCGGCGGCCGGAGCCGCTCGCCGAGCTGCCCGCCTTCCCCGGCGACGCGATCGACCCGGCGATCAGCGGCGGCGACCTCTGCGTGCAGGCCTGCGCGAACGACCCGCAGGTCGCGGTGCACGCCGTCCGCAACCTGATCCGGCTGGGCGCCGGTGTGGTCCGGGTCCGCTGGTCCCAGCTCGGCTTCGGCCGGACGTCGTCCACCTCCAGCGCGCAGGCCACCCCGCGCAACCTCTTCGGGTTCAAGGACGGCACCGACAACCTCAAGGCGGAGAACGCCGCCGCCCTCGAGCGGTTCGTCTGGGTGGCCGGCGGCGACCCGGGCGCCGACTGGCTGGCCGGCGGCTCCTACGTGGTGACCCGGCGGATCCGGATGCTCGTGGAGACGTGGGACGCCGAGACGCTGGCCCAGCAGGAGGCGAGCGTGGGGCGCACCAAGGGCGCCGGGGCGCCGCTGGGCGCGCGGGCGGAGTTCGACCCGGTCGACCTGGCCGCGCTGCCGCCGACCTCGCACGTCTCCCTCGCCCACCCGACCAACGCCGGGACGGCGATCCTGCGCCGCGGCTACAGCTTCGTCGACGGCTCCGACGCCCAGGGACGGCTGGACGCGGGGCTGTTCTTCATCGCCTACCAGCGCAATCCGGAGACCGGGTTCACCCAGATCCAGCGGAACCTGCGCACCGACGCGCTGAACGAGTACCTCCAGCACACCTCCTCGGCGGTCTTCGCCTGCCCGCCGGGGGTCACCGGCGACGACGACTGGTGGGGCCGGGCGCTGTTCAGCTGAGCCGGTGGCCCAGGGGGTCGCTGTGGACCGGGTTGAGCCGGGCCGCCTGATGGTGAGCCGTGCCGTGCCGCGGCTCACCATCAGGTCCGGCGAGTCGAGCCGCCCTAGGCTCTCCCCGTGCCGGTGCCCGAGTTCATCCGTGACCTGCGCTCCTCCGTCGGCCACGGGCTGCTCTGGCTGCCCGGGGTGACCGGGGTGGTCACCGACGACGCCGGGCGGGTGCTGCTCACCCAGCGCAGCGACACCGGCCGGTGGGCGCTGCCCAGCGGAATCCCGGAGCCGGGGGAGCAGCTGGCCGTCGCGCTCGCCCGGGAGGTGCTGGAGGAGACCGGCGTCGAGGTGGTCGTCGACCGGCTGGTCAGCCTGTGGACCCAACCGCCGATGACCTACCCCAACGGCGACGTCTGCCAGTTCGTCGACCACGCCTTCGCCTGCCGGGCGGTCGGGGGCACCGCGCACGTCGCCGACGACGAGTCGCTCGACGTCGTGTGGTGCGACCCCGCCGAGCTGCCCGAGCTGGTCGGCGTGCAGGCCCGGCTGGTCGCCCGGGCGCTGTCCGGGGAGACCGCGCCCTGGTTCGCCCGGTCCGAGGACGAGCCCCCCGCCTGACCCGGCTTGCCGCCGGGCGCCGCCACCGGCCAGGGTGTCGGCGTGCGCGTCGTCCTCGCCCCCGACTCGTTCAAGGGCACCCTCGACGCCGCCGCGGCGGCCGAGGCGCTGGCGGCCGGGTGGCGCCGGCGTCGTCCCGACGACGACGTGCGCACCGTGCCACTGGCCGACGGCGGCGAGGGCACCCTGGAGGCGCTGGGCCACGACCTGCCCGACGCGGCCTGGCGCACCGCCGCGGTGACCGGGCCGGACGGCCGGCCCGTGGACGCGGCCTGGCTGCTGCGCCCGGACGGGACGGCGGTGGTGGAGATGGCCCGCGCCGCCGGCCTCCCGCTGCTCGCCGAGCCCGACCCGCTGGGCGCCACCACCCGCGGCCTGGGCCAGCTGCTGGCGGCCGTGGTCGCGGACCCCGCGGTGGAGCGGGTGGTGCTGACCCTGGGCGGCTCGGCCACCACCGACGGCGGCACCGGTGCCCTGGCCGCGCTCGGTGCCCGCTTCACCGACGTCGAGGGGGCCGACCTCCCGCCCGGTGGCGGCGCGCTGGCCCGGCTCGCCGCGGTCGACCTCTCCGGGCTCGTGCCCCCGCCGCCCGGGGGAGTGCAGTGCCTGGTCGACGTCACCGCACCGCTGCTCGGCCCGCTGGGGGCGGCCGGCCAGTTCGGCCCGCAGAAGGGCGCGGACCCCGCGCAGGTGGCCGCGCTCGACGCCGGCCTGGCCCGGCTCGCCGACCTGCTCGGCGGGGACCGTGACGCGCCGGGTGCCGGGGCGGCCGGCGGCACCGCCTACGGCTTCGCCGTCGCGTGGGGCGCGGAGTTCGTCAGCGGCGCGACCGCGGTGGCGGACGCCGCCGGGCTGGACGACGCCCTGGCCGGAGCCGACCTGGTGGTCACCGGGGAGGGCCAGTTCGACGCGCAGTCGCTGCGCGGCAAGGTCGTCGGCAACCTGTTGGACCGGGCCGCGGTCGCCGGCGTCCCGGTGGCGGTGGTCGCCGGCCGCGTGGCGGGCGGGGGCCTGCCCGTCCTGCGCGCCGTGTCGCTCACCGACCTGGCCGGTTCGTCGGCCGCGGCCATGGCCGACCCGGCGCGCTGGCTGACCGCAGCGGGAGAGGTGCTGGCAGGCGAGATGTCGGCGGGCGAGGGGTCGGCGGTCACCTGACCGGTGCGTGACGGGGCCGACAGCGGGCCCGGGAACGGTCCGTCACATCCCCGGTGTTGTCACGCCCGCATCACACCGTCCGATCGCATGTGTACGAACGCCCGACGGGGGCATCCCCCCTCCCGGTGCGTCCAGCCGCCGGCGTCGGCCGGTGGTGGGCGGGGCCGGTCGACACAGCAGCAGCACGAGGGGGCGCACGTGGTGGAGCCCGCGCGGACCACCCTCGGGGACCGCTACGAGCTGCAGGCGCTGCTGGCCACCGGTGGCATGGGCCAGGTGTGGCGCGCCGAGGACACCCTGCTGGGCCGCACCGTCGCGATCAAGGTGCTGCGCAGCGAGTACACCGGTGACCCGCTGTTCCTGGCCCGCTTCCGCGCCGAGGCGCAGCACACCGCCGCGCTGAGCCACCCGAACATCACCGCCGTCTACGACTACGGCGAGGAGCCGGCGGTCGACGGGTCGGGCGAGCACCTGGCCTACCTCGTGATGGAGCTCATCGACGGCGAGTCGCTGGCCACCGTGCTGGCCCGGGACGGCGCGCTGCCCGCCGGCCGCGTGCTCGAGGTGCTCCGGCAGACCGCCTCGGCGCTGGGCGCGGCGCACGCGGCCGGCGTCGTCCACCGGGACGTGAAGCCCGGCAACGTGCTGCTGCGCGCCGACGGCACGGTCGCGATCACCGACTTCGGGATCGCCTCGTCGGCCGGGAGCGTGCCGCTCACCCAGACCGGCCAGGTCATCGGCACCGCCTCCTACCTCTCCCCGGAGCAGGCCTCCGGGGCGCACGCCACCGCCGCCAGCGACGTCTACGCGCTGGGCATGGTCGGCTACGAGCTGCTCACCGGCCGGCGGGCGTTCGACGGCGACAACTCGGTGACGATCGCGCTGCGTCACCTGCGCGACACCCCCGAGCCGTTGCCCGAGGACCTGCCGGCCGGGGTCCGCACCCTGATCGAGCGGGCCCTGGTCAAGGACCCGGCGCAGCGCTTCCCCGATGGTGACGCGTTCGCGGCCGCCATCGACGACGTCCTCGCCGGCCGGCTGCTCACCCCCGTCGAGCGCACCGACACCCAGAGCTTCTGGCTGCTCCCCGACGCCGCGGCGCTGGCCGGTGCGGCGAACGCCGACGGCGCGGTGCGCCGCCCGGTCCCCCCGGCCCAGGGGCGGCTCGGCCGGGTCCTGGTGCCGCTGGTCGCGCTGCTGGCCGGTGCCGGGGTGGCCGCGGTCGTCCTGCAGGGGCTCGCCCCCGACGGCGGCGGCGCCACCGTGGCCGCCGCGCAGGGCCTCGGCGCGGCCACCGCCACGGCGGACCCCGCCGAGCTGGTGCTGGACGTCGACGACTACGTCGACCGCCCCGTCGCGGCCGTCCAGCGGCAGCTGGAGGCGCTCGGCCTGGTGGTGGAGACCCAGGCGGTGGCGACCGACTCCGTCGAGGCCGGGCTGGTCGTCGACGTCGCACCGCTCGGCCACCGGCTGGTGCGCGGCGCCGAGGTGCTGGTCAGCTACGCCGTGGCGCCGGAGGTCGACGGCGCCCCGGTCCAGCGGCAGCGGACGCCGGTCGACGCGGTCCAGGCGCCGGTCGTCCGGGCGCCGGTGAGCGTCGCACCGCCGGCGTCCACGCCCGAGCCGTCACCGACCCCGGAGCCCACGCCGACGCCGTCCCCGAGCGGGGACGCGGAGGAGACGGAGCCCGGCGGGGAACCGCAGTCGTCCGCGCCGACCAGCGACCCGGCCGCGACCGGCGCACCGACCCCGTCGGACGGCAGCACCGCCCCGACGAGCGGCGCCGACGACGAGTCGACCCCACCGGGGAACGGCGCCGGCCAGGGCAACGGGGGCGGCGCCGGCCAGGAGAACCGTCCGGGCAACGGCAACGGCAACGGCAACGGCAACGGGCAGGGCGGCGCCCGCGGCTGAGCCGTCCGCTCAGGCGGGCGGCCTGCGCCGGCCGGCGCGGTGCACGAGCAGGCAGCCGGCCGCAGCGGCCAGGGCGAGCCGCCCGGGCGCGGGGTCGGGACCGCCGAGCAGGACGCCGACGGCGCCGGCGGCGACGGCCGCCAGCAGCAACCGGTCGCGGCCGGTGCGCACCGCGGCCACCGCGAGGACCAGCCCCAGCGCGACGGCCACGCGTGCCGGGTGTGCTGCTCCCGGCACCGCGCCCCAGGACAACCCCAGCGCGGCGCCGCCGAGGACCGCCGCCGCGACCAGCCAGCCCCGCGGCGCGCGGATCACCGCGGGCGGCCGGGCGCCAGCCACACCGCACCGGCGGCCGCGGCCAGGGCGGCGGTGAGCAGGAAGCCCCGGTCGCTGGCCACCAGCGGCAGCGCCACGAGAACCCAGAACACCGCGAGGCCCGCGGCCCCCCCGGCCCCGACCCGCCACGCCGTCCGCGCGCCCAGCCGGTCCCCGGCCAGGCGGCGCAGCCCCGGCACGAGCGCCACCAGGGCGGCGACCGTGGCGAACGCCGACCACGTCGGCGTCACCTCCCAGACCGACTCGGTGCCGAAGTCCAGTGCCAGCCCCAGTTCGAGCAGCACGAACCCCAGGACCCCCAGGCCGAGGGCGCCGAGGACGGTCCGGTCCCCACCGGCCCGCTGCACGGCGCCCAGCGCCGCCCGGCCCGCCGCGGCCCCCCGGCGGCCGCGCTCACCGCCGTCGTCGGCGGCCGACGGCCCCGGTGTGGGCCGCGGGGCGGTGGACGGCCCGGGCACCGCCGGCGCGCCGACCATCGTCTGCGGACCGGCGGCGCTGCTGCCCGTGGTGGCCCGGTCGTCGTCCGGCCGCGCGCCGAAGCCGGGGAGGAAGTCCACCGGCCCGGTGGGCTGGCTGGCCGGGACCTGCCCGGGGGTCGCCGGCTCGGCGTCGGGAGTCGAGGTCGGGTTCGCGGCGGCCTGCCCCGCTGCCGGCGTCCAGGCCGGGGCGGGCCCGGTCGACGGGCCCGGCACGGGCGGGGGCTGCTCGGTCTGCCGCTGGCTGGGCGGCAGCAGGATCGACTCGGTGCGCGGGTCGTCGTCCGGCAGCTCGTCGGCCGGCTGTGGCTCGGGGATCGGCGGGTGGGGCTGGCTCATCGGTCCTCCAGGGAGCAGGCGTCGGGCACGGCAGCCAGGCGGGCGCCCGTCGAAACCGTAGCGGCGCCCACCCGGGCGGCCGGCCGGGTGGGCGGGACCTAAGGTCGGGCCGTGGCTGCACGCGCGGGGATCGTCGTCACCGGCACCGAGGTGCTCACCGGCCGGGTCGCGGACCGGAACGGCCCGTGGCTGGCCGAGGCGCTGCGCGGCCAGGGGGTCGACGTCGGCTCGGTGGTGGTCGTCGGTGACCGGCCCGAGGACCTGCGGTCGGCGCTGGCCTTCCTCGCCGAGGGCAACGACCTGGTGATCACCACCGGCGGGCTCGGCCCCACCGCCGACGACCTGACCGCGGCCGAGGTCGGTGTGTTCCAGGGCCGCCCGTCGGCGCTCGACCGCGCGCTGGAGCAGCGGATCGCCGCCGTCGTCGCCGAGCTGACCGCCCGGCGCGGCTGGGACACCGAGCCCGAGTCGGCCGCGGCGGGGATCGCCAAGCAGGCGATGGTGCCCGCCGGCGCCACCGTGCTGGAACCGGTGGGCACCGCGCCGGGGCTGGTCGTCCCGGTGGCCGACGGTCGCAGCGGTCCGCCGGTGCTGGTGCTACCCGGCCCGCCGGTGGAGCTGCAGGCCATGTGGCCGGCCGCGCTCGAGACCGAGCCGGTGCGCCGCGCGCTGGCCGGCGCCACCGAGCTGCGCCAGCGCACGCTGCGGCTGTGGCGCACCCCGGAGTCGGAGCTGGCCGCCACCCTGCGCCGGGTCGAGGACCAGCTGGCCGGCCTGGAGGTGACCACCTGCCTGCGCGACGGCGAGCTGGAGATCGTCACCCGGTACGCGCCGGACGCCGAGGACGCGTACCAGCGGCTCGTCTCCGCGGTCACCGCGGACTTCGGCGCGACGCTGTTCAGCGACGGCCCCACCGTCGACGACCTCGTCGCCCGGGCGCTGGACGACCGGGGCTGGGCAGTGGCGGTGGGCGAGTCGGAGACCGGCGGGCTGCTCACCGCCCGGCTCACCGCACCCGCCGGTGCCTCGGCCCGGGTGCTCGGGGGCGTCGCGGCGTACGCGAACAGCGCCAAGGAGCAGTTGCTGGACGTGCCGGCGGCCACCCTGGGGGTGGGTGGTGCGGTGAGCCCCGAGGTCGCCCGCGCGCTGGCCGAGGGGGCGCGGGCCCGGTTCGGTGCCGACGTCGGCATCGGGGTCACCGGGATCGCCGGCCCGGGGGGCGGCACGCCGGAGAAGCCGCTGGGCACCGTGCACATCGCCGTCGTCGGCCCGGACGGCGCGCTGGCGTACTCCGACCGGCTGCGCGGCAACCGCGGCGCCGTCCGGGAGCGCACCGGCACGCTCGCCGTCCACCTGCTGCGGCAGCTGCTGCTGGGCGGCCCGCCGGCCTGAGGGGCTCAGCCCACCCAGCCGACCACCCGGCTGCGACGCTCCATGAGTAGCACGTCGTGCCAGCTGGCCACGCCGTCGGTGATCCGCCGGCCGACCTTCTCCCGCGTGCCCACCACCCGGAAGCCGTGCTTCTCGTGCAGCGCGACGCTGGGGGTGTTGGCCGGCAGGATGCCGGCGCGGATCGTCCAGATGCCGGCCGCCTCGGTGGAGGTGATCAGCGCCTGCAGCAGCGCCCCGCCGACCCCGCGGCCCTGCGCGGCGGGGGAGACGTACACCGAGTGCTCGACCACGCCGGCGTAGGCGTCCCGGGTCGACTCCCGGGTGCACGCCGTCCAGCCGAGCAGGACGTCGCCGTCGACGGCGACGTGCCGGTGGCCGGGCAGCCGGGAGGCGTCGAACTCCGCCCACGACGGAGTGCCGGTCTCGAAGGTGGCCAGGCCGGTGGCGATGCCCGCCGCCCAGACGGCCTCGACGGCGGGCCAGTCGGCGGCGGTCATCGGGCGGAGGGCAAGCGTGGGCACGGCGACATCCTGCCGTCGGCGGGTGGCCCGCCATCGCCGGGGTTCCACGTGGAACGCAGCGGGCAGGAGGGAGCGGTGACGACGCTGACGCTGCACGCCACCGGCCCGGTCGACCCGCAGGAGGCGTGGGACCGCTACCTGCACCCCGCCCGCTGGTCGGAGTGGTCGCCGCAGATCAAGAAGGTGGACGCGAGTGCGCCGCGGATCGCCCCGGGGGTGAGCGGCCGCGTGTACGACCCGATCGGCACCTCGGTCGGCTTCGTCGTCGACGAGGTGTCGGCGGCCGAGCGGCGGTGGGCCTGGCAGGTCACCGTCGGCCCGACCCGGCTAGGCCTGGCGCACTGGGTGAGCCCGGCGCCGGACGGCGGGACGACGGCCGGCCTGCGGATCACCGGGTTCGCGCCGCTGGTGGTCGGCTACGCGCCGCTGGCCCTGCTGGCGCTCAAGCGGCTGGTCACCATCCGGACGTGATGGTCGGCGGCATCTCGTAGCGTGCCGGGCATGCGCGCCACGCACGAGGTGACCAACCAGGCGCCGCCGTTGGTCGGCCACGACCCGATCGCCGGGGACGCCGCGCTCGCCGAGGCCTGCCTGCGCCACGCCGACGCCGCCACCCTCGCCTCGCTGGCCGACCTGGGGGCGCTGGCCGGCAGCGAGCAGGCCCAGGAGTGGGCGCGGCTGGCGAACGAGCACCCGCCCCGGCTGCGCACCCACGACCGGTACGGGCACCGCGTCGACGAGGTCGAGTTCCACCCGGCGTGGCACGAGCTGATGGGCGCGGCGATCGGGCACGGCCTGGCCGGCGCCCCCTGGGCCGACCAGGGGGCCGGCGACCGGCACGCGCACGTCCGCCGCGCGGTGGGCTACCTCGGCTGGACGCAGGTCGAGGCCGGCCACGGCTGCCCGGTGACGATGACCTACGCCGCCGTCCCGGCGCTGCGCGCCGCCCCCGAGCTGGCCGCGGCCCTGGAACCGGGGCTCACCAGCCGCAGCTACGAGTTCGGGCTGACCGACCCGTGGACCAAGCGCGGCCTGGTGGCGGGCATGGGGATGACCGAGAAGCAGGGCGGCTCCGACGTCCGGGCGAACACCACACGGGCCGCCGCGAACGACGACGGCAGCTGGTCGCTGACCGGGCACAAGTGGTTCACCTCCGCGCCGATGAGCGACCTGTTCCTGGTGCTCGCCCAGCTCGACGAGGGGTTGTCCTGCTTCCTGGTGCCTCGGGTGCTGCCCGGCGGGGAGCGCAACGTCGTCCGCCTGCAGCGGCTCAAGGACAAGCTCGGTGACCGCGCCAACGCATCGAGCGAGGTCGAGTTCGACGGGACGACGGCGTGGCTGGTCGGGGAACCGGGCCGCGGCGTGCCGACGATCATCGAGATGGTCGCCACCACCCGGCTGGACTGCGTGCTGGGGTCGGCGGCGACGACGCGGGCGGCGCTCACCCAGGCGGTGCACCACGCCCGGCACCGGTCGGCGTTCGGGGCGCTGCTGGCCGACCAGCCGCTGATGCAGAACGTGCTGGCCGACCTGGCGCTGGAGAGCGAGGCGGCCACCGCCCTCGGCGTCCGGCTGGCGGCCGCGCAGGACGCCGGCGAGCGGGACCTGCTGCGGCTGGCCGGTGCCGTCGCCAAGTTCTGGGTGTGCAAGCGCACCCCGACCGCGGTGGCCGAGGCGCTCGAGGTGCTGGGCGGCAACGGCTACGTCGAGGAGTCGGGGATGCCGCGGCTCTACCGGCAGGCGCCGCTGAACTCCATCTGGGAGGGCTCGGGCAACGTCATCGCGCTGGACGTGCTGCGCGCCCTGGGCGCCGGGTCGGCCGCGCTGGCCGCGGTCACCGCCGAGCTCGACCTGGCCCGCGGCGCCGACCCCCGGTACGACGCCGCCCTGGGCGCGCTGGCCGCCGAGCTCGCCGATCCCGACCAGCTGCCGCTGCGGGCCCGGCGGATCGCGGGCCGGCTCGCGCTGTGCCTGCAGGCGTCGCTGCTGCTGCGGTTCGCGCCCGCCGTCGTCGCCGACGCCTTCTGCGCCAGCCGGCTCGGCGGCGACTGGGGCGGCGTGCTGGGCACGCTGCCCGCGGGCACCCCGGTGCGGGCGCTGGTCGAGCGGGCCGCGGTGGTGCCGGCGTGAGCGAGGACGGCCGGCTGCGGCGGCGCCGGCGGGCGACCGCCCCGGCGGGTGCGCCGTCGCCGGCGCCGGTTCGGCACACTGCCCCTGTGACCGTTGACGCAGCTGTGCAGACCGAGCCGGCCGACCGGTTCTCCGCGGACGACGACCGCCCCGCGCTGGACCTGCTGGTCTGGGACGCCCCCAACATCGACATGACCCTGGCGACGGTGATCGGCGCCCGGCCGACGGCGGCGTCCCGGCCCCGGTTCGACGCGATCGCGGCCTGGTTCGTCGACGGTGCCGACGACCCGGGTGCCGCGGTGCCGCCGGAGGTCGAGGCCTGCGTCTTCGCCAACGTGCCGCCGCAGCACGCCGTCACCCTGCAGCGCTGGGTGGAGGCGCTGCGCAGCTTCGGCTACGCGGTCTTCGCCCGGCCCAAGCTGCAGGCCGACGACGACATCGACCAGTCGATGCTCGACCACATCAGCGTGCGCGCGCACAGCCACCAGCTGCGCCGGCTGGTGGTCTTCTCCGGCGACGGGCGCAACTTCGCCGAGCCGCTGGAGGACCTCGCCCGCGCCGGCACCGAGGTCGTCGTCGTCGCGTTCAGCGAGGTCGCCGGCTACGCGATCAGCTCCGAGCTGCTGCAGTTCATCGACATCGAGGACGTTCCGGGCGCCTTCGCCGCACCGTTGGACCGGGTGCGGCTCGACGCCCTGCCCGTCGACGGCGCGTGGCTGCGGCCGACCAAGGACCTGCGCGAGGCCGCCGGCTCCTTCCTCGCCCGCCGCGGCTAACGACGCGCCAGGCGGCGGACGCCGGAGGTGTAGGGCAGCGAGTAGTGCGCGAACACCTCCGGCTCCTGCTCGGCGGTCAGCTCACCGTCGGTGTCGATGGACGGCGCGTCCTTGGCGAGGTCCTTGGGCACGGTGACCCGGATGTGCTCCGGGCTGACCGTGGCGCCGGTCAGCGGCACGAAGGTCAGCTGACGCCGGCCGATGATCCCGGTCATCACCGCGGCGAAGAACGGCTGGTCGGTGGTCGTGTCGACGTACACCGACTCCAGCGTGCCGATCTTGTGGCCGTCGGGGTCGACGACGTTCATGGTGCGCCAGTCGCGGATGTTCTCGGCGGGGAACACGGGGGCCTCCTCGGGTCGCGGGCAGCTGCTCCACCCTGCCCGGGCGGAGGTACCGCCAACCGCGCGACGATGACCGGGTGAGCGGCAGCGACCAGGAGCTGGTGGTGATGGTCGGCCTGCAGGGGTCGGGCAAGTCCAGCTGGGTGGCCGCGCACCTGGCCGGCAGCCACGAGGTGGTGAGCAAGGACCACTGGCCGCGGGCCCGGCACCGGGAGGCCCGTCAGCAGCGGGTGGTCGCCGAGCTGCTGGCCGGGGGCGCGAGCGTCGTCGTCGACAACACCAACCCCTCCCCCGCCGAGCGGGCCCCGCTGGTCGCGCTCGCCCGGGCGGCCGGGGTCCCGGCGCGGGCGGTGTACCTGGAGACGCCGCTGGAGACGTGCCTGGCGCGCAACGAGGCGCGGGAGGGCCGGGCCCGGGTGCCGCTGGTCGGGGTGTTCGACACCCGCAAGCGGCTCATCCCGCCGACCCTCGCGGAGGGCTTCGCCGCGGTCGAGGTGGTCCGGGGAAGCTAGGAGGCGGGGCCGGAGGAGCTGCGCGGCCGGGGCACCGAGGCGGTGGTCAGGCCGGAGGGCAGCCGGGCCCAGACGTGCTTGCGGCCGGCCTCGCTGCACCAGCCGTAGTCGACCGACAGCTGCGCGACCATCGGCAGCCCCATGCCGCCGAACGCGGGGTCGCGGTCGATCGCCGGCCGCGGTGGCGCGTCGGGAGCGCCGTCGGTCAGCCGGATCAGCCAGCCGGTGGGCAGCGCGACGATCAACGCCTCGACGGCGCCGCCTCCGTGCCGCAGGGCGTTCGACGATAGCTCCTCGAAGGTCAGCAGCAGGCCCTCCCGCGCGTCCTCCGTCGACCGGGCGGCCAGCGAGGGGTGGGCGAGGCGCGCCCGCAGGTCCATCCGCACCCGCGAGGCGTCGTGCACCGTCGGCAGCTCCCACCGCCAGACGTCGCCGTCCTCGGTCGGGACCGGGGCCGATGGCCACACCAGTCCACTCACGTCGGGTCCTCTCGCCGGCCGGGTCCTCCGCCGCGGTCCATGGTGGCCGATCACGCTCCGCAGTGCACGGTGGGGGTCTCAGCCGGGCGGCATGCCCTCCACGTCGAGCCGCTCCAGCAGGCCGGTCAGCTCCAGCGGGCCGGTGACCACCCGGCTGGTCGCGACCACCGTGACGTGCTTGCCGGCGGCCTCCCGGTGCTGGCTGACCCAGACCAGCGCGGTCACCCCCGCCGAGCCGAAGAACGTCACCCCGGAGAGGTCGATGGTCAGCAGCCGCTCGGCGTTGCGCAGCGCGCGCAGCAGGGTCTGCTGCAGCAGCGGGTTGCTGGCGGCGTCGAGCTCGCCACTGACCCGGGCGACGACCTGACCGGGCTGCGGCCCGTCCGCCAGGGTCACCTCGAACGGCGCCTCGGCAGCCGACCTGACCGTCTTGATGACTCCTCCTCGAGACCACGACCGTGCGCCGCTCCACCGTGCGTTCGACCAGCGCGGCACCAGCCGTGTGTACAGGACCGATCGTGTGCTCCCCGCACACGGTCCGGCCAGTCCGCGCCGGGGACCGTCGCCCGATGGGGGCAGTGGGCGCCGGTCTGGGCGCCGTCACAGCATCGTCATGACCCACGAGTCGCATCGCCGCTCGAGGTGTGTGACCGTGGACGACGGCCGTTTTCCGAGGTCAGCGCAGCGCTCAGGACGCGCCCAGGCACACCCGCCGCCGGTGCGCGACCGACCGGTTCCCACGGGTTCCGCCGCCCGCGCAGCCCGACCCGCAGAGGAGGAGACAGACCGGATGTGGGACTTCGTCCTCGACCGGCGAGGCCAGATCGCCTTCCAGGCCTTCCAGCACGTCAGCCTGGTCGTGCAGTGCGTCGTGCTCGGCTCGCTCATCGCCCTGGCGCTGGCCGTGCTGGTCTACCGCAGCCCCCGGGCCACCGGCGTGGCCAACGGTTTCTCGGCGGTGGGTCTGACCATCCCGGCGTTCGCCCTGCTGGGCATCCTGCTGGCGCCCTTCGGCTTCGGCATCGCCCCCGCGGTGATCGCGGTGACCTTCTACGCGGCGCTCCCCGTGCTGCGCAACGCCGTCGTCGGCCTGGCCGGGGTCGACCCGGCGCTGATCGAGTCGGCGCGCGGCATGGGGATGAGCCGGCTGGCCACCCTGCTGCGGGTGGAGATCCCGCTGGCCTGGCCGGTGATCCTGGCCGGGGTCCGCGTCTCCACCCAGATGGTCATGGGCATCGCGGCCATCGCCGCGTACGTGCTCGGCCCCGGGCTCGGCGGCTTCATCTTCACCGGGCTCTCCCGGCTGGGCGGCGCGAACGCCCTGAACTCCGCGCTCACCGGGACGATCGCCATCGTCGTCCTGGCCCTCGTCCTCGACCTGCTGCTCCTGCTGCTGGGTCGCCTCACCACCCCCAGGGGGATCCGTGCCTGACGCATCCACATCCGCCGGGACACCTGCCGGCGCCACCGCCGCCGGTCGGCCGGGGAGCGCCCCGGCCTCCGGCGAGCGCCGGGTCAGCGGCGTCGCCATCCGGCTGGACGGCGTGACCAAGCGCTACCCGGGCCAGGAGAAGCCCGCCGTCGACGGCGTCTCGCTGGAGATCCCGGCCGGCGAGACGGTCATGTTCGTCGGCCCCTCGGGCTGCGGGAAGACCACCCTGCTGAAGATGGTCAACCGGCTGATCGAGCCGACGGGCGGCAGCATCCACCTCGGCGACGAGGACGTCACCCGGCAGGACCCCGACCAGCTGCGCCGCCGGATCGGGTACGTGATCCAGGCCGGTGGGCTCTTCCCGCACATGACCGTCGGCACGAACGTCGGCATGGTGCCGCGGATGCTGGGCTGGGACAAGGAGCGGGTCGCCGCCCGCATCGACGAGCTGCTGGAGCTGGTCGGGCTGGACCCGGAGGTCTACCGGGACCGCTACCCCAAGGAGCTCTCCGGCGGTCAGCAGCAGCGCGTCGGCGTGGCCCGGGCGCTGGCCGCGGACCCGCCGGTGCTGCTGATGGACGAGCCGTTCGGCGCCGTCGACCCGATCACCCGCCAGCGGCTGCAGGACGAGCTGCTGCGGATCCAGGAGGAGCTGGGCAAGACCATCGTCTTCGTCACCCACGACTTCGACGAGGCCGTGAAGCTCGGCGACAAGATCGTGGTCTTCGACGTCGGCGCCCGGATCGTCCAGTACGACACCCCCGAGGCGATCCTGGCCGAGCCGGCCGAGGAGTACGTCGCCGACTTCGTCGGTGCCGGGGCCACCCTCAAGCAGCTCACCCTCACCCGGGTGCACGAGCTGGACCTGCGGCCGGTCACCACCGCCTCGGTCGGCGACGACGCCGCCGACGCCGTGGCGCGGGCCCGGGCTGCCGGCGACGACTTCGTCGTGGTGCTCGACCGGCGTGGCCGGCCGATCAGCTGGCCGACGCTGGCCGAGGTCAGCCGGATGTCGACCCTGCCGGCGACCGTCGACGAGCGGCTGCCGGTGGTCGGCCTCGGCTCGACGCTCAACGACGCGCTGGACACCATGCTCGCGGCCAGCCAGGGCGGCGCCGTCGTGGTGGGCCGGCACAACAGCCTGGCCGGGGTCGTCTCCATCGAGACGATCATGGACCGCATCCAGCGCACCCGGAACGAGGTGAGCGGATGACCGCCGCGCAGCAGTCGGACACCGGGCAGCGCCCCGACCCGCTGCGCCGTCCCGAGGCGGCGCGGAGCGCCAGCCGCGATGCGCGCGACGCGGCCGCCCCGGAGCAGGCGCGCGGTGGCTGGCGCGCGCTGGCCGTGCAGCCGGTGCTGGTCGTCGTCGGCATCGCCGCCTTCCTGCTGTGGCGCACCACCGCCACGCTCACCGAGACCGAGGCCCGGCAGCTGGGCGCGGCGACGCTGTGGGACAGCGTGCTGCGGCACCTGGCGCTGACCGTCGTCGCCGCGGTCATCGTTCTGGCCATCGCGATCCCGCTGGGCATCGCGCTCACCCGCCCCGCGCTGCGCCGGTTCACGCCGGTGGTGATCACCGTGGCCAACATCGGGCAGGCCGCTCCGGCGATCGGCCTGTTCGTGCTGCTGGCGATCTGGCTGGGCTTCGGCTTCTGGACGACGATCGCGGCGCTGGTCATCTACTCGGCGCTGCCGGTGCTGCGCAACACCATGGTCGGCATCCAGGGCGTCGACGCCCGGCTGGTGGAGGCCGGCCGGGGCATGGGCATGAGCGGCGCCGCCGTCCTGCGGAAGGTCGAGCTGCCGCTGGCCGTCCCGGTCATGCTCGCCGGTGTCCGGACGGCGCTGGTGCTGCTGGTGGGCACCGCCACGCTGGCCACCTTCATCTCCGGCGGCGGCCTCGGTGTGCTGATCAACACCGGCATCACCCTGTCGCTCAACTCGCTGCTGCTCAGCGGCGGGGTGCTGGTCGGACTCCTCGCGCTCGCCGTCGACTGGCTGGGCCGGGTCGTCGAGCACGTCGCCCGACCGAAGGGACTCTGATGCGCACGCCGACGAGGTCCGTGGCCGCGCTCGGGGCCGGGGTGCTGCTGCTCAGCGGCTGCGGTCTGCAGAGCGCCACCAGCTTCACCCCGCCGTCCGAGCCGGGGGACATCCAGCCGATCGCCGAGGTCGACGGCGCCCCGATCACCGTGGGCGCGAAGAACTTCACCGAGCAGCTGATCCTGGGCAAGATCGCGGTCATCGCGCTGCAGACGGCCGGCTTCGACGTCACCGACCGCAGCGGCATCCCGGGCGCCGCGCCGGCCCGGGCGGCGATGCTCGAGGGCGAGACCGACATGCAGTGGGAGTACACCGGCACCGCTTGGATCAACTACCTGGCCCAGCCCGAGGGCATCCCGGACCAGCAGGAGCAGTGGGAGGCGGTCCGGGACGCCGACGCCGAGAACGGGATCACCTGGCTGCCGCCGGCGGAGGCGAACAACACCTACGCCTTCGCCGTGCGCAGCGAGGCGGTCGACGAGCTCGGTGGGGTGGCCACCCTCTCCGACGTCGCCGAGCTGCCGGTGGAGGAGCGCACCTTCTGCGTGGAGTCGGAGTTCGCCACCCGGGTCGACGGCTTCGAGCCGATGCTGGAGCTCTACGGGATGCCGCTGGGCGACCCGCAGGGCGTGCCGCGGGACAACGTGAGCGTGCTGGACACCGGCGCGGTCTACACGGCGACCGACAACGGGGACATCTGCAACTTCGGCGAGGTCTACACCACCGACGGGCGGATCGCGTCGCTGGACCTGACCGTGCTGGAGGACGACCGCGGCTACTTCCCGGCGTACAACATCGCCCCCGAGGTGCTGACCGGGACGCTCGAGCAGTACCCGGAGATCGCCGACATCTTCGGCCAGATCACCCCGCTGCTCACCGACGAGGTGATGGTCGAGCTCAACGGCCGGGTCGACGTCGAGGGTGAGGACCCGGCCGAGGTGGCGCTGGACTGGATGGTCTCCGAAGGGCTCGTCGAGCGGGGCTGACGAGCGCGGCCGACCGACCCGGGCTCAGCCCCGGGCCAGCCGCTCCAGCCGGCCGACCAGGAACTCCACGGCGGCCGCGCTGTCGACGCCCTCGGCCACCGCGACGGCCGAGGGGGCCGTCGACGGGGCGCGGCGGTCGACCAGCGTCTGACCCCGGCCGGCGCCCGGGCCGGTGTCGACGACGAGGTCCCGGCGCACGGTGGACAGCGTGCCCGGCACGATCGCCTCGGTGAGGGCGAGCGCGTCGTGCACCACCACCCCGTCGGTGCCGTAGGCGTCGCGGGCGTGGTCCAGGTACTGGCGCAGGATCGCCGCCGCCTGCGCCCCGACCGGACCGGCGGCGGCGAACCGGGCGATGCCGGCCCCGGTCAGCACCGTGGGGAGGGTGACGTCCAGCCCGACCAGCACGGTGGGCAGCCCCGCGCCGAGGACGACGGCGGCAGCCTCCGGGTCGGCCCAGACGTTGAACTCCGCGGCGGCGGTGACGTTCCCGCCCCGGGCCGCCGAGCCGCCCATCACCACCAGCCGGCCGATCCGGGCGGCGGCGTCGGGGTACACCGCCAGCAGCAGCGCGAGGTTGGTCAGCGGCCCGATGGCGGCCACGGTGACCGGCTGCTCGCTGCTGAGCAGCAGCTCGGCCAGTGCCACGACCGCCGGCCGCGGGTCGGCCCCCACCGGTGAGGGCGGCAGGTCCACCCCGCCCAGCCCGGCCTCGCCGTGCACGTGCCCGGCCCGCCGCGGCACCGGCACCACGAGCGGGTCGCGGGCGCCGGCGGCGACCGGGACGTCGGACCGGCCGGCCAGGTGGAGCACCCGCAGCGCGTTCTCCGTGGTCTGCGCCAGGCCGACGTTGCCGTGCACGGTGGTGACCAGCCGGAGGTCGACCTCCGGGCTGGCCAGCGCGAGCAGCACGGCCAGGGCGTCGTCGATGCCGGGGTCGGTGTCGATCACCAGTGGAGTGGGCGTGGAGCCCTGCTGCGGGGCGGGGTCGGTCACCCGCCCATCCCACCAGACACACCCGACACGCCGGGACGGCGCGGTCGCCGCCGAGGTCACCGTTCGGGCTCTGTCGCCGGTCGGGCCGCTGACCTGCGGTTTTCCGCCAGGCTGTCGACATGTGGCCGCTCTCCGGGACGGTGACCCGCCGGTTCGCGGGGAGCCGGCAACGGTTCGGTCACGCGATCGGACCGGAGCGTCCCGGGAGCGGGTCCGGAGGCGCCGTCGTCCCTACCTTTCTCCTTGTCCGCGGTCCCTTCCCCGGCCGCGGCGACTACTTCACGGAGGACGACATGGACGACGCACAGCTGGTCCGGACGGCCCGCTCGGCCGCCGCGACCGCAGCGCCGACCATCGCCCGGGTCGGCGCGCCGGTGACGGCGACCCGACACCTGACCGGTCACCCCACGCGACGGCCCGGGGCGGCCCTCGCCGGGGCCGGGCAGGTCGGCCCCGACGAGTACGGCATGAGCGACCTGGCCGCCGGGCTGGCCGTCGGCCTGGCGGTCGGTGTCCTGGGGCTGCGGGCCAGCGACCCCGCCGAGGCCCGGCCGGGTACCGCGCCGGTCCGCCGCGGACTGCTCAGCCGGCCACGTGCCCTGGTGGAGCGGGCCGGGCGGTGGGGCGCCGGACCGGACGGTGCACACCTGGCGTGGAACCGGCCGCCGCAGCGGGTCTACCGGCTCACCGACGGCGCCGACCGCCCGGTGCCGCGCCCGGTCGCGCAGCGGCCGGTCCCGGCCCCGGCAGCCACCGCGCGCCGCGCCGCGCCGGTCGACCCCGAGCTCGAGGCGGCGATCGCCTTCGCCACCGACTTCGGCACCGACCTGCTCACCACCCCGATGCGGCTGGCGCCGCCGGCTCCCCGGGTGACCGCCCCGCTGCGTGCCCTGGCGGCCCGGGTGCGCGGCGCAGCCCGCGCGGCCGCCACGTGGGGCAGCGGCGAGCACGGTGCGCACCTGGCGTGGAACCGCCCGCAGCCGCCCCTCGCCCGGCGGCTCGTCCTGACCGAGGAGCGCTCCCCGGCGCTGCCCGCCGACTGGCGCCACCGCGCGCCGGAGGAGGACGAGCCGACGCCGGCCCCCGAGGCACCCCGCAGCCCGGCAGCGCCGCCGCGCAGCGCCACCCGCCCGCGCCTCCTTAGGGTGGCTGCGTGTTCACGACGCGGCCGGAGCTCGCCGGCACCTTCGGCATGGTCGCCTCGACGCACTGGCTCGCCAGCGCCGCGGGCATGGCGACCCTCGAGGCCGGTGGGAACGCGTTCGATGCCGCGGTCGCTGCGGGTCTCACCCTGCAGGTGGTCGAGCCGCACCTCAACGGCCCGGGGGGCGAGGTCCCGATCCTCTTCGCCCGGGGCCCGCGGGCAGCCGGAGGCGCGGGCGGGACCTGGGCGGGAGAGCCGGTGGTGCTCTCCGGCCAGGGCGTAGCCCCGGCCGCGGCCACCACCCAGGCGTTCGCCGACCTCGGACTCGGGCTCGTGCCCGGGACCGGTCTGCTGGCCGCCACCGTGCCCGGCGCCGTCGGCGCCTGGCTCACGCTCCTGCGCGACCACGGCACCCTGCCGCTGGACGCCGTCCTCCGCTTCGCCATCGAGTACGCCGAGCACGGCCACCCGCTCGCCCCGCGGGTCGCCGCGACCGTCGCCTCGGTCTCCGAGCACTTCCGCACGCACTGGCCTACCTCGGCCGCCACCTGGCTCGCCCCCGACGGCGCACCCCCCACCGCCGGCCGCCTGTTCCGCAACCCGGTCCTCGCCTCGACCTACCGCCGACTGCTCGACGCAGCGCGCGGACCCTCCCGAGAGGCGCAGATCGACGCGGCACTGGCGTCCTGGTACACGGGGTTCGTCGCGGAGGCGATCGACGAGTTCTCCCGGTCCCCGGTCATGGACGACTCCGGTCGTCCGCACCGCGGCTTCCTCACCGGTGAGGACCTCGCCCGCTGGCAGCCGACGTACGAGCCGCCGGTCACCCTCGACTGGCGCGGGTGGACGCTCGCGAAGGCCGGGCCGTGGTCCCAGGGCCCGGCGCTGCTCCAGGCGCTCGCGATGCTGGACGGCGTCCTCCCGGCAGGCACCGCGGGGAGGTCCGCCTCCGTCTCCGAAGACGCCGACACCGCCGAGGTGGTGCATGCCAGCGTCGAGGCGACGAAGCTGGCGATGGCCGACCGCGAGGCCTGGTACGGCGACGAGGAGAGCGTGCCGGTGGACGACCTGCTGTCGGCCGCCTACACCAGCGAACGGCGGGCGCTCATCGGCGACCGGGCCAGCACCGAGCTGCGGCCCGGCTCCCCCGGTGGGCGCCCGCCACGGCTACCCCGCTTCGTCACCGACACCTCCGCGGCGGAGCGGCCCTCTGCCGGGACCATCGCCGGTGTCGGGGAGCCCACGGTCGACACGCGCGGCACGACCCGCGGCGACACCTGCCACGTCGACGTCGTCGACCGCTGGGGCAACATCGTCTCGGCCACCCCCTCCGGTGGCTGGCTGCAGAGCTCCCCGGTGATCCCCTCCCTGGGCTTCCCGCTGGGCACCCGGGCGCAGATGTTCTGGCTGGAGCCGGGGCTGCCCAACTCGCTGGTTCCGGGCAAGCGCCCGCGGACCACGCTCACCCCGTCGCTGGCGGTGCGCGGCGGGGTGCCGTCGCTGGCCTTCGGCACCCCGGGCGGTGACCAGCAGGAGCAGTGGCAGCTGTGCTTCTGGCTCGCCCACGTGCACGGCGGGCTGGACCTGCAGGCGGCCATCGACGCGCCGGCCTGGCACACCACCAGCTTCCCGTCGTCGTTCTTCCCGCGGGAGATGGTCCCCGGCGAGCTCGTGGTGGAGTCCCGGATCGGCGAGGGCGTGCTCGACGACCTGCGCCGTCGCGGGCACACGGTCACCGTCGCCGACCCCTGGTCGCTGGGCCGGCTCTCGGCGGTCTCGATCGACCCGGAGACCGGCGTGCTCAGGGCAGCGGCCAACCCGCGCGGGATGCAGGGGTACGCGGTCGGCCGCTGAGGGTCACCGGGGGGCCTCCTCCTCGGCCAGCTCCTGCGGCACCACGGCGGCCAGCGCCCGGCGGATGGCCACCACCACGCTGCTGGCGGCGAACAGGTCGTCGTCGGTCTTCCGCCGGGCCTCGCGGAGGGCGCCGGCGAGTTCATGGAGCGCGTCGTAGGCCGCCCGGGTCTCGTCCGCGCCGGCGGCGCTCGCCCCGCCGTCCACCGAGCGCAGCACCCCGGCCAGCCGGGCCAGCGCCGTCGCAGCAGCAGGGCGCAGCGCCGGGCCCAGCGTGACCCGGTCCCGGTCGGCCCGCTCGGTGTCGGCGAGGAGCTCGGTCAGCTCCTCCACCAGGAGGGCCAGCCGCTCCAGCGCCCGGGCCTGGGCGTACTGCCGCTCGGCGTACTGCCGGTAGCGGCGGGCGCGGAAGTTGCCCCGGCGGGCCTCGGCGGTCTCCTGCACCGCGACCCGCATCTGGGCCAGCACCGGGTCGATGGTGTGGGTGCGCTGGCGCCACTCGTCCTCGGTGGGTGGGTGCTCCTGCTGCAGGCCAGTGGCGAGGTCGTCGAGCTGGGCGGCCAGCACGTCGCGCAACCGGGCCAGCTGCTCCTGGGCCGGGGCGAGCGGGAGCTGGGGGAGCAGGGCGGTGACGACGATGCCGATCAGCGCGCCGAACAGGATGAGCCCGACGTACCCGGCGACGTAGTTGAACGGGTCTCGGTCGCCGAAGATCAGCACGAACAGGGCCGCGGTGGGCACCCAGCTCCGGGCGCTGCCCAGCCGCTTCCAGCCGGACAGCAGCACTCCGATCCCGATGACGGCGGAGACGCTGACCAGGGTCGGCGCCGAGACCACGTCGGCGACCAGTGCGATCGCGGCGCCCAGGGTGACCGCGGCGACGGTCTCGAACGACTCCCGGGCCGAGCCGGCCAGGCTGGTGGTGGTGGCCAGCATGGCGCCCATGGGTGCGTAGTAGGGGTAGTCGGCGGCCGGTCCGGGCAGCAGCTGCACCAGCGCCCAGGCGATGGCCGCCGCAACGGCGGCCTTGACGGCCAGGCCGGCGCGGGGGTGGCGCGCCCAGGTGCGGGCGAGGAACCCGGCCCGGAGGTGGGGACGGTGGGGGATCTGCACCCCGGCCTTCCTGCCCCGGCGGGACCGGGCAGAATCGGGTGACGGCACGGCGGCCCCCCGCCTCCTGCCGGCGAGGGGGTGGAGGCCACCGAGGATGACGTCGCTGGAGCCGAACGGCACCCTCGGCAGCAGGGCGTCCGCCGCCGGCCCGGCCGGGCTGCAGCGGCTGACCGAGCTCGCCGCCACCCTGCTGCGGGCGCCGTCGGCCGGGGTCGCGCTCGTGGGCGAGGTGCAGACCGTGGTGGGCACCGCCGGGCGCCCGGTCTGGCAGGTGGGCACCCGGCGCCGGCTCGACGACACCCTCGGCGGCACGGTCGTCGCCGCCCGGGCGCCCCGGGCCTACCCCGACGCCCGCACCGACCCGCGGGTGGCCACCCTCCCTGCGGTGCAGGCCGGTGAGGTGGCCACCTACCTCGGCGTCCCGCTGTTCGACGCCGGGGGCGAGCACGTCGTGGGCGTGCTGGCGGTGTTCGGGCCCGAACCCCGGGAGTGGACCGCCGAGGAGGTGGCGCTGCTCGAGCGGCTGGCCCACCCGGTGGTCACCGAGCTGGAGCTCTCCGCGGTCACCGCCGAGCTGGAGACCGGCCGGGTGCGCTGGGACCTGGCGATCGACGCGGCCGGGATCGGCAGCTTCGACTGGGACCTGGTCGGCGGCCGGCTCGTCTGGGACGACCGGCTGCTGGCGATGTTCGGCTTCGGCCGGGACGACTTCGCCGGCACGATCGAGGCCTTCCTGGAGCGGGTGCACGCCGACGACGTGGAGCGGGTCCGGACGGCGCTGCAGGCGGCGGTGGACACGTGCGGGGCGTACGACACCGAGTTCCGCGCGGTGCTGCCCTCCGGGCAGACCCGCTGGGTCCGCGGTCGTGGCCGGGCGCTCGGCGACGAGCGCGGCGTGGCGGTCCGGCTGCTCGGCGCCGCGCACGACACCACGGCCGACCGGATGGCCGACGTGCGGGTCTCCCGGGTGCTGGAGTCGATGCCGGCGGCGTTCTTCTCGCTGTCCCGCGACTGGCGGTTCACCTACGTCAACGCGGAGGCGGAACGGCTGCTGGGGCGACCGCGGGAGGAGCTGTTCGGCGGCGAGGTGTGGGAGCTGTTCCCCGCCGCGGTCGGCAGCGACTTCGAGGTGCACTACCGGGCGGCCGCGGAGACCGGCGAGATGACGGTGTTCCAGGCGTACTACCCGCCCCCGCTGGACAGCTGGTACGAGGTGCGGGCCTGGCCGGACCCCGACGGGCTGGCGGTGTACTTCCTCGACGTCACCCAGCGGCGCCGCGCCGAGGACGCCGCCCGCCGCCGCGAGGAGCGCCTGGCCCTGATCGCCCGGGTCTCCGACGCCCTGTCGAAGGCGCTGGTCGAGCGCCGCGGTGCCGGGGAGGCGCTGCAGGGGCTGAGCCGGGCCGTCGTCCCGGCGCTGGGCGACTGGGCCATCGTCAGTCTCGTGGAGGAGGACGGCCGGCTGCACGACGTCGCCAGCTGGCACGCCGACCCGGACCTGCGCCCGGCCGCGGCACGCTACTCGGAGCTGCGGCTGGCGGCGTTGGACTCCACCGCGCCGCTGGTGCAGGCCGTGCTCGGCGGCGGCGCCCGGGTCGTGCCCGACGTGGACGCCGCGGTCGGCGACGGGCTGCCGGAGGGCGAGGTGCGGGACGCCTACCGCGCGCTGGCGCCCCGCTCGGCGGTGGCCCTGGCGCTGCGGGCCCGCGGCCGGGTGCTGGGCGCGCTGAGCGTCTACCGCGGCCAGGCGCGGGAGCCGATGGACCTCTGGGACCAGGAGACGCTCAGCGAGATCGCCGACCGGGTGGCCCTGGCGCTGGACAGCGCGGCGCTGCAGGAGCAGGAGCGGCGGATGGCCGAGGACCTGCAGCGCAGCATGCTCACCGCGCCACCGGAGCCCGACCACGCCGAGATCGCCGTGCGCTACGTGCCCGCGGTGCGCGCCGCCCAGGTGGGGGGTGACTGGTACGACGCCTTCCTGCAGCCCGACGGGGCGACCGTCATCGCGATCGGGGACGTCGTCGGCCACGACACGGTGGCCGCCGCGGCGATGGGCCAGCTGCGCAGCCTGCTGCGCGGCATCGCCTACAGCACCAGCGGGGGTCCGGCGCGCGTGCTCGGTGACCTGGACCGGGCCATCGAGGGCCTGCAGGTGCACACCCTGGCCACCGCGGCCGTCGCGCGGTTCGAACAGAGCCCCGAGGAGCGCGGGCGGGGCGAGACCCGGCTGCGCTGGTCGAGCGCCGGGCACCCCCCGATCATGGTCCTCGGCCCCGACGGCGCGGTGCAGGTGCTGGCCACCGAGCGGGCGGACCTGATGCTCGGCGTCCATCCGACGGCCCCGCGCAAGGAGCAGGTGCTCACCCTGCCGTGGGGTGCGACGGTGCTGCTCTACACCGACGGGCTGGTCGAGGGGCCGGATCTGCCGCTGGACGACGGCGTCGCCCGGCTGTCCGCGCTGTTCGGTGAACTGGGTCACCTCACCCTCGCCGAGCTGTGCGACCAGCTGGTCGCGCGGATGCGGCCCGGCGGGTCGGAGGACGACGTCGCGCTGGTCGCCGTACGGCTGCACCCGGAGGACCGCCCACGCCCACCGGAAGCCGGGCCGCAGGTCGTGCCGAGGATCCTGCCGCCGATCGGCTGAGCGGGGCTCAGCCGCGGGGGAGCAGGGCCCAGACGCTCTTCTGGCCGTCGGCCAGGTGCCAGCCGTGGTCGTCGGCCATCTCGGCGATGAGGTAGAGCCCCAGGCCACCCTGGCTCGGGTCGCGGCCCACGGCCGGCTGCGGCGGGCGGGTGGCCGCGGAGTCGCGCACCTCGATCAGCCAGGCGCGCGGGGTCTGCTGCACGCGGGCGCGGACCCCGCCGCCGCCGTGCCGCAGGGCGTTGGACGCCATCTCGTCGAAGGCGAGGACGACGGCCTCGTCGAGCTCCTCGGCGCGGGCGTCACCGCTGGACCGGGCGGCCAGCCCGCGGCGCAGTTCGGCGCGCACGCGGGGCAGCTCGGCGACCGAGTGCAGCTCCCAGGACCAGCCGTCCGCGGCGGGCGGGGGAGGCGACGAGGGCCACGCCAGGCGCGCCGTCTCGCCGCTCACTCGGTCTCCTCGCGCTCACGCCGTCGGCTGCTCGACAGCGACCCACTGTCTTGGCTCGGCAGGGCCCGGTCAAACATCCAGCCGGTGTGAGTCAGCTCTCATCCAGTGCCGATGGTCTTGCCGGAGCTGGTCCCGGCCGACGCTAGGGCACTCGGCTGCCGCGCAGCGGACATGCGTCCGGACGGACTCGTTCCACAGTCACACCGGCCCCACCGGCGTCAGTGCCCGGCCCCACCGAGGTTGAGCAGCACCACGCCGACGACGACGAGCACGAGGCCGGCCACCTGCCACCCGGACAGCGGCTGACCGAGCAACGTCGCGCCGATCGCGGCGACGGCGGCGGTGCCCGCCCCGGACCAGATGGCGTAAGCGACGGCGACCGGGACGGTCCTCACCACCTGCGCCAGCAGCACGAAGGAGAGCGCGTACCCGGCCAGCACGGCCACGGTGGGCAACGGCACGGTGAACCCGGCGGTGCGGGGGAGCAGCGAGGTCGCGGCCACCTCGGCGGCGATGGCGCAGGCGAGGAGCAGGTAGGCCACGGCCCGATCCTGCCCGGCGCCCTCAGCCCGGACCGCTGGGGGGCGGCCCGCCCCGGGGCGGGGTGGTCAGCCCAGCGCGGTCAGGTACTCCCGGACGGCCGCCGGCTCCCGCATCACCGTGCCCATCACCGCCACCCCGTGCGCCCCCGCGGCCAGGCACCCGGCCACGTCGCCGGGGGCGATGCCGCCGAGGGCGTAGACCGGCGGTGCGCCCGGAGCCACCCGCGCGAGACCGGGGAGCCCCAGCGGCGGGCCGTACCCGGGCTTGGAGGCGGTCGGGTTGACCGGCGAGACGAACACCCAGTCGCAGCCCTCCGCGGCGGCCTGCGCCACCTCGGCGGCGTCGTGGCACGAGCGCCCGACCAGCGTCGGCCGCCGCACCGGGAACGGGTCGGCCGCAGCCAGGTGGACGGCGTGCCCGCCGGTGCGGCCGGCGCGGACGAGCAGCCCGCCGACGGGGGCGAGCACCGCGGCGAGCTCGTCGGCCAGCCGGTCCCGCTCGGGCTCGGGCAGGTCCTTCTCCCGGAGCACGACCGCGCGGACCCCGGCGTCGACCGCGGTGGCGACGGCGCCGACCAGCGACCCGGCGCACTGGCGCCGGTCGGTGAGCACCAGCAGCCGGGGCAGCCCGGTCACAGCTCGGGGAGCCCCGCCATCGGGGTGGAGGCCTCGGCGTGCCACCGCCGGGGGATCCGGCCGGCGGTGCGGGCCAGCCGGCCGCCCTCGACGGCCTGGCGCATGGCCAGCGCCATCCGCTCCGGGTTACGGGCCCGGGTGACCGCGGAGGCCAGCAGCACCGCGTCGCAACCCAGCTCCATCGCCAGGGCGGCGTCGGAGGCGGTGCCGATGCCGGCGTCGAGCACCACCGGGACGTCGACCGCCTCGCGCAGCAGCGCGATGTTGTGCGGGTTGCGGATGCCCAGACCGCTGCCGATCGGCGAGCCCAGCGGCATCACCGCTGCGCAGCCGGCATCGGCCAGCCGCCGGCCGAGCACCGGGTCGTCGGTGGTGTAGGCGAGCACCTGGAACCCGTCGGCGACCAGCTGCTCGGCGGCGTCGACCAGTTCCACCGCGTCGGGCAGCAGGGTGTGCTCGTCGCCGATCACCTCCAGCTTGACCCAGTCGGTGCCGAACGCCTCCCGGGCCAGCCGGGCGGTGAGCACCGCCTCGCGGGCGGTGAAGCAGCCGGCGGTGTTGGGCAGCAGCCGGACGCCGCAGCGCTCGAGCACCTGCAGCATCGCGCCGCTGGCGGAGGCCTCGACCCGGCGCAGGGCGATCGTCACCAGCTGGGTGCCCGAGGCGCGGATGGCCCGCTCGAGCACCTCCAGGCTGGGCACGCCCCCGGTGCCGAGCAGCAGCCGGGAGCGGAACGTCTCCCCGGCGAGGGCGAAGGTGTCGCCGGACTCCTCGGCGGCCAGCGCCGCGCCCAGCTCCTCTGCGGTGCTCATGCGCTCAGCCTCCTGCGGTCGGGGCGAGGACCTCGACGGTGTCGCCGGTGGTCAGAGGGGTCGCCGGCCAGCTGCTGCGCGGGACGACGTCGCCGTTGCGGGCGACGGCGACCCGGTCGTGGCCGGCGGCGCGCTGGGCCACCAGGTCGGCGACGGTGGCGCCGTCGGGCAGCTCGGCGGTGGCGCCGTTGACGGAGAGGGTGATCACGCGGTCCTCCCGAACCGGTCGGCGGTGAAGGGCGCGGCGATCGCCGGCAGCTGCCCCGTGGTCAGCTGCTCGGCGATCACCTCGCCGGTCACCGGGGTGAGCAGGGCCCCGTTGCGGTGGTGGCCGGTGGCCAGCACCAGCCCGGGCAGCGACGAGGCGCCCAGCAGGGGGGCGTTGTCGGCGGTGCCCGGGCGCCAGCGGGCCAGCGTCTCGGTGAGCTCCAGCTCGGCGACCTCGGGGACGACCTCGATCGCGTCGTGCAGCAACTCGTGCACGCCGCCGGCGGTCACCCGGGCGTCGAAGCCGCGGTCCTCCACGGTGGCCCCGACGATCAGCCGGCCCTCGCCGTAGGGCACCAGGTAGACGTGCCGGCCGCGGACCAGCGCCCGCACCGTGCCGCCCAGCAGCCCGCCCGCGCCGGCCAGCCGCAGGATCTGGCCCTTCACCGGGCGCACCGGCAGCGGCGGCACGCCGGGCAGGCTCCCGCTGTGCGCACCCAGGGCGAGGACGACGGCGCCGCCGGCCAGCTCCCCGCCGCCGGCCAGCACGACGCCGGTGGCCCGGCCGGCCGCCACGGTGAGCTCGGCGGCGCGGTCGCGCACCAGCCGCACCCCGGCGGCGGTGCCGGCGGCCAGCAGGGCGGCGTGCAGTGCGCGCCCGTCGACGGAGTGGTCGCCGTCGACCGCCAGCCCGCCGCGGACCCGGGGGGTGAGCGCGGGCTCCCGGCGGCGGGTCTCCCGGGGGGTGAGCCGTTCGGCGGCCAGCCCGAGCTCGGTCTGGAAGGCGTGCAGCTCGTCGAGCTGGCGGACGTCGTCGGCGTCGAACCCGACGACCAGCGTCCCGGCGGTGCGCAGCTCCACCGGGAGACCGGTGGTCTGCTCGAGCTCGGCGACGAAGGCGGGGTAGCGCTGCAGCGACGCCGCGCACAGCCGCAGCAGCGCCTCCTCGCCGTAGGAGGCCTCGGTGACCGGGGCGAGCATCCCGGCGGCCGCGGCGGAGGCACCCGCACCGGGTGCGTCGTCGACGACGGTGACCGACAGCCCGCGCTGCGCGGCCCGCCAGGCCACCGACAGGCCGATCAGCCCGCCCCCGGCGACCACGACGTCCACCCGGTCACCGCCCACGGGCTCCTCACCTCCGCCGAAATGGCCATTTCGGCGAGCAGGGGCGGGGGCGGTCACCGGGCGGCGCCCAGTGCGGTCAGCAGCTCCCGGGTCGCTGCGGCGGGGTCGGCGGCGGCGGAGACCGCGCCCACGACGGCGACCCCGGTGGCCCCGGCGGCCAGCAACGCCGGCACCCGCGCCGCGGTCACCCCGCCGATGGCGATCACCGGGACGTCGACCGCGGCGGCGACCGCCGCGATGCCGCCCGGGCCCAGCGCCTCGGGTAGGCCGGTCTTGGTGGTGGTCGGCCAGGCGGGGCCGACGCCGAGGTAGTCGGCGCCCTCGGCGACCAGCTGCCGGGCGAGCGCGGGGTCGCGGCAGGTTCCGCCGAGCAGGTGACCGGGGCCGGCGACCCGGCGGGCGGCGGCCAGCGGCAGGTCGCCGGCGCCCAGGTGGGTGCCGTGGGCGCCGACGGCCAGGGCGACGTCGACCCGGTCGTTGACCAGGCAGGTCGCGCCGGCCGGGGCGCAGACGGCGACGACGGCGCGGGCGAACTCGTACAGCTCGCGGTCGGTGCCGCCCTTGGCGCGGACCTGCACGACCGGCGCCCCGGCGGCGACGGCGGCCTCGACCGCGGCCAGCGCCGCCGCCCCGCCGCGGGCGTCGGTGAGCACGTGCAGCCGTCCCAGGCTCACGGCCGGCGCCTCCGGAGCAGCGCCGGAGCCCGCACGACCAGGGTGAGCAGCACGGCCACCGCCAGGCTGACCAGCGACGCGGACCAGCCGTTGGCCGGGTCGATGCCCAGGTCGGTCTGCCGCTCGGTCCACCACGTCGTCCAGCCGGCACCCGGGCCGGCGAAGTACGTGGGCAGGGTGAGCTGGTAGGCGACGAAGCCCGCGATCCACGGCAGCAGCAGCTCCAGGCGGGCCGGCGCGGTGTCGGAGGTGTTCCAGGCGCCGCGGGGCAGCAGCCAGTAGGCCACCAGGAACACCCCGGCCAGCGGCACGAACACCGCGCCGATCAGGAAGAGGAACGGCTCGTAGGCGGCGATGTCGAGGGTGAGCGCCAGCAGCGTGGCGACCGAGCCGACGGCGACCGCCAGGACCCGCCGGTCGGCCCGGGCGACGACGTTCTGCGCGGACACGGCGGTCGAGTAGACGTTCGCGAACGCCTCGTCCAGCTCGACGACCACGAGCAGCAGCACCGCCAGCGCGCCCAGTGGCACCACCAGCAGCGCGTCGATGACGTCCAGCCCGGCGCTGCCGTAGGCGGCCAGCGCGAGCACCCCGAGGGTGAACATGACGACGGTCGCGATGCCGTAGCCCAGGCCCGCGCCGAGGCCGGCCGCCCGGCTGCTGCGCACGTGCCGGGTGTAGTCGGCGGCCAGCGGGATCCAGGACACCGGCAGCGCGATGACGACGTCCGCGGCGGTCCAGAACGAGGTGGCGCTGCCCTCGGCGAGCTCGGGCAGGGGCTCGCGGAGCACCTGCACGTTGAGGTAGACCAGCGCGGCCAGCGCCGCCCACACCGCGTAGCGGGCGAGCAGCCGGACGACGCCCAGCGGCCGCAGCGCCATGGCGGTGGCCAGCAGGCCGGCGCCGAGGACGAACGGCCAGCGCGGTGCGTCGAGCACCCGGGAGGCGGCCTCGGCGATGATCACGATCTCGAAGGTGGCCCAGCCGACGCACTGCACGAGGTTCAGCGCCGTCGGCAGGTAGGAGCTCCGCCGGCCGAGCAGGCCGCGCAGCAGCACCATCGCCGGCACCTGCTCGCGGGCGCCGGCGGCAGCGGTGGCGCCCAGCAGTGCCGCGCCGATGAGGGCGCCCACCACGATGGCGCCGATCGTCACCGCCAGCGGGCGGCCGGGCAGCACCACGTAGACCGCGGCCACCGGCAGCAGCAGGCTGACGCCGAGGTTGCCCCACAGGCCGAGCGCGTCGCGCAGCCCGAGGGTGCGCAGCGGCGCCTCGGTGAGGGTGAGGGGGGCGTCCCCGGTGACGGGGGACGGAGGGGTGGAGGTGCTCACGGTGTCGCTCCCTACGCCGGCATTACCCGGTCAGGTTCCAGCGGTCGGCGGCGCTCAGCCGCCCTCTCAGCCCGGTTCCGCCCGAGCTCCCGCACATGGCATCGGCCATGACGCCCGCCACAGTAGGTCACCGGGGCGCGGGGGTGCACCGCCGGGGAACCCCCTCGTCCGGAACACCCCGTCCGGAACTCGGCTGGCGTGGCCGGGCTGGCTAGAGTCCCGGTCGTGCCGGTCGACGAGCTGCTGACCCGTTCCCCCGACTCCTGGCGGGCTGCCACCGCCCACCCCTTCCTCACCGGGGTGCGCGAGGGCACCGTGCCGGTGGCGGCCTTCGAGACCTGGCTGGTGCAGGACGCCCGGTTCGTCGCCGACCTGCTGCGCTTCCAGGCCCGGCTGCTGGCCCGGGCGCCCCGGCCGGCGCAGGCGGTGCTGGCCGGCGGGCTGGTCGCGCTGGTCGACGAGCTGGCCTGGTTCGAGCAGCTGGCCGCGGCCCGCGGGCTGGACCTCGAGGCCCCGACGCTGTCGGCCACCACCGCCTACGCCGAGCTGCTGGCCCGGCTGGACGGCGCCGACGTCCCGACCGGGCTGACCGCGCTGTGGACGATCGAGCGCACCTACCTCGACGCCTGGTCCGGTGCGCTGCCCGGGGCCCCGCAGTACCGCGAGTTCGTCGAGCACTGGACCGTGCCGGGGTTCGCCGGCTACGTGGCCGGGCTGGCCGCGGCCGCCGACGCGTACCCGCCGTCCGCCGCCGACGCGGACGCGGTGTTCGCCGAGGTGGTCGCCGCGGAGATCGCCTTCTGGGACATGGCGATGGAGGCGGCGTGAGCGTCTCCGCGGAGCTGTGGGCCGCCGACGCCGACCTGGCCGCGGCGGCGCTGGCGCACCCGTTCGTGCAGGGGATCGCCGACGGCACGCTGCCCCGCGAGCGGTTCGCCGGCTACGTCGCCCAGGACGCGTTCTTCCTGGACGCCTTCGCCCGGGCCTACCGGCTGGGGGCGGAGAGCAGCGGTGACCCCGGCGTGCGCGCGGTGCTCACCGACCTGCGGGCCGGCGTGCAGGAGGAGCTGCGGCTGCACGCGGGCTACGCGGAGCAGTGGGGGATCGACCTCGCCGACGTTCAGCCGCTGCCGGCGACGTCGGCCTACGTCGACTTCCTGCTCGACGCCGCCGGCCGGGGGGACGCGGCGCTGACCTGCGCCGCGATGACCCCGTGCATGCGGCTGTACGCCCACCTGGGGCAGCAGCTGGCCCCGCGCGCCGCCGGGCCCTACCGGGAGTGGGTGGACACCTACGCCGCGCCGGAGTTCGAGGAGCTCGCCGCCACCCTGGAGCGGCTGCTCGACCAGCTGTGCGCCGGCGCGGCCGACGAGCAGCTCGTCGCGGTGCGGGCCGCCTTCCGCCGGGCCATGGAGCTGGAGGTGGGCTTCTTCGACGCCGCCTGGGCCGGTGCCTGAGGCGGCGTTGCTCGCGGCGGACGACCTGCTGGTGGGCTACGCCGCGGGCGAGCCGGTCTGCGCCCCGGTCACCGTGGCGGTGCAGCCGGGCACCGCGCTGGGCCTGGTCGGACCGAACGGCGCGGGCAAGTCGACCGTGCTGCAGACCCTGGTCGGGCTGCTCCCGCCGCTGGGCGGGACGGTGCGCTACGCCGGGGACCCGGTCGACGAGCGCTCGGCGACCTTCCGCGCCGAGGTGGCCACCGTGCTCGACGAGGACGCCTTCTTCCCGGCGCTCACCGGGGTGGAGCACCTGCTGCTGACCGCCCGCGGGCACGGCGTGGCCGACCCGGAGGACGTCGTCGCCCGGGAGGTCGAGGCGTTCGGGCTGGCCGGGCGGGCCGAGGCGCTGCCCTCGGCCGTCTCCTCCGGGCAGCGGCGGCGGCTCGCGCTGGCCGCGGCGCTCGTGCGCCCGGCCCGGCTGCTGGTGCTCGACGAGCCCGAGCGCCGGCTGGACACCGGGATGCGCCGGCAGCTGGCCGCCCGGCTGCGCGACGACGTCGCCGCGGGCGCCACGGTGGTGTTCGCCAGCCACGACCCGGAGTTCCTCCGCACCCTGGCCGACGACGTGCTGGTCGTCGACGACGAGGACTGCCCGCTGGTCTCCCCGGACGACGCCGTCGCCGCGCTGACCGAGGGCTGAGCGTTGTCCGCCGTCGCCGGGGCCCCGGTGCTCAGCGGCGCCCCGCTCACCGGTGGTCAGGTCCGCCGGGTCACCCGCCGGGCGACCGCGGCGCGGGCCGACACCAGCTGGGCGACCCTGGTCGGCGACGTCGTCGGCTGGCTCACCTCGCTCGGCATCCTCGTCGCGGTCGTGGGCGGCACCGTCTCCAGCCTGCGCGACCAGATCGCCGCCCGCCCGGCGACCGGGGCGGCCGTGCTGCCCGGCGCGGTCACCTCCGTGGTCGCCGCGGTGCTGGTGGTCGCCGGCCTGACCTGGGTGCTCGCCCGGCTCGGCCCGGTCAGCGCCACCCCGGCCGCGGCCGTCTGGTGGCTGCCGCTGCCGGCCGACCGGCGCGGGTTGCTGCGCGGTGAGCTGGTCCGGGTGGTGCTGATCTCGGCGACGGCGGCCGCGGTGGTCGTCGTCCCGGTGCTGCTCGCCGTGCCGGTCGCCCCCGCGGCGGCCGACGTGCTGATCGGGGTGGCCGCCGCGGCGCTGCTCACCGCGGCCGGCGCCGGGCTGCTGGTGGTGCTGCAGGCGGCGGGCCGAGGCCGTCGGCTGCCGACCGCCGCAGGGGCGCTGGCCTGCGCGGCGGTGGTGGGCGCCGCGGTCGCCGGGACGGTGCTGGCCGCGGTCGACGCCGGCCCGGTGTCCGGCTGGGTGGTGCAGCCGACCGGGACGCCGCTGGCAGCCGCCGCCGTCGTCGCCGGGGTGCTGGCGGTGCTCGGGGTGGTCGCCGCCGACCGCCGGCTGGGCCGGCTGCGCGCCGGTGACCTGCGGGCCCGCGGGGAGATCGTGCAGTACGCCACCGCCTCGACGTTCTCGATGGACACCCGGGAGCTGGGCCGGGCGCTGGCCAGCTCGCCGCGGGCGCCCCGGCGGCCGCGCCGGTGGCGGCGGGTGCGCGGTGCCCGGTCGGCGCTGCTCGCCGCCGACCTCGTGGTGCTCACCCGGTCGCCGTGGCGCTGGGGTCAGCTGGCGGTGGGCGCGGCCCTGCCGGTGCTGGCCGCCCGCACGTCCGGCCTGGGGAACCTGCCGGCGCTGGTCGCGGTCGCCGTGGCGCTGGGATGGGCGCTGGCGGCGGTGGCGCTGGGCGAGCCGAGCCGGCGGGCGCAGGCCACCCCGGCGCTGGACCGGGTGCTGCCGCTGTCGGCCGACGCCGCCGTCCGGCTGCGGTCGGTGGTGCCGCTGGCCGCGCTGGCGGTGGTGTGCGGCCTCTCCGGCGCGCTGGTCGGCCAGGGCACCGGCTCGATGGCGGTGTGGGCCGGGCTGGGCGTCGCGGTCGCCCCGGCGTGGGCCGGCGCCGCGGTGCGCGGCGGGTACCGCCCGGAGCTCGACTGGTCGGGGCCGGTGGTGGCGACCCCGATGGGGGCGGTGCCCAGCGGGGTCGGCGCGACGCTGGTCCGCGGCACCGACCTGGGTGTGGTCGGCACTCTGCCGTTCGGCATCGCGCTGCTGGTGGGGACGCCGTCGGCGCTGTGGGTGCCGGTGCAGCTGGTCTGGGCGCTGGCCGTGGGTGCGCTCGCCGTCCTCACCGCCCGCCCGGAGGACTGACGGCCGCACGGGTGTATGCACAGGAGTGACAGCACACGACTCGACAGCAACCAACTCGCAGGGAGATGCAGTGGCAGAGCAGCGGACGGCGATCATCACCGGGGCGGCGCGCGGGATCGGCGCGGCCATCGCGAAGCGGTTCGCCGCGGACGGCATGGCGGTGGCCGTGCTCGACCTGGACGAGGGCGCCTGCGCCGGCACGGTGGAGGCGATCACCGGCGCCGGTGGCCGGGCGCTCGCCGTGGGCGCGAACGTCGCCGAGGAGGACTCCGTGGCCGCCGCGGTCGACCGGGTGGCGGCCGAGCTGGGCGCCCCGACCGTGCTGGTGAACAACGCCGGGATCACCCGGGACAACCTGCTGTTCAAGATGAGCGTCGGCGACTGGGACGCCGTGCTCGGGGTGCACCTGCGCGGGGCGTTCCTGATGAGCCGGGCGGCGCAGAAGCACATGGTCGAGGCCCAGTGGGGCCGGATCGTGAACCTGTCCAGCGTCTCGGCGCTGGGCAACCGCGGGCAGGCCAACTACTCGGCCGCGAAGGCCGGCATGCAGGGGCTGACCAAGACCCTCGCCATCGAGCTGGGCCGCTACAACGTCACCGCGAACGCGATCGCGCCCGGGTTCATCGAGACCGAGATGACCGCGGCGACGGCCGAGCGGGTCGGGGTGCCGTTCGAGCAGTTCAAGGAGGGCGCGGCCAAGGAGATCCCGGTGCGCCGCGTCGGGCAGCCCGAGGACATCGCGCACACCGCCGCGTTCCTGGCCAGCGAGGGCGCGGGCTTCGTCTCCGGCCAGGTCATCTACGTCGCCGGCGGCCCGAAGGACTGAAGCAGGACCCCGCTGCCGAGTTGGATCAGGTCACCTGATCAGACACTGTCCTCCCGCACCAATGCTGGTGCGGGAGGACAGGCAGTGATCAGGGGACCTGATCCAACCTGGGCGCGCGGGGGCGGTCACTGGCGCCGGCCCGGCCCGCCGTGCAGGCCGCGGCGGGCCATCGTGGTGGTCAGCGCCGTCCAGGCCCGCACCGGCACCAGCCGGGCGGTCTTCATCAGCAGCGCCATCGGCAGCGGGAAGACGATCTCCGCCTTGTCCCGGGCGATGCCGTCGGCGATGGTCCGGGCGGCGACGTCGACCGGCACCTTGAACGGCATCGGGAACCGGTTGCGGTCGGTCATCCGGGTGGTCACGAAGCCGGGGTTGACCAGCTGGACGACGACGCCGCGCGGGGCCAGCGAGCCGCGCAGGCTCTCCAGCAGGCTGATCAGCGCGGCCTTGCCGGCGTTGTAGGCCTCCGAGCCGGGCAGCCCGCGGTAACCGGCGACCGAGGCGACCCCGACGAGGCGGCCCCGCCCGTCGGCGAGCATCCGCGGGACGACGGCCTCGAAGGTGTGCACCGCGCCCATCACGTTGATCCGCAGGTGCTCGGCGAAGGCGTCGGAGTCCCACGGTTCCACGTGGAACCCCGACCAGGTGCCGGCGTTGGCGACGACGACGTCGATGCCGCCCAGGGCCGTGCGCACCTGCTCGCCGGCGGCCACCGTCGCCGCCCGGTCGGTGACGTCGACCGGGACGGCGGTCATCCGGTCGCCGGCCACCTCGGCGAGCTGCGCGGCGTTGCGGGCGCTGATCGCCACACGCGCGCCGCGGTCGGCGAGCTCACGGGCCAGCGCCGCGCCGATGCCGGTCGAGGCGCCGGTGACCCAGATCCGTGCTCCGCTGATCTCCATGGCCCCAGCCTGGATGATGGCTGCATGGCACCGCGCAAGCAGCCCCGCCGGTCCGCTCCGCCGTCCCCGGGGGTCGGTCACGGCGAGTACGTGATGTACCCGGGCACTCGTGCCGAGGTGTACGACCTGCTCGAGCGGCTGTCCGCGGCCGCCGGCGACTCACCGGACTACGGGACGCCGGGGCTCAGCCTGGACCGGACCCGGCTGACCGTCCGCTGGTTCGGTGAGCTCCCGGCGCACGTCAGGAAGGTGGTCGACGCAGCGGGCGAGGAGCTCACTGTCGTGGTGCAGCGGACCGAGTTCCGCCCCGGCGACCTGCGGGCCGAGGCCGAGCGGATCGCCGCGGCGCATGCCCCGGTCGTCCAGGCGGCCAGTGCCCGGCCCGAGGGTGACGGCATCGACCTGCTCGTCGCGCCGGAGGCGGTCCAGGCCGCCGCCAGTGCCGAGACCGCCGTCCTCGACGCGGGGGTGGAGAGCGGCTTCCCGCTGTTCCCCGAGGCCGGCGAGGCCCAGCCGGGCTGACCGGCGTCGCCGCCGGGCTGCGGCCGACGACCCGGAGCGGGTCGGCCGCACCCCGGCAGCCGGTCAGAAGCCGGACCGCGGCACCCCCATGCCCGGGTCGATGCGTGTCGGACCCGACGCGGACGGCTCCACGTCGAAGTCGAAGATCCCGGTGGGCAGGTAGACCGTCGAGCACGAGTTCGGGATGTCGACCACCCCGGACAGCCGGCCCTCGATCGGTGCCGCTCCCAGGATCATGTAGCCCTGCTCCGGCGTGTAGCCGAACTTGGTCAGGTAGTCGATCGCGTGCAGGCAGGCGCGCTGGTAGGACAGGTGCGAGTCCAGGTAGCGCTGCTCGTCGTCCAGGGTCACCGACGTGCCGGAGAAGGCAAGCCAGCGCTCGTACCGCGGCTCGACGTTGCCCGGCAGGAAGATGGCGTTCTCGTGGACGCCGTAGGTCTCCATGCCGCCCTTGATCAGGTCGACGTGCAGGTCGATGAAGCCGCCCATCTCGATGGCGCCGCAGAAGGTGATCTCACCGTCGCCCTGCGAGAAGTGCAGGTCGCCGAGCGACAGCTTCGCGCCGTCGACGTACACCGGGTAGAAGACGCGGCTGCCCTTGGTGAAGTTCTTGATGTCCTGGTTGCCGCCGTTCTCCCGGGGCGGTGCCGTCCGCGCGGCCTCGCGGGCCACGCGGTCGTGGTCGTCGCCCTGCAGCGTGCCCAGGATGGCGTCCTGGGGCAGCGGCGGCAGCGCCAGGGGCGGCACCCGGTCGGGGTCGGTGTCGATCAGTGCCTGCTCCCGGCGGTTCCAGCGGGCGAGCAGCTCGGCCGACGGCGCGGTGCCCATCAGCCCCGGGTGCATGATGCCGGTGAAGGAGACGCCGGGGACGTGCCGGGAGGTGGCGGTCTGCCCGGAGAAGTCCCAGATGGTCTTGTAGGCGTCGGGGAACTGGTCGGTGAGGAAGCCACCGCCGTTCTGCTTGGCGAAGATGCCGGTGTAGCCCCAGCCCTGCCCGGCGAGCGGGCCGGAGTCCTCCTGGGGGATCGGCCCGAGGTCGAGGATGTCGACGATCAGCAGGTCACCCGGCTGCGCCCCCTCGACGTGGAAGGGGCCGCTCAGGCAGTGCACCCGGGACAGCGGCGCGTCGCGGATGTCGTCGGCGGAGTCGTCGTTGTGGATGGCGCCGTCGAACCACTCCCGGCAGTCGACGCGGAAGGTGTCACCCGGGCGGACGGTGACGTTGGCCGGGATGTCGGGGTGCCAGCGGTTGTGCCCGACGTACTGCTGCTCGGTGAACTTCTTCGACGAGTCGAGGGGGTAGACGACTTTCGGCACGGATGACCTCCGGGTCTGGGCGGTGTGCGTCCGGGATGAGAGCGCAGTGCGGTACGGCGTACGGGGTCGGCGTCACCGCCTCTCGCCGGCGGCGGGACCACCGGTGCCGGTTGCAGGGGCGTCCGGGTGGCGGGTCCGGGGCGCGTCGCCCTCCCGGAGTCCGGAGGCCGCTGCTCGGGCGTCCACCCGCCCGAGCAGCGTCAGCCTGTCCAGGATCAGCACGGCCCCGGCGTACAGGAGTCCCATGCCGGACACGGGACCTCCCTGCGTTGCTGAACGGGCGCCGCGCGGCTCAGGGGCTTGTCAGGGTCGGGGCAGGTGGCGGAGCGCGGGGTTGGCGGCCACCGGTGAGCGGCGGGCCGGTCGCGGGGCCGGGGAGGACACGACCTCGGGTTCGTCGCGGGTCCGCTCGGTCCGGTCGATCAGCGCGCGACGCGTGGGGTCGCCGAAGGAGAGGCGCGGCGCGGTGAACACCCGGACAGCGGTGGACCCGCAGGCCGGGCAGCGCGTGGTCGGTTCGGCGGTGCCGATCGGGAGCGAGTGCTCCGTCAGGCCGTGGTCGTTGCATCGGTACACGTAGGAAGCCATCGCCGTCCTCGTCACTCGCGGTGTTCGAGCAGGCGGCCACGTTCTCGGGGAGCCCGAGTGCGGGTCAAGGCATGTGAGGATCCCGAGGCGGGCCGGGCCGCCCAGCCGGGCACAGCCCCAGGCGTGCCTTCACCGAGCGTGTCATCCGGTCACCCGAACGCAGCGGGTGGCGTCACCCCGGGGTCGCGAGGCGGGTCGATCCCGGCCGGTCAGCGCTTCGGGTGATCCCGGCCGGTCAGCGCTTCGGGTGGTTGCGCCGGCTCCAGCTGCTCCAGGTGACGTCCTGGTTGTACGGGTTGCCGAGGATCTCGGCGTCCCGGCGGCTCTCCCGGGCCTCCCAGGCGACGTCCGCGCCGGGGTTGATCCGTGCTCCGCGGCGCCGGCCGGCCCGGTCCATCAACCAGGCCGCCAGCAGCAGCGCGGCGAGCACGAGCCCGGTGACCAGCCAGAAGACGACCATGCGCGATCCTGGCACATCCGGCCGGTCGGGTCCGTTTCGTGCCGCCTCGTGAGGTGACCTCTGGACCCGGGGCGTCCGGCTCGCGATGATCACGCGGTGCAGACCCGTCGCGCCCGGCCACTCGCCGCGCTCCTCGCCGTCCCGGCCGTGGCGCTGGTCGGGTGCGCGGACGCCTCGGCGACGCCGCAGCGTCCCGGTGCGCTGTCCGCGCCCCCGGGCCTCGTCGAGCTGCAGCCGCTGCCGGACCAGCCACCCGGCGTCCCCGAGGCCATGCCGCCGGAGCTGCTGGAACAGCTGACGTCCCCGCCGGTGACCGTGCAGGTGTACGGGTTCATCGACCGGGTGCGGGCCGCGGCCGGGGACTGCCCGGACTTCGGTGACGTGGAGATCAGTTCGGACCGCACCCGGTTGACCGTCCGCTGGTACGGCGAGCTGCCGCCGGCGGTGCAGGCGGTGGTCGACGACCCGGGCGACGCCGGCGTCGAGGTGGTCGTGGAGCAGACCCGGTTCCGCCCGGGTGAACTGCAGGCGGAGGCCCAGCGGTTGATCACCGACCACCCCGACGTGGTCACCGCAACGGGCAGCCGCCCGGCCGGCGACGGGATCGACGTGACGGTCCGCAGCTCGGCGGCCGACCGGCACGGGAGCCCCGAGCGCGCGCTGGAACACGCCGGCGTCCGCAGCGCGTTCCCGCTGTTCGCCTCGGCCGGCGACATCGTCCCCGCCGTCGCGGGTTGAGGGAGCGCTGTGTCGCTGCACGACTTCCCGCCGTCGGACGCCCCACCTCCCCGGCCGACACCGGACGTCGAGCTGCCCGCCTCCCTGCACCTGCCGCCGGTGACCACCTCGGCGGTGGCGTTCCTCGACCGGGTGCGGGCCGCGGCCGGGGACTCCCCGGACCACGGCGTCCCGTCGATGAGCGACGACCGGACCCGGGTGACGATCCGCTGGTACGGCGAGCTGCCGCCGGCGGTGCAGGCGGTGGTCGACGACCCGGGCGACCCCGGGGTGGAGGTGGTGGTCGAGCACATTCGCTTCCGCCCGGGTGACCTCTCGGACGAGGCGCAGCGCCTAATCCGGCTGCCGGGCGTGACCGGCGTCCGCCCGCACCCCGGAGGCGACGGGATCGACGTGGACCTCCTCCCGGGCCTGGTGGAGGCGGCCGGCAGCCCCGAGGCGGCAGCCGCCGCGCACGGGGTGACCAGTCGGTTCCCGCTCACCCTGCGTGCCAGGGCCATGCTGGCGATGCGGCCACCGGTCCTGGGGCCGGGGCTCGATGGCCGGATCCAGCGGCCCGGCTTCCCGCCGGGCGGCCAGGCCCCGCCGGCCTGACGTTCCCGCGGGAACGTCAGGTGGCGCGGGTCAGGCGGAGACCGGGCCGTAGGTCAGGTGCGCCACGCCGTTGCTCAGCGACTCGGCACCCAGCAGGCACAGCGACTGGGCCGTCCCCTCCGGGAAGAGCCGGATGCCGGTGCCGACGGCGAGCGGGTAGACGTAGAGGTGCAGCTCGTCGACCAGCCCGTCGGCCAGCAGCGCCCGCACGAGGGTGGCGCTGCCGCTCACGTACAGGTCACCGACGTCGCCCTTGAGCGCCCGGATGCGGTCGGCGTCGTAGCCACCTAGCGCCGTCGAGTTCCGCCAGACCGACTCGACGTCGGTGAGCGTCGAGCTGACCACGTACTTGGTCGTGTCGTTGAAGAAGGGAGCGCCCTCGTCGTCCTCGACCGTCCGGGTCGACCAGGCGGGCGCGAACATCTCGAAGGTCACGCGGCCGAGCAGGATGCCCTGCGCCGGCGCGGTGAGCGCGCCGATGGAGGCGGCCAGGTCGTCGGGGAAGCCGTGCTCCATCGTCCAGATCGGGGCGTCGACGACGCCGTCGACGGTGGTGAACTCGTGCACGCGCAGTGCGCCCATGGTGGTGCTCCCTCGGTCCTCGCCCCGGCCGGCCGCCGGATGCTGCCACGGGGAAGGACTGCCGCGACGTACGCAACTCATCGCCGCCACTCGGTACGGTCCGAGTCGATGGCACTGTCCGCGGCGCAGCTCGCCGACCTCTACGACGTGGAGAACGCCTGGGCTGAGGACGACGACGTGTTCCTCGCGTTCGCGGACGAGCGCCCGGGCAGCCACGTACTGGACGTGGGCTGTGGCACCGGCCGGCTGACCATCGCGATCGCGGCGGCCGGACACCGGGTCGTCGGGGTGGACCCGGATGTCGGCCGCCTGGCGGCAGCACGGCGCAAGCCCGGTGCCGAGGTGGTCACCTGGATCGAGGGCACCGTTGCCGACGTGCCCGGTGACCAGGTCTTCGACACGGCTCTGATGACCTCGCACGTGGCCCAGGCCATCGCCTCGCGGCGGGCATGGGCCGAGACGCTGGACCACCTGCACCGGCTCCTCCGCCCCGGCGGCCGGCTGGTGTTCGACTCCCGAGACCCTGCCTTCCGGGCCTGGGAACGCTGGACCCCGGACCGGCGGCGGGCCGTCCACCACCTGCCGGACGGCACGGTGGTCGAGTCCTGGACCGAGTGCACGATGCATCCCGGCGGGCTGGTGGGCCTCGTCGAGCGCCGGCGGCTGCCGGACGGAACGATGCAGACCGAGACGAGCGTCCTGGCCTTCCGCACCGAAGGGGAGCTGCGGGCCGACCTGACGAGGGCTGGCTTCACCGTCGAGCGGGTCTCCGGCGGCTGGCGCGGCGAGCCGGTCGGTGTTGGCGTCGGTGAACTCCTCGTCGTTGCCCGTCGGTAGCGCCTCAGCCGAGGAGGATGTCGACCAGCAGGTAGCCGTTGAGCCCGATGATCAGTACCGCGACCCCGGCGCCGGCCAGGGTGGTGACGCGACGGTTCACCCAGGCGCCCATCAGGTCCTTGCGGCTGGTCAGCCACAGCAGCGGCACCAGGGCGAACGGGATGCCGAAGGAGAGCACGACCTGGGACCAGACCAGGGCCGTCGTCGGGTCGCCGCCCAGGCCGAGCACCAGCAGGGCCGGGGCGAGGGTGATCAGCCGGCGGACCAGCACCGGGATGTGCTTGCGCAGGAACCCGGCCATCACAACCTGGCCGGCGTGGGTGCCGACCGAGGAGCTGGCGAAGCCGGCGGCGAGCAGGGCCAGCGCGAAGGCCAGCGCGGCGCCGCCGCCGAGCTGGTCGCCCAGGCCGGCGTGCACGCTCTCCAGGGACTCGATGCCGTCGCCGGCGGTGAACAGCTGCGCGGCGATGACCAGCATCGCGGCGTTCACCAGCCCGGCCAGGCCCATGGCGACCAGGACGTCGATCCGCTGGGCGCGCAGCAGCCGCCCCCGTCCGGTCCGGGTGCGGCCCTCGGTGACGACGTCGCCGTAGCGGCCCGGGGTGAGGGCGGAATGCACGTAGATGACGTGCGGCATCACGGTCGCGCCGAGGATGCCGGTGGCCAGCAGCAGGCTCTCGCTGCCGGCGAAGCTGGGCACCATGCCGGAGGCGACGCCGCCGGGGTCGATGCCCGAGCCCACGAGCGTGTAGGCGAACCCGCCGCCGATGACCAGCAGCAGCCCGGTGATCACCCGCTCGAACGGCCGGTACCCGCGCGACTGGGCGGCCAGCAGCACGAACGCGACGACGGCGGTGATCAGCCCGCCGATCGGCAGCGGCACCCCGAACAGCAGGTTCAGCGCGACCGCTCCGCCGACGATCTCGGCGAGGTCGGTGGCGATGGCGACCGCCTCGGCCTGCCCCCACAGGCCCCAGGTGACCGGCCGGGGCAGCCGCTCCCGGCAGTTGGTGGCCAGGTCGCGGCCGGTGGCCAGGCCGAGCTTGGCGGTGAGCGCCTGGATGAGCATCGCCATGAGGTTGGCGGCGACGATCACCCACAGCAGGGTGTACCCGAAGGAGGCGCCGCCGGAGAAGTTCGTGGCGAAGTTGCCGGGGTCGACGTAGGCGACGGCGGCGACGAACGCCGGGCCGAGCATCGGCCACAGCCGCCGTTTGGCGGCCGGGGGCGCCGGGGGCCGGACGTGCGGCAGCGTGCTGGTGAGGACGGCGGCCTCGGTCTTCGACAGGAACACGGCTTCCTCGCAGGCTGGCTCAGGGGGCTGGCTCCTCTGTGGCTGCCCGGCCCCCGGGGGCCGCAGGGGCCGACCTGTGGCCCCCGAGGGTCAGGCAAGCCTCAGCTCACGCCGGGACGATCAGCCCGCTGGTCGCCGTCCGGGACCGGGCGAGGCGCTGCTCCACGTCGGTCCAGTTCACGACGTTCCACCACGCCTTGACGTAGTCGCCCTTCACGTTCTGGTAGTCGAGGTAGAACGAGTGCTCCCACATGTCCAGCAGCAGGATGGGCGCCAGCCCCACGGCCAGGTTGCTCTGGTGGTCGTAGAACTGGTTGATCAGCAGCTTCTGGCCGACGGAGTCCCAGGTGAGCGCGGCCCAGCCAGAACCCTGGATGCCCAGCGCGGCGGCGGTGAAGTGCGCCTGGAAGGCGTCGAACCCGCCGAACTGCTCGTCGATGGCCGCGGCGACCTCGCCCTCGGGCCGGCCGCCGCCGTCCGGGCTCATGTTCGGCCAGAACACCGAGTGGTTGACGTGCCCGGCCAGGTTGAAGGCGAGGTTCTTCTCCTGCTGGTTGACCGTGTCGAAGTTCCCGGTCTCCCGGGCCTCGGCGAGCTTCTCCAGGGCGGTGTTCGCGCCGGTGACGTAGGTCTGGTGGTGCTTGTCGTGGTGCAGCTGCATGATCCGGCCGCTGATGTGCGGCTCCAGCGCGCTGTAGTCGTAGGGCAGGTCGGGCAGCGTGTACTCGGGCACGGGGTCTCCTCCGTCGCGGCGTGCGGACGGTGTGGGTCATCCCCGGGCCGCACGTCACCCCGGTGCCGGTCCGTGGCCCCCGCGGGTCAACTCCGGCGGGGCTGGCGGACCAGGGTCCAGATCGGCAGCTCGTGGTCGACGGCGGTGCGGGTGTTGTGCGTGACGGCGAACCCGAACCGCTGCAGCCAGCGGACGACGGTGGAGGTGTAGACCGTGGCCGCGGCCGGCACCCCGTCGGCGTCGCAGCGCTCGATCACCGGCTGCAGCACCGCCGCGCCGAGGCCCTGGTGCCGGGAGGCCGGGCGGGTGCCGACGGCGTGCAGCCACCAGTGCGGCTCGTCCGGCCGGCCCAGGGCGCCGAGCCGCTCGCTGGCCAGCACCACCGGCTGGCGGGCGCCGAACACCCGGGGCAGGTCGCGGTCGATCACCGCCTGCAGGTCCGCAGCGTGCGGCGGCGCGTCCGGGGCGGCCCAGGCGGCGGCCGAGTTCACGTCGTCGGTGACCCACGCGGTCTCGGCCAGCACCGGCACCAGCGCGCCCCACAGCTCCGCCCAGCGGGACAGCCGCTGGGTGCGGCCGTCCTCGGGCAGCGCCCAGGAGGTCCACCGGTAGTCGGGGTAGGCGGCGGCCAGGGTCGCCGCCAGCCGCGGGACGTCGGCCCGGGTCGCGCGCCGGACGGCGGGGGGAGTGCTCACCGGTCGATCAGACCACGGGCCCGCCCCGGCGGCCCCCTGCTCGCCGGACCCAGCCCGTCAACCCCCCTTCGCCGACGGCACAAGAAATGCGCTGACCGCGCAATCGACCATTTCCGCAGGTCGCTGGGCGTGCATTCCTGCTTCGCTCACGTCGTCCATTTTCGGATGCCCGAGAGGAAGACCGATGACCATTCCCGGCACGCCCTGCCCGATCACGATGCGGACCGCAGCCCCGACGGCGACCACCCTCGGCGACGCCGTCTACGAGCGCCTGATGCGCGAGCGGATCGTCTTCCTCGGCCGCGAGGTCGACGACGCCATCGCCAACGACCTGTGCGCGCAGATGCTGCTGCTCTCGGCCGAGGACCCGGCCCGCGACATCCACCTGTACGTCAACTCACCGGGTGGCTCGGTGACGGCCGGGCTGGCCGTCTACGACACCATGCGGTTCGTCGACTGCGACGTCGCCACGTACGCCCTGGGCATGGCCGCCTCGATGGGCCAGTTCCTGGTCACCGCCGGCACGGCGGGCAAGCGCCACGCCTTGCCGCACACGCGGATCCTCATGCACCAGCCCTCGGCCGGCCTGCGCGGCACTGCCGCCGACATCACCATCCAGGCCGAGATGCTCGGCCAGCTGAAGCAGCAGGTCAACGAGCTGCAGGCGGAGCACTCCGGGCAGGACGTCGAACGGATCGCCCGGGACTCCGAGCGCGACCGCTGGTTCTCCCCGGTCGAGGCGCGGGAGTACGGCCTGGTCGACCAGGTGCTCACGGACGTGCGCGCGTCGCCGCCGCGATGAGCTCGTCGATGCGACGGGAATGGGCGCCGCGCCAGTAGACCCGCCCGCAGCGGGTGCACCGGGAGAAGTCATCGGCGGTCTGCAGGGTCCCCGGTTCGAGCAGGTCGGCGACCTCGGCCCTGGGCACCGGTGTCAGCTCCCCGTTGCAGGCCGTGCAGCGGGTGAGCGGCGCCGGCTCCGTGACGAACCGGTCCAGCACGTCGGCGAGCTGGTCGTCCGGGTCGCTCCCGCGGACCAGGGCGCCGCGCGGCAGGGCCCGGCGCATCAGCAGGCCGCGGTCCTGGGTGAGCAGCACCCGGTCCTCGGCCGTCGCCTGCGCCACGAGATCCGGGTCGTCGGCGTCGTTCCGCCAGGCGGCGTCCAGCCCGAGCAGTCGCAGCCGCCGGGCCAGGGTCCCCAGCCCGACGTCGAGCAGGAGACCCCCGGCCGGCACCGGCTGCGGCCGGCCGACCGGCCGCACCTCCAGGACGGCGCCGGGGGCGGGGCGGGCGGTGCGGTCCACGGTGACCCCGTCGACCCGCACCTCGCCCACCTCGGTCAGCGGCACCCCGGCGGCCTGCACCAGGTGGGCGACGGTGGCGTCCGGGTCGTACCCCAGTTCCCGCTCGCCGGCCGCCCGGCACCGGAGGGGCAGCAGGAAGCGCAGCGACGGGTCGACCCGGACGACGGTCACGTGCGCGGCCTACCCTGCCGCGCCGTTGATCATCGGCGAGTGGTCGGCCCCGCCGGCGTGTCGGGCAGCCGATCGCCGATGATCAACGGGCGGCGGCTGGCCAGGTGGGCAGGGCCGCCGGCGTTCCCCGGGCCGACGCCGTCCGTTCCGCCGTCGTCACCCCGGCCCGGCTGCCCGGGCGGGAGGATGGAGGCCAGCTGGTCGGGGGCCGGCGTGCTCGTCCCCGACCTGGACCTGATCCCCACCGCGGTCCTGCGGGCCGGTGCGTGGGTGACCCGAGAGGAGCGCTGAGGCGTGGAGGTCGTCCTGCTGCCCACCCCCCAGGACTGCGGCCGGGTGGTGGCCGACGTTGTCGCCGGGTCGGTGCTCGCGGCGCTGGCCCGCGGCGGGCCGGTCGTGCTGGGCCTGGCCACCGGCTCCTCGCCGCTGCTGGCCTACCGGGAGCTGCTGCGCCGGCACGCGGAGGAGGGGCTGGACGTCACCGGGGTGCAGGCGTTCCTGCTCGACGAGTACGTCGGCCTCCCCGCCGGGCACCCGGAGTCCTACCGGCAGGTGATCCGCCGGGAGCTCACCGACGACCTCGGGCTGGACCCGGCGGTCGTCCACGGCCCGGACGGCTGCGCTGCGGACCCGGTGCAGGCCGGCCCGGAGTACGAGGCGCGCCTGCGGGCGGCCGGCCCGGTGGCGGTGCAGCTGCTGGGCATCGGCGCCAACGGGCACATCGGCTTCAACGAACCCGGGTCCTCGCTGGCCAGCCGGACCCGGCTGAAGACGCTGACCGAGCAGACCCGGCGGGACAACGCCCGGTTCTTCGGCGGCGACGTCGACGCGGTGCCCCGGCACGTGATCACCCAGGGGCTGGGCACCGTCCTGGAGGCCGAGCACCTCGTGCTGGTGGCCACCGGGGAGGCGAAGGCGGCCGCGGTCGCCGCGGCGGTCGAGGGCCCGGTGACCGCGTCGTGCCCGGCGTCGGTGCTCCAGCTGCACCCGCACGTCACGTTCGTCGTCGACGAGGCGGCCGGGTCCCGGTTGGAGCGGGCGGACTACTACCGGTACGTGCTGGGCAACAAGCTGCCGCAGCAGGGCTGGTGAGCGGGCTGGCAGCACCGCGGCCGTGTCCGAGCAGGCGCTGTCGACCTCCCGCCGCGACCGCTACGAGGTGGCGATGACCGTCGAACTGGGCGCTGGGTGAGCGACACGGAGCCGTGCACCCTCGCCGTCGGTGAGCTGGTGCTGCGGCCGTGGCGCACCGAGGACGAGGGGCCGGTGTGGGCGCTTGCGGCCGACCCGGCGTTGCGGCGGTGGACCGCGCGTGGTTTCGGCTCACCGGAGGAGGTGCGCGAGATGGTCGCCCGGCTGGCCGACTGGAGTGGTGGGAGCCGGGCGTCCTGGGCGGTGACCGACGCCGGCGGGGCGCTGCTGGGCTCGGTGTCGCTGCACTCGATCGACCGGGTGCGCGGTGATGCGCAGCTGGGCTACTGGATCGCGCCGGTCGCCCGGGGCCGGGGCGTGGCGGCGCGTGCGGCGGACGCGGTCTGCCGCTGGGCGTTCGCCGTCGGCATCGACCGGGTGGAGCTCTACCACGCGGTGGAGAACCAGGCCTCGGGCCGGGTGGCGGCCAAGGCGGGGTTCACCCGCGAGGGTCGTCTCCGTCGGTCGTACCGCTACGGGGACGGCGTCAAGCACGACGAGTTCCTGTGGTCGCGCCTGTCCGACGACCCGCCGCCCGCGCTCAGCAGCCGCAGCTGACCCCGGTCGGTGCGGTGAGCGGATCGACGGCGGGGCGGGTGAGGCCGGCTGCGGTCTCCACCGGCAGGCCCTCGCGGGCCCAGTACTCGAAGCCGCCGATCATCTCCCGCACCCGGAAGCCGAGCGTCGCCAGCGTGAGCGCGGCCCGGGTGGCGCCGTTGCAGCCGGGGCCCCAGCAGTAGGTGACCACCGGGACGGTGGGGTCGAGCTCGGCGGCGCGCGCGGTGATCTCCCGGCCGGGCAGGTGCAGCGCCCCCGGCACGTGCCCCTGTGCCCAGGCCTCGGTGCTCCGGCTGTCCAGCAGGACGAAACCCGGGCGCCCGGAATCCAGGGCGGCGTGGACGTCGGAGACGTCGGTCTCCACGGCCAGCCGGTGGGCGAAGTGGGCGGCGGCGTCGGCGGGCGGGGTGGACCAGTCGAGCGTCATGACGTCGAGGGTGGCGCGGTCCGGGTCGGCCGACGAGGGGCAGGACGGACAGGAATCGCAGCGATCAGGTCTTGACGGGAGTACCCCTGACATCTGAGATGTCAGTTGTGCCGATCAGTCCCGTTCCGCGCGTGCTGCTGCGTGACCAGGCCGCCCAGCTGATCCGCGCGGCGATCGTCAGCGGCGAGCTGGCGCCGGGCGCCGTCGTCAAGGACGCCGAGCTCGCCGCCCGGCTCGGGCTGTCGGTCGCCCCGGTGCGCACCGCCCTGGCCCGGCTCGCCGACGAAGGGCTGGTCGAGGCGAAGCCGCAGAGCCACACCCGGGTCACCCCGCTGGACCCCGGGCAGGTGCGGGACGCCGCCGTCGTCGTCCGGGCGATGCACGAGCTCGCCACCGGCGAGGCCGCCGGCCGCACGACGGCCGAGGACGTCGCCGCGATGCGCGCGGCCAACACCCGGTTCGCGGCGGCGGTGGCCGCCGGTGACCTCCCCGCCGCGCTGGCCGCCGACGACGAGCTGCACCAGGTGCTGCTGACCCGGTGCGGCAACGGCGCGGTGCAGGCCACCGTCGACCGGTTCACCCCGGCGGTCCGGCGGCTGGAGCGGCAGCGGTTCGCCGCGGCCCACGGGCGGGAGTCGGTGGCCCTGCACGACCGCCTGATCGCCGCCTGCGCGGCCGGGGACGTCGCCGACGCCGTCGCCACCACCACCGAGATCTGGACGGCCCTGCTGTCCGAACTGGAGGAGACTTCCGATGACACGAGCAGTTGACCCGCCCGCCGCCCCGAGGGCGACGACCCTTGCCGACTTCCCCCGCTTCCCGCTGCTGTTCGGCCCCTCGCCGGTGCACCGGCTGGACCGGCTGACCGAGCACCTGGGCGGCGCCGCGGTCTGGGCCAAGCGGGAGGACGTGAACTCCGGCATCGCCTACGGGGGCAACAAGACCCGCAAGCTGGAGTACCTGGTCGCCGACGCGCTGGCGCAGGGCTGCGACACCCTGGTGTCGATCGGCGGGGTGCAGAGCAACCACACCCGCCAGGTGGCCGCGGTCGCCGCCCGGGTCGGCCTGCAGTGCGTGCTGGTGCAGGAGAGCTGGGTCGACTGGCCGGACGCCGTCTACGACAAGGTCGGCAACATCCTGATCAGCCGGCTGGCCGGCGCCGACGTCCGTCTGGTCAAGGCCGGGTTCGGCATCGGGTTCAAGGAGAGCTGGGAGGCGGCGCTCGCCGAGATCGAGGCGCGCGGCGGGAAGCCGTACCCGATCCCGGCCGGGGCCTCGGACCACCCGCTGGGTGGCCTCGGGTTCGCCAACTGGGCGCACGAGGTGGCCGCCCAGGAGGCCGAGCTCGGGGTCTTCTTCGACACCGTCGTCGTCTGCTCGGTGACCGGGTCGACCCAGGCCGGCATGGTGGCCGGCTTCGCCCAGCTGGAGGAGGCCGGTGCCCGGCCGCGCCGGGTGCTCGGGATCGACGCCTCGGCGAAGCCGGCCGAGACCCGGGACCAGGTGCTGCGGATCGCCCAGCGGACGGCCCGGGCCATCGGCGTGCACCGGGAGCTGACCCTCGACGACGTCGAGCTGGACGAGCGGTACCACGCGGGCATCTACGGCATCCCGGACGCCGCGACGATCGCCGCGATGGAGCTGGCCGCCCGCACCGAGGGCATGGTCACCGACCCGGTGTACGAGGGGAAGTCGATGGCCGCGACCATCGACCTCGTCGGCCGCGGCGAGATCGACCGGTCGTCGACCGTGCTGTACGCGCACCTCGGCGGGCAGCCGGCGCTCAACGGCTACAGCGCCCTGTTCGGCTGAGCCCCGGGACCGGCGTGGGAGCATCTCGCAGGCCCTGCGTGATCACGCGCCGGAGGCTGGAGCAGGTGGACTGGAGGACGTCACGTGCCGCAGAGCAAGCGGGTCATGGTCACCGGGGGAGCCGGCTTCATCGGGTCGCACCTGTGCGACCGGCTGATCGACCTGGGCCACGACGTGCTGTGCGTCGACAACTTCTACTCCTCGACGAAGGCCAACGTGGCCCACCTGCTCGGGCACCCCCGCTTCGAGCTGATGCGCCACGACGTCACCTTCCCGCTGTACGTCGAGGTCGACGAGATCTACCACCTGGCCTGCCCCGCGTCCCCCATCCACTACCAGCGCGATCCGGTGCAGACCACCAAGACGGCCGTGCACGGCTCGATCAACGCGCTGGGCCTGGCGAAGCGGACGGGGGCACGCATCCTGCTCACCTCGACGTCGGAGGTCTACGGCGACCCGGAGGTGCACCCGCAGACCGAGGACTACTGGGGCCGGGTCAACCCGATCGGCCCGCGGGCCTGCTACGACGAGGGCAAGCGGGCCGCGGAGACCCTCTTCTTCGACTACTGGCGCCAGCACGGGCTCGACATCAAGGTGGTCCGGCTGTTCAACACCTACGGCCCGCGGATGCACCCGCAGGACGGCCGGGTGGTGTCGAACTTCGTGGTGTCCGCGCTGGCCGGCGAGCCGCTGACCGTCTACGGGGACGGGTCGCAGACCCGGTCGTTCTGCTACGTCGACGACATCATCGACGGGCTGGTGGCGATGATGGACAGCCCGCGCGAGGTCACCGGGCCGATCAACCTCGGCAACCCCGGTGAGTTCACCATCCGGGAGCTGGCCGACCTGGTCGTGGAGCTGAGCGGCTCCACCTCGACGCTGGACCGCCGGCCGCTGCCGGTCGACGACCCGACCCGGCGCCAGCCGGACATCACCCGGGCCCGGGAGTCGCTGGGCTGGGCGCCGACGGTGGAGCTGCGCGAGGGCCTGGAGCGCACGATCGAGCACTTCCGCGCCGGCGTGGGCTGATCCGGCGCGGGGAACGACCGCGTGGACTCGCCTCCGCCCCCTTCCCGGCTCAGAGCGGGACGGCGAGGCCCTCGGGGCTGGGCTGCTGCAGCGCGGTGACAACGTCGGGCCGCATCGGTTCCAGCCCGCTGCCGGCCAGGACGACGTCCCGGGCGAGGGCGTGCCAGCGCTGCGCGCGGCGGATCATCGCGTGCCCGCCGGGGACGGTGAACCGGGCCACCCGGGCGCCGGCGCGGCGGGCCCGGACGGCGAAGTCCGCGGAGAGCCTCGCGGGCACCCAGCGGTCGCCGCTGCCGTGCGCGATGACCACCGTCTGCTCGCGCAGGTGCATGACCGGCTCACCGGGCGGCGTCCACGGGGCCAGCGCGCAGACGGCGGTGACCGCGGGCTCGCCGCCGGCGCGGAGCACGGCGCGGCCGCCCATGGAGTGGCCGACCAGCACGATCGGCACGTCGGTGCCGTGCTCCTCGCGGAGCTGCCCGATCGCCCAGCGGACGTCCTGGAGGGCGTCGGCTGCCTCACCGTTCCAGCCGGCGACCCGGTAGCGCAGCAGGGCGGTGCCGATGCCGCGCTCGGCGGCACTGCGGTGCACGAACTCCTCGAACGCCCGCATCCGGACCAGGCTCAGCGCGCGCTCGCGGGGCGGTTCCACGCTGCTCACCGTGCCGCCGTGGCAGAACAGCGCGATGCCGGAGGTCTCGCCGGCCGCCGGCCGCTGCTCCAGCGCCGGGGAGCCCGGGTCGGGTCGGTGGGCGTCGGGCGTGGCGGAGGCGTCCATGTCCACAGTCTCGCTGTCGTCCTCGGCGTCGTCTGGTGCTCGGCGTCGTCTGGTGCTCGGCGTCGTCTGGTGCTCAGCGTCGGCGGCGCTTCCCGCCCAGCTTGGTGCGGGCCCGCTCGCCGAGGTCACCGGCCTTGAGCAGCCCGTTGCTGACGGCGTTCGGGCCGTTGCGCCGCTGCAGGGCCTCGCCCAGGCCACGGAGCACCTTGGTGGCCAGCGGGGCGAGGACGGTCAGGATGACCCACATGCGGAACCGGCGGGTGAGGAAGAGCCACATGATCAGCAGTCTGCCCTGATCCGCCCCTGCGCAACCGGGTCGGTCCACGAGCGGCCAGCGCAGGTGGACGTCGGCCGCGCCCTCCGCGGGGAGGCCCCTCGGCGGCGCCCACGTACCGGGCCTAGCCAACCGCGGTCAGGGCCTCGCGCACCGAGGGCCAGCCGGCCAGCGCGTCGTGGACGCCGGGGTGCGTCTCCTCCGCCAGCGCCTGAGCGTGCGCCCGGGCCAGCACGTCGTCCAGCAGCACGGGCGCACCCGTGGCGGCCGACTCGACCGCCGCCTCGACCATGGCCAGGCTCATCACGTTCTCGTGCACCTCGCCCATCGGCGTCTCCCCGGTGCGCAGCGCGGCGCAGAACACCGCGAGCGCGCCGGCGATGTCGCTGTGCGGCGAGCGCGGGCGGTCGGTGGCGGTCACCTCGGCGTCCAGCACCGGCTCGGTCTCGCCGTCCCACAGCGCCGTCCCGCGCTCGGCGCTGACCCGCCAGGCGCCGTTCCACGACGTCTCCGCGCCGGGCGCGCACCACGAGCCGGTGAAGGAATAGCGCGCGCCGTCGGCCATGGTGAACAGCGCCGTGGCGTTCGCGTCCCCGGCGTACCAGCTCCACGACGGGTTCCACGACGAGCACCACGCCGACACCGGCTCGGCGCCGAGCAGGTACCGGGCCGTGTCGAAGGCGTGGATGGCCATGTCGACCAGCAGCGGCTGCGCCATCGCGTCCCGGAACCCGCCGAACCGGGGCGCCCGGAAGAACTCGGTGGTCAGCGTGCCGACGGCGCCGAGGTCCTGCACCAGCCCGCGCAGCGCGGCGACCTGCGGGTTCCACCGCCGCGACTGGCTGACCATGAACAGCTCACCGCTGACCTCGGCCGCCGCGGCCAGTGACAGCGCCCGGGCCAGGGTGTCGGCGGCGGGCTTCTCACCCAGCACCGGCAGGCCGGCCAGCAGTGCCGCGGTGGTGACCGGGTGGTGGGCGACCGGCACGGTCACGTCCACCACCGCGGCCGCGCCCGTCCGCGCCGCCAGCCCGACCGCGTCGGTGCCGATCGGCAGGTCGGGCCGGCCCAGCTCGGCGGCGGCCCGGCCGGCGGCGGCGGTGTCCAGGTCGACGATGCCGACCAGCTGCACCTCGGCCGAGGCCTCCAGCGTCCGCAGCCAGGCCCGGCCCATCGCCCCGGCGCCCACGGCGACGACCGGCAGCGGCGCGTGCTCCCCGCAGTCGACCCGGCGGTGGGTGCCGCTCACGCCCCGCCGTACCCGTGACCGGTGAAGAAGTCCTCGGTCTCATACCGCAGCAGGGTCGGGTACGCCCGCTCCGGGCGGTCGGTCCGCGCCCACTCGACGGCGTTGGAGATGACCCGGCGCACGCCCTCGTGGTGGTAGACCGGGTAGTCCTGGTCGCCGGGCCGGAAGTAGAAGATCTTCCCGTGCCCGCGCCGGAAGGTGCACCCGGACCGGAACACCTCCCCGCCGGAGAAGGTGGACAGGAACACCAGCTCGTCGGGGGCGGGGATGTCGAAGAACTCCCCGTACATCTCGTCCTCGTCGATGACCATCGGGTGCGGGATGCCGCGCGCGATGGGGTGGGTCGGGTCGACCGTCCACACCAGCTCGCGGTCGTGCGCGCTGCGCCAGCGCAGCGTGCACGTCGTCCCCATCAGCCTGGTGAAGATCTTCGACCAGTGGCCGGAGTGCAGCACGACCAGGCCCATCCCCGACAGCACGTGCCGGTGCACCCGCTCGACCACCTCGTCGGCGACGTCCGCGTGCGCGGCGTGCCCCCACCAGGTGAGGACGTCGGTGCCGGCCAGCACCTCCTCGGTCAACCCGTGCTCCGGGTCGCCGAGGGTCGCGGTGCGCACCACGACCTGCTCCCCGAGGTTGGCCTCGATGCCCTCGGCGATGGCACCGTGCATGCCGCTCGGGTAGCGAGCGGCCACCTCGGGCTCGCGCTGCTCGTGCACGTTCTCGCCCCACACGGTCACGCGCAGGGGCTGGGCGGGGACGGTCACGGGAGCTCCTGACTGCTGGACGCCGGTCACTTGACCGCGCCGCCGGTGACGCCCGCGGCGATGTAGCGCTGGGCGAGGACGAGCAGGACGACCGCCGGCAGGGAGGACAGCACGGCGGTGGCCATGACGGTGCTCCAGTCGCTGACGTAGGTCCCGATGTACTGGTAGAGCCCGAGGGTGATCGGGCGGACCTCGGCGTTCGTGGTCAGCGTCAGGGCGAAGAGGAAGTCGCCCCAGGTGAAGAGGAAGGTGAACATCCCGGCGGTGATCAGCGCGTTCCGGCTGATCGGCAGGATGATGTGGAAGAAGGCGCGGATCGGGCCGGCGCCGTCCATCCGGGCCGCCTCGGTCAGCGAGGGCGGGATGCTGCCCATGAACGACCGCATGATCAGGATGCCGAACGGGATGCCGGCGGTCGAGTCGGCCAGGATCAGCCCGGGGATCGAGTTGAGCAGGCCCAGGTCGTTGTAGGCGCTGTACAGGGCGTTGGCCACGACGATCCCGGGGATCATCTGGCTGATCAGGATCCCGAACAGCACGATCCCGGCCCCGCGCACCTTGAAGTGGGCCAGCGCGTAGGCCGCCGGGGCGGCGATGAGCAGGCTCAGCACGACGCTGCCCAGCGAGACCACCAGGCTGGTCATCAGGTTGCCGCCCTGGTCGGCGATCGCGGTGGAGTACCCGTCGAAGCTCAGCGCGAAGGGGAACCACGAGGTGCTCGCCGCCGACCCCGCTGGCTGCAGCGAGACGTTGAGCATCCAGTACAGCGGGAAGAGCAGCACCGCGAGGATGGCGATCCCGGCGACGGTGTAGCCCCACGGCCCGCGAGCGCCCGCGGTCCCTCGCCGCCGTCTCTTCCGGGCCGGGGCGGTGTCGGGCAGGGGGAGGGTGGCGCTCAGCGACACGGGGACCTCACTCGTCCAGGGCGCGGCGGTTGGCGCGCAGGTAGAGGACCGCGAACACCAGCGAGACGACGATGAGGATGTTGCCGGCAGCGGCACCCTGGCCGAAGTCGAACTGCTGGAAGCTCAGGTTGTAGGACTGCGTGGCGATGGTCTGCGTGGAGTTGGCCGGCCCGCCCTCGGTGAGCCCCAGGATGATGTCCAGGGCCTTGAGCGTGTAGACGACGCCGAGCACCAGCACGACGGTGACGACCGGCCGCAGCAGCGGCCAGGTGACGTACCGGAAGGCCCGCCAGCGGGTGGCGCCGTCCAGGGCCGCGGCCTCGTAGAGCTCCTCGGGGATGTCCTGCAGACCGCCGTAGAGGATCGTCGTGTTGAAGGGGATGCCGATCCAGATGTTGACGACGACCACGGTGATCAGGGCCAGCGAGGTGCTGGTCAGCCAGCCGGGGTTGGCGTCGGTGACGCCCAGGCCACCGAGCACCTGGTTGAGCACGCCGGTGTCCTTGTCCAGGATCCAGCGCCACACCGCGCTCGCCGCGATGAGCGGGATGAGCCACGGCAGGAGCAGCAGCGAGCGCAGCAGCCCGCTGAGGGGGAAGCGCTTGCGGAAGAACAGGGCGATGGCCAGCCCGAGGACGAACTGGCCGAGGATCGACCCGACGGTGAACAGCACCGTGTTCAGCGCGGCCTTGGTGAACACCGACGAGCCGATGACCTCGCGGTAGTTGTCCAGGCCGACCCAGGGCGCCTCGCCGGTGACGAAGGTGCGGGTCGTGTACTCCTGGAAGCCCATCAGGGCGTTCTGCACCACGGGGTAGCCGAAGAACAGCAGCATGTAGACGACGGCCGGGACCAGGAACCCCAGCTGCAGCAGCCGCTCCCGCGACCGGGTCGAGCCGCGGCGCGTGGGCTCCTCCTCGACCTCGGGCCCCGCCGGGGGGGGGGGGGGGGGGGGGGGGGGGGGGGGGGGGGGGGGGGGGGGGGGGGGGGGGGGGGGGGGGGGGGGGGGGGGGGGGGGGGGGGGGGGGGG
>NZ_JBJHAG010000015.1:0-101101 GCF_054050925.1 Modestobacter sp. SYSU DS0657 | reverse complement strand
GCGGCCCCGGTCGCCGGCGTGCTGCCGGCGGCCGGGGCCGCGTCGTCGCCCGCGGGGCTGCCCGGGGGCAGGCTCGCGGCGGTGTTCAGCTGATCGCGCCCTTCAGGGCCTCGGAGAGGGCGCTCGCCTCGTCGGGGGTCAGCTCGACGACGAGCCGGCCGCCCCCCTCCAGCGGAACGCGCATGACCAGGCCGCGGCCCTCCTTGGTGACCTCGAGGGGACCCTCACCCGTGCGCGGCTTCATGGCCGCCATGCGTGCCTCCTTCGCCCGCCACCCGTGGCCGGACGGCCGCGGTGTGGCACCAGTTGTGCAGAGAACCTGCATCCATGATCCCGTATGGGGGGCGGATCGACCAACCCGGACCCACCGGTACGGGTCACACCGGGCCCCCGGAACCGGCGCGGAAACAGGTCGCGACGTGGTCGTCGACCATCCCGGTGGCCTGCATCAGCGCGTAGCCGGTGGTCGGCCCGACGAAGCGGAACCCCCGGCGCTTGAGCTCCTTCGCCATCGCCACCGACTCCGGGCTGGTGGCCGGCACGTCGGCCAGCGTCCGCGGCCGGGGCCGCGGCCCGGTGGGCGCGAACGACCAGAGCAGCGCTGACAGCCCCTCGGGCACCTCCAGCGCCGCGCGGGCGTTGGCGACCGCGGCGGTGATCTTCGCGCGGTTGCGGACGATGCCGGCGTCGGCCGTCAACCGCGCGACGTCCTCGTCGGTGAACGCCGCGACCGCCGGGATGGAGAAGCCGGCGAACGCGGCCCGGAAGGCGGGCCGCTTGCGCAGGATGGTGATCCAGGACAGCCCGGACTGGAACGCCTCCAGGGTGAGCCGCTCGTAGAGGGCGTCGTCCCCGCGCAGGGGTACCCCCCACTCCTCGTCGTGGTACCGGACGTACTCGGGCGCGCTGGTCGCCCAGCCGCATCGGGAGCGCTCCACGGGCACCGAAGCTAGCGTCTGCGCTCGTGCGCATCCTGATCACCGGAGGGGCGGGCTTCATCGGCTCGCACGTCGCCGCCGCCTGCCGCGCGGCCGGCCACGACGTGCGGGTGCTCGACGCCCTGCTCCCCGCGGTGCACCCCGGCTACCCCGACGGCGTGCCCGGGCTGGACGGCGTGGAGCTGCTGCACGGCGACGTCCGGGACGCCGCGACCGTCGACCGCGCACTCGCCGGGGTGGACGCCGTCTGCCACCAGGCGGCGATGGTCGGCCTCGGCGTCGACGTGCAGGACATGCCCGCCTACGCCGGGATCAACGACCTGGGGACGGCGGTACTGCTGGCCGCGATGGCGCGCGCCGACGTCGGCCGGCTGGTGCTGGCCAGCTCGATGGTGGTCTACGGCGAGGGCCGCTACGAGTGCCCGGAGCACGGCGTCGTACCGGCCGCACCACGGCGGCGGGCCGACCTGGACGCCGGACGGTTCGAGCCGCCCTGCCCGGTGTGCGGTCGGCAGCTGACCTGGGGCGAGGTCGGGGAGGACACCCCCGCCGACCCGCGCAACACCTACGCCGCGACCAAGCTGGCCCAGGAGCACCTCGCGTCGGCGTGGGCCCGCTCGACCGGCGGCGGCGCGATCGCGCTGCGGTACCACAACGTCTACGGCCCGCACATGCCGCGGGACACCCCCTACGCCGGGGTCGCCTCGATCTTCCGGTCGGCGCTGGAGGGCAGCCGGGCGCCGCAGGTGTTCGAGGACGGCGGGCAGATGCGCGACTTCGTGCACGTCACCGACGTCGCGCAGGCCAACCTGCGCGCGCTGGAGGCCGAGGCGCCCGACGCCGCGCTGCGGGCGTACAACGTCGCCTCCGGGGTGCCGCACAGCGTCGGTGACATGGCCGCCGCGCTGGCCGAGGCGTTCGGCGGCCCGGCACCGCAGGTCACCGGGGAGTACCGGATCGGCGACGTCCGGCACGTGGTGGCCTCCCCCGCGCGGGCCGCGGCCGAGCTCGGCTTCCGCGCGCGGGTCACCTTCGCCGACGGCATGCGCGAGTTCGCCACCGCTCCCCTGCGCCCCGCCCCCTGACCCGCCCCGTTCCGTTCCGTTCCGCCGAAATGGCCATGTCGGCGGAACGGGGGCGGGTCAGCGGCGCACGTCGAGCAGCCCGATCGGCGCGTTCCGCCACAGGTCGCGGAGGGCCTGCTCGGGGTAGGGCCGCACCCCGCCCCGCTCGCCGGTGTCGAACACCCGGGTGAGCGCGCGCCGCTCGTCGAACGCCGGCCAACCGGGGTCGCCGTCCCGGGCGAAGGTGGTCCACGCGGCCTGCAGCTGCGCGGACACCTCGGCGGCCTCGGCCGGCGGTGGGCTGCCCAGCAGCTGCGCCCCGAGCCCGACGTCGAGCCGGCCGAACACCAGCGGGACGTCCAGGGCGTGGCACGCGCCCAGCACGCCACCACCGCCCGACGCGGGCCAGGTCAGCTCGTACAGGTGCGCCCGGCCACCGCCGGCGGTCTGCGCCCGGGCGACGTCCAGGCTGGGCACCCGGAACATCCGGTCGGAGTGCGCCAGGACGAAGAGCTCCTCCGCCTCCGCGTCCGGGTAGGCCGCCCGCATCCGGGTCTCCGGCGTCGCGCCCGGGCCGAAGACCGCCATCGCGGTGGCGGCCATCTCCTCGGTGACCGCGCCGACCTGACCGGCCAGCGCGAGGAACAGCCGCCACTCGTCGCGGTTGTGCCCGACCACGACGGGCACGTCGCGGGCCGCACCGGCGGTGAGGCCGGTCCACGGGTCGGTGGGCAGCACCTGCCCGTCGACGACCGGGGAGAACGGCGTCGGGGTGTGTGCCACCAGACCCCAGCGGTCCAGCCCGGGCAGGCGCCGGTCGAGCTCACCCAGAGCGTCGACCAGCCGCTGCGGCGGGACGTCGGCGAGCGCGGCGGCCGACGCGGGCAGACCCAGCGGGGCGAGCAGCTCGGCGCTGACGTCGCGCGCCAGCTCCGGGGTGAACCAGGTGCCCGGCACGCTCTGCAGCACCGCCTGGGAGAACAGGCCACCGGTCGTCGGCATCACCAGCAGGGCGGCGATGATCCCCGCGCCGGCGGACTCCCCGACGACCGTGACCCGCGCCGGGTCCCCGCCGAAGGCGGCGATCTCCTCCTGCACCCAGCGCAGCGTGGCCTCGACGTCGAGGAGCGCCCGGTTCGCCGGAGCGCCGTCGAACTCAGCCCAGCCCTCGACCCCGACCCGGTGGTTGGCGGTGACCACGACGACGCCGCTGCGGGCGAGCGCAGCGCCGTCGTACTCGGGCACGCCGGCGGTGCCCATCCGGTAGGCGCCGCCGTAGACCCAGACCAGCACCGGCAGGCCGGTGGCGCCCGGGTCCGGCGTCCAGACGTTGAGGGTCAGCCAGTCGGTCGGGTCGTGGCGCACCGGCCCGGCGGACGGCGGCTCCGGGGGCGGCGGCCCCATGGGTGCCTGCGGCGGCGGAGGGCCGAAGACATCGGCCTCCCGGACGCCGTCCCACGCCGGGGCCGGCCGGGGTGCCTGGAAACGCAGCGGGCCCACCGGCGGCGCGGCGAACGGGATGCCGCGGAACACCGCGGTCCCGCCCTCGGTGCGGCCGCGGAGCGCACCTGCACGGGTGCGGACCACCGGCGACGTCGACGGTTCGGTCATGGCTCTCCTCCAGGGGGTCAGGGGACGGCGCTGTCGACCTCGGTCAGCTCGGAGCGGTGCGGGCGGGTGGGGCTGCGGCGGGTGGCCAGCACGCAGCCGAGCAGCACCAGCGGCAGCCCGACGGCGAGGCCGAGGGTGAACGGCTCGTCGAGCAGCAGCACCCCCAGCAGGACGGCGACCGCCGGGTTCACGAAGGTGATCACCAGCGCCCGCTGGGGGCCGGCCTCGCGGATGAGGGCGAAGAACAGCGCCATCGCGAGCGCGGTGCACACCAGCCCGAGCGCGGCGAGCGACGCCAGCGCGTCCGCCGGCGCGCCGGGCAGCTGCCCGAGCCGGGGCAGCGCGAACGGGGCGTAGACCACCGCGGTGACCGCCAGCGCGATCGACGCGGCGGCGACGCCGGGCACGTCGGGCAGCGCCCGGGTGACCACCATCGGCGCGGTGGCGTAGCCGACCACCACCAGCCCGACGGCGCCGATCGCGGACAGCTGGGCACCGGCGACGTCCAGCCCGAGCAGCGCGGCGATGCCGACGACGCCGATGAGCATGCCGAGCACCCGCACCGGGGAGAGCCGGTCCTCGTCGCCGGCGATCCGGGCGGTGAGCGCGGCGACGAACGGGACGGCGGCCACCAGCAGCCCGGTCAGCGAGCTGGACAGCGACTGCTCGGCCCAGGACAGCAGCAGCCACGGGCCGGTCATCTCCAGCACGGTGAACAGCAGCAGCGCCCGCCAGTGCCGCAGCGCCGGGCGCAGCTGACCGCGGGCGACGGTCCAGGGCAGCAGCACCGCGGCGCCGATGACGCAGCGGGCGAACACCACCAGCACCGGGGAGAACTCACCGACGGCGACCTTGATCAGCAGGTACGGCACGCCCCAGATCAGCGACATCGCGACGAACAGCGCCCAGCCCCGCCGGCTCACCGAGCCACCCCCGACGTCCGCACGCCGGTCATCCTGGCCCACGCCCCGCCGGCGTCGTCAGTGCGGTCACCACTCGGTGCGGACGAGCACCTCGATCACCAGCGCGAGCAGCACCGAGGCGGCCAGCCACCAGCGGCGCTGCCGGGGCGGCAGGAACGCGGTGGCGACGAGCAGCCAGACGTGGAACGGCAGCCAGATCCGCTCGGTCTCCCCGCGCACCAGCCCGGTGGCGTCGGAGACCAGCATCCCGACGAGCGCGGCCAGCGGCACCAGCGCCAGCCGGTGCCGGCGCAGCGAGGCCAGCCCGGCCACGGCGGCCGGTCCGACCGCCAGTGCCGCGGCGGCCAGGTTGCTGAACAGGAAGAAGGCCAGCGGGCGGTTGGCGTAGGACGGCCCGGAGCGCACCCGGTCGCCGGCGACGGTGAAGCCCTCCACCCACCAGTAGCCGCCGGCGGCGAACGCGGCGACCACCAGCAGCACGCCCACCGCGCCGACGCCGAGCACCCGAGCGACCCCGGCCCAGCCCAGCCGGCCGCGGTGCACCAGCACGACCACGAGCACCACCAGGCCGAGCGCGGTGAGCCCGAAGGAGAGGAAGAGCGCGAGCCCCATGAGCAGCCCACCGCCCAGGGCGCGCAGGTCGGCGTCGAGCCCCGGCGCGCGGGCGGCCGCCGTCGCCAGCAGCGCGACGCCCCAGGCGGCCACCCCGGCGAAGAGCGCGTCGGCGCTGGTGGCCACCCACAGCGCGACCGGGGCGAGCACCAGGAACGGCGCGACCACCCGGGCGCTCGCCTCGTCGGCCACCGCGCGCACCGTGACCAGCACCGCGGGCACGGCGAGCGCGCCGCCGGCGATGCACAGCGCCGCCGCCCACCCGAGCCCGTCCAGGCCGAGCCGGTCCAGCAGCACGAAGGCGAGCAGCGCGCCGGGTGGGTGGCCGGCGACGTGGGTGGTCCACGGATCGGCGGCGTCGGCCGGCACCGAGGCGGCGAAGCCGGAGAGGAGCTCCCCGATCGAACCGACCCGCGGCACGTCGTGCGGGTACTCGTAGACCGAGTCCAGCGGCTCGGTCAGCCGGTGCGCCCCGGAGCTCAGCGCGAGGGCGACCGCCCAGCCGGCGGCGGCCAGCGCGGAGCCCGGCAGCAGCAGCCGCCAGCTCGCCCGGGCCGCGAGCGCCGGCCCCCACAGCACGCCGGCCAGCCCGACCGCCACCGGCAGCAGGACCGCGGGGGTGAGCACGACGCCGAAGGCGCCCCGCAGCACCCACCCGCCGAGCAGGTGCAGGCGCACGCCGGACTCGGTCAGCCGCCGGCCGATCAGGCCCATCGCGACGACGAAGACCGCGGTTCCGGCGACGGCGAGCGGCGGCACCCACCACCGGCGCGGACCGCCGTCCGGGGAGTCGACCGGAGCCGGCACCGTCTGCACCGAATCGACCCTAGGTGGCCGGCGGCGGGCCGGCCGGTCGGGGGCACCCGATCGGTGGTCCACGACCGAACAGCAGGCGACGATCCCCGAACCTGGTTACCGTCCGTCCGTGCCGGACGTCGTCTTCCCCTGCCTGAACGAAGCCGGTGCGCTGCCCGCGGTGCTGCCCCGGCTGCCCGCCGGCTACCGCGCGATCGTCGCCGACAACGGCTCGACCGACGGGTCGGCGCAGATCGCCGCCGACCACGGCGCCACCGTCGTCCCCGTGCCGCAGCGCGGCTTCGGCGCCGCCGCGCACGCCGGGCTGGAGGCGGCCACCGACGACGTCGTCTGCTTCTGCGACGCCGACGCCTCGATGGACCCCGCCGACCTGCCGAAGGTGGCCGACCCGGTGCTGGCCGGCGACGCCGACCTGGTGCTCGGCCGCCGCCGGCCCACGCACCGCAGCGCCTGGCCGCTGCACGCCCGGGTGGCCAACCTGGCGCTGTCGGTGATGCTGCGCCGCCGCACCGGGCTCGCGCTGCACGACCTCGGCCCGATGCGCGCCGGACGCCGGGAGGCGCTGCTGGCCCTCGGGATCACCGACCGCCGGTTCGGCTACCCGCTGGAGATGGTCACGAAGGCGGCCGACGCCGGCTGGCGGATCGTCGAGGTCGACGTCGACTACGCCCCGCGCGCCGAGGGCACGAGGTCCAAGGTCACCGGCACGGCCCTCGGCACGTTGCGCACGATCCGGGACATGCGGGAGGTGCTGGCGCGATGACGCAGCTGCTGGTGATCACCAAGGCGCCGGTGCCGGGCCGGAGCAAGACCCGGCTCACCCCGCCGTGCACCCCGGAGCAGGCCGCGGCGATCGCCTCCGCCGCGGTCGGCGACACCCTCGACGTGGTGCGGGCGACCCCGGTGCAGCGCCGGGTGGTGGCCCTGGACGGCGCCCCCCGCGACCTGGACCTGTCCGGCTGCGTCGTCGTCCCGCAGGTCGAGGGCGACCTGGGCACCCGGCTGGCGCGCGCCTTCGCCGACGCGATGGCCGGCCCGGACGGCGCGCTGCCCACCCTGCTGATCGGGATGGACACCCCGCAGGTGACTCCCGCGCTGCTGACCGGCGCCCTCGACCGGCTGGTGGCCGCCGGGCCGGGGACGGCGGTGCTCGGCGTCGCACCGGACGGCGGCTGGTGGGCGCTCGGGCTGCACTCCCCCGACGGCGCGCAGGTGCTGCCCGACGTGCCGATGTCCCGCGAGGACACCGCGGTGCGCACCCGCGCCGCGCTGGAGTCCGCCGGGCTGACCGTGCTCGACCTGCCGCAGCTGACCGACATCGACCACTTCCCGGACGCGCTCGCGGTGGCCGCGCTGTGCCCGCCGGACAGCCGCACCCGCCGAGCGGTCGACGAGGTGGCGGGCGGGCTGCCGTGACCGCCCCCCTGGACCGGCTGCTCGGCGCCCGGCTGCCGGCACCGCCGGACGGGCTGCGCCGCGGCCCGTTCCGGCGCGGGGCGTTCGGCAGCCCGCTGCACTCCGAGCGCCGCTCCGCCCGGGTCGGTGCGTGGCTGGGCGTCGCCTTCCTGCTCTGCTTCGGCACCGGGCTGATCAGCCACTGGATCCAGGACCCGCCCGGCTGGTTCGGCTGGCCGGCCCAGCCGGTGTGGCTCTACGGCGTCACCCAGGGCGTGCACGTCACCGTCGGGCTCACCGCGATCCCGTTGCTGCTGGTGAAGCTCTGGACGGTCTACCCGAAGCTGTTCGAGTGGCCACCGGCCGGGTCACCGTCCCGGGCGATCAGCCGGCTGTCCATCCTGGTGCTGGTCGGCGCCACGTCGTTCCAGCTGGTCACCGGCCTGGTCAACACGGCGCAGTGGTACCCGTGGGGCTTCTTCTTCCCCGACACCCACTACTGGACCGGCTGGATCGCCATCGGCGCGGTCGCGGTGCACGTCGGCGCCAAGGCCCCCGAGATCCGCCGCGGCCTGGCCCGCCGCGGGTCGCCCGGCGCCGTCGCGGGCCTGGCCCCCGAGCAGGCCGCGGAGCTCACCGCCGACGACGAGGCCGCCGAGCAGCAGGCGGTGTCCCGGCGGGCGTTCGTGCTCGCCGCCGGTGCGGGCGCCGGGGCGGTCACGCTGACCATGGTCGGGCAGACGTTCTCACCGCTGGCCGACGTCTCCGTGCTCGCCCCGCGGCACCCCGGCGTCGGGCCGCAGGACCTCCCCGTGCGGCAGACCGCCGACCGGGCCGGGGTGACCGAGACCGCCGTCGACCCGGCGTACCGGCTCACCATCGCGGGCCCGGACCGCCTGGAGCTCACCCTCGCCGACCTGCAGGCGATGCCGCAGACCACCGTCGACCTGCCGATCACCTGCGTCGAGGGCTGGAGCGCCGGCGGCACCTGGACCGGCGTGCGGCTGGCCGACCTGCTGGCCGGGGCCGGGCTGCCCCGGGACACCGAGGTCGTCGTCGAGTCGCTGCAGCCCGGCGGGCTCTACCGGACGTCGGTGGTGGCGCCGCCGCACGCCCGCAGCCCGCTCACCCTGCTGGCGCTGCAACTGCAGGGCGAGCCGCTGGACCTCGACCACGGCTACCCGGTGCGGCTGATCGCGCCGAACCGGCCCGGGGTGATGCAGACCAAGTGGGTCACGGCGGTGCGGCCGGCATGAGCCTGGAACGGGAGAGCAGCCGGGAGCACGATCCGCGGGCCGCGGAGCTGGTCCCGGCCGATCCGTACGCCTCGGACCCCGGCCGGCCGCTGACCTCGGCGCTGCGGCCGTGGTGGCGCTGGCTGTTCGTCGTGCCCGGGCTGGCCGCGGTGCTGTGGGGCGGCTGGAACCTGGTGACCGCCGGCGACCGGATCCCGCTGGGCTCGTGGGCCACCTGGTTCGTCGGCAGCGCGCTGCTGCACGACCTGGTGATCGCCCCGCTGTGGATCGGGCTGGGCTGGCTCGCCGCCCGGTTCCTGCCCGCGCCGGCGCGGCCGCCGGTCGTCGTCGCCGGGGTGGTCAGCGGGGTGCTGACCCTGGTGACGCTGCCGTTCCTGCTCACCCCCGCCGACGGCCCGGCGAACCCGTCGTTCCTGCCCCGCGACCTCAAGCGCAACCTGCTGCTGCTCGTGGTCGCGGTCTGGCTGGTCGCCGCGGCGTGGGCGGTGGTGGCGGTCCGCCGGAGCCGCCATGATCACCCCGCGCGGAGCGGGGTCATCCCGACGGGGAAGCACCGCTGAGCGCGAGGTGATCACCGCGCCGGACACACTCAGCCGAGCGAGCGGGCCGCGCGGTCGACCATCCGGCGGCTGGCCGCGGTGCCGGCCAGCACCAGCGCGCACCCGACGACGACGGAGCCGGCGAACAGCACCAGCCCGATCGGCTCCTGGGCCAGCAGATCGGCGAACGGGCTGATCATCAGCAGCGCGGTGATCGACGCCCCGCCCACGCACACCGCCAGCGGCAGGCCGGTCTCCCGCATCCGGGAGGCGTGCAGCACCGACACCTCGGTGCCGGCGAGGTGCAGCGCCCGGTACTCGGCGGCGGAGTCCAGTGCCCGGCCGGCCTGGGTCACCCCGGTGGAGACCGCGGCCAGCAGCGCGGCGATCAGCAGGGTCACCGCCGTGCCGACCGCGATGTCCGCGCCCAGGTGCGCCTCGCCCTCCGCGGTGGCCCCCATCGCCGGGCTGACGCAGAGCACGCCGGCGACGAAGGCGATCAACGCCACCCCGCCGACGCTGCGCCAGGCGGCCTTCGGGTCGTCGAGCAGCCGCCGCGCGGCGAGCAGCGTGGGCACGCTCTGCGCCCGGCGGACGGCGACCCGGCCCACCACCGTCACCAGCCACGGCCCGACCAGGGTGAACACCCACATCGCCCCGGCGAGGCTGCCCAGCAGCACGGCGAGGAGCACCACGAGCTCGGCCTGGAGGATCCCGTTGGCGGTGGCCGTGAACACCCCGCCGAGCACGACCAGCGGAAGCAGCCGGGTCCAGGACAGCCCCTTCGGCGGCAGCCGGCGGGCCACCCCGAGCGGGGTGATCGCCACCCGGCGCAGCGCGGCCAGCGCGGAGCCCAGCGCCACCAGCGGGACGGCGGGCAGCGCGAGCCCCGCCCAGCTGCCGACCCACAGCTCGGCGACGTCGAAGGTGCGCCCCTGGAAGGGCAGCAGCGCCACGAGCGGCAGCGTCGCGCCGTAGAGCACCGCGCCGAGCAGCGCGCCGGCCACCGCCTGGGTGAGCGCCTCGGCTCCCGCCATCGCCGACACCTGCCCGGTGGTCGCCCCGGCCAGCCGCAGCGCGGCCATCCGGGCGTCGCGCCGGGCCACCGCCAGGCGGGCCGCCGCCCCGCCCAAGGTCACCAGCGGCACCAGGATCAGCGCGGCCGCGGTCAGCGACAGCACCACGTAGATCTCGCCGATGCCCTCGCTCTGCACCTCGGCGCGTGCCACGAAGGCCCGCACCCCACCGAGGGTGGTCAGCAGCGCCCAGGTCACCGCGGTGAACGCGATCACCGCCAGTCCGGTGGTCAGCCGGTCCCCACCCTGCCGGCGGGCCAGGCCGGCCCACAGTCGCAGCGCGGCGATCACCGGGGCACCCCGCCGGCGACCGGCGTGACCCGCCGGTCGTCGACGAGCCGGCCGTCGGCCATCGTCACCACCCGGTCGCAGCCGGCGGCCACCCGGTCGTCGTGGGTGACGACGACGAGCGCGGCGCCGGCCGCCGAGGTCGCCGTCACCAGCAGGCGCAGCACCTCGGAGCCGGTCGCGGCGTCGAGGGCACCGGTCGGCTCGTCGGCGAAGACCACACCCGGCTCACCCACCAGCGCGCGGGCGATGGCGACCCGCTGCCCCTGCCCGCCGGAGAGCTCCCCGGGCCGACGCTGCTCCAGCCCGGCCAGCCCGAGCCCGCCCAGCCACTCCGCGGCCCGGGCGGTCGCCGTCCGGCGGCCGGCCCCGGCGAGCATCAGCGGCAGCGCCGCGTTCTCCACCGCCGGCAGCTCGGGGAGCAGCTGGCCGGACTGGAAGACGAAACCGAAGTCGGTGCGGCGCAGCGCGGTGCGCCGGGCGTCGGAGAGGCCGGCGAGGTCCTGCCCGCGCCAGGTCACCGACCCGGAGGAGGGCCGCAGGATGCCGGCCAGCACGTGCAGCAGCGTGGTCTTGCCCGAGCCGGACGGGCCCATCACCGCCAGCGAGCCCGGGCCGACGTCGAGGTCGACGCCGGCGAGCGCGTGGGTGGCGGTGGGGCCGGCGCCGTAGGTCATCCGCACGTCGCGGGCAGAGAGGACAGCCGTCATGACCTGATCGTCGGGCGGCCGGGCCTCCGCCCGCGTCGGCCCGGGGACGGATCCTGCCCGGGACGGGTCCACCGGCGGTCGTACGACCGGCGGGCGTTTCCCGGTCGGGGCGGGCGGGCAGCGAGGGGCGACCGCCGCCGCCCGCCGAGGGAGCACCGTGACCGAGCCCGCGCCCCGCGACCGCCGCCGGCTGCTGTGGGCCGGCCTGCTGTTCGGCGCCGGCGCGATGGGTGCGGTCGACGAGATCGTCTTCCACCAGCTGCTGCACTGGCACCACTTCTACGACCGCGCCGGCGGCGATCTGGCGCTGGTCTCCGACGGCCTGCTGCACGCCGCCACCTGGTCGGCCACCGTCGCCGGGCTGGCGCTGCTGGCCGACGTCCGCCGGCGGCGCTCCTTCGCACCGCGTACCTGGTGGGGCGCGGTGCTCACCGGGGCCGGCGCGTTCCAGACCTTCGACGGCGTCGTCGACCACAAGGTGCTGCGGGTGCACCAGATCCGCTACGGCGTCGACCTGCTCCCCTACGACGTGGTGTGGATCGGCGCCGGCCTCGCGCTCCTCGCGGCCGGTCTCGTGCTGCTGGCGCGTGACCGGACCCCCGCGGTCGACCGGTGAGCGGCTGTCGGTGAGCGCCCTCGTCCTCGCCGTCCTGGCGCTGCTGGCGTTCGGCTACCTGCTCGCCGCGGTCGACCTGCGCTGGTCCCCGCGGCGGACGGCGAGCTGGCTGGCCGGGCTGGCCGTGGCGGCGGCCGGGCTGACCGGCCCGCTGGCGCAGGCGCACGGGGACCTGCGGGCGCACCTCGCCGCCCACCTGCTGACCGGGATGGTCGCGCCGGTGCTGCTGGTGCTGGCCGCTCCGGTCACGCTGCTGCTGCGCACCCTGCCGGTGGCCCGGGCGCGGGCGCTGAGCCGGCTGCTGCGCTCGGCCCCGGCCCGGGTGCTCGGCGACCCGTTCGTCGCGGTCGCGCTGAACGTGGGCGGGCTGTGGGTGCTGCACGGCGGCGGGCTGCTCGGCGCGGTCGCGCACTCCCCCGGCGGCCACCTGGTGGTCTCGGTGCACGTGCTGCTGACCGGCTGGCTGGCCACCGCCGCCGTCCTCGCCGTCGACCCCGCGCCGCACCGGCGGGGCGTCGTCGCCCGGGCGGTGGCGCTGGGCGCGGGGATGGCCGGCCACGACGTGCTGGCGAAGTGGCTGTACGCCCACCCGCCGACCGGCGTGACGCACGCCGAGGCGGGTGCGCGGCTCCTCTACGACGGCGGCACCGTGGTGCACGTCGTCGTCGCCGCGCTGCTCTGGCGGCAGTGGTACCGCAGCCGGGCGGCGGTCCGGGAGGCCGGGTCGTCCGCCGGTCAGCGCCCGTGGGCGCGGGCGTAGGCGGCGAACCGGCGCAGCGAGACCCGGTAGGCGGCGGCGATCACCGGCCGGGCCAGCGGCCAGCCGGCCCGGCCCAGCGCGCCCAGCGGCAGGTCGACCTCCTCGGTCCAGACGAAGGTCGACCCGTTCCCGCCGCGCGGGAGCACCTCGAAGGTGCCGGTGCCGCGCACGACCTTCCCGGTGTGCCGGACGTCGACCCGCCGCGGCGCCTCCCAGCGGGTGACCAGCATGGTGTCGAGCACGCCGATGCGGCGGCCGCCGAGCAGCCCGAACGGCAGCCGGACGCCGGTGACCGCGGCGATCCGCCCGCCCACGCCCTGCGCGCCGGAGTCCGCGTCGGGCTCGACGTCGGTGAGCACCATCCACTCCCCCTGCCGCTCCCAGTCGACCAGCGCGGCGAAGACCTCCTCCGGGGGTGCGTCGACGTCGACCTGCTCGACCAGCTCAGGCATCGGTGCGCTCCTCGTCCTCGGTGGTGGACCGCTCGGTCGTGGGGTGCTCGGCCGGCGCGGCGGCGGCCCGCAGCGCCACGATCTCCGCGTCGCGTTCGTCCAGCGCCTGCGCGAGCTGCTCCAGCAGCCAGTCGACCTCGCTCATCCGGTATCCCCGCACCGTGACCGACAACCGCAGCGCGCGCACGTCGTCGGCGACCACCGGCCGGTCGTCGGGCAGCTCGACCGGGGAGCGCGCCGGGTCGGCCGGCGGCTGGGTCTCCCCCCGGCCCAGCAGCAACGAACCGCCGAGGAAGAGCAGCCCGCCGACGACCAGCAGGCCGAGGACGAAGACGACGGCGGACACGGTCAGTCGTCGACCGGCGCCGGCGACGGGGCGTCCGCGGCCGGGTCCCGCTCCCGCTCGGTCTCGGCGGCGGAGATGATCGCCACCGCCTCGGCGACGTCGTCGGTGACGTGCAGCAGGTCGAGGTCCCGCGGGCCCACCGTGCCGGCCTCGGTCATCGTGGTGCGGATCCAGTCGAGCAGCCCGGACCAGTACTCCGAGCCGAAGAGGATCACCGGGAAGCGGGTGACCTTGCGGGTCTGCACCAGGGTGAGCGCCTCGAACAGCTCGTCGAGCGTGCCGAAGCCGCCGGGAAGGATCACGAAGGCCTGGGCGTACTTCACGAACATCGTCTTGCGCACGAAGAAGTAGCGGAAGCTGATGCCGACGTCGACCCACTCGTTGAGCTCCTGCTCGAACGGCAGCTCGATGCCCAGGCCGATCGACATGCCGCCGGCGTCGCAGGCGCCCTTGTTGGCCGCCTCCATCGCGCCCGGCCCGCCGCCGGTGATCACCGCGTAGCCGGCCTCGGCCAGCGCGGCGCCCAGCTGCACCCCGGTCTCATAGAACGGGGAGTCGCGCGGGGTGCGGGCGCTGCCGAAGACGCTCACCGCGCGCGGCAGCTCGGCGAGCAGGCCGAAGCCCTCGACGAACTCGCTCTGGATGCGGAGGACGCGCCACGGGTCGGTGTGCACCCAGTCGCTGGTGCCGCGCAGGTCCAGCAGCCGCTGGTCGGTGGTCGACCCCTCGGTCTGCGGGTCGGGCTCACCGCCGCGCAGGGTGATCGGGCCCCGGTGCCGGGTGGGGCGCGGCCGGCGGCCGTTCTCGGTCGAGCTCATGCGTCGCTCCCGCTGAGGTAGGCGATCAGGGCGTCCTCGGCCGGCTGGAGCCGGTCGATGCGCGTGTACTCCCCGACCTGGTGGGCGAGGTTGGGTTCTCCCGGGCCGTAGTTGACCGCGGGGATGCCGAAGGCGGCGAACCGGGCCACGTCGGTCCAGCCCAGCTTGGCCCGCGGCGGCTGCCCGACGGCCGCCACGAAGTCCGCCGCGGCCGGCTCGCCGAGGCCGGGCAGCGCGCCGCCGGAGGAGTCGGTGACCTCGAGCGTCACGCCGGCGGCCAGCGCGTCGGCGAACACCTCGCGCACGTGCGCCTCGGCGGCGTCCTCGTCGCGGTCCGGGGCGTAGCGGAAGTTCACCGTCACCCGGCACTCGTCGGGGACGACGTTCCCGGCGACGCCGCCCTCGATCCGCACCGCGTTGAGCCCCTCCCGGTACTGCAGGCCGTCGATCTCCACCTGACGCGCGTCGTACCCGGCGAGGGTGGTGAGGATGCCCCCGGCGCCGTGGACGGCGTTCACCCCCAGCCAGGACCGGGCGCTGTGCGCGCGCTTGCCGGGGACGGTGAGCACGACGCGCAGCGTGCCCTGGCAGCCGCCCTCGACGACGCCGTCGGTGGGCTCCAGCAGGATCGCCAGGTCGCCGTAGAGCCAGCCGCGCCGCTCGCGGGCCACCCGGCCCAGCCCGTTGCGCGTGGCCTCGACCTCCTCGTTGTCGTAGAAGACGAAGGTGACGTCGCGGGCCGGCTGCGCGCCGGGCACGCCGAAGCGGGCGGCCAGCCGCAGCATCACCGCGTCACCGGACTTCATGTCGCTGGTGCCGCAGCCGTAGAGCCGCTCCTCGCCGTCGACGGTCTCGACCCGGCTGGGCAGGTTGTCCGCGATCGGCACGGTGTCCAGGTGGCCGGCGAGCACGATCCGGGTGGGCAGGTCGAGGTTGGTGCGGGCCAGCACCGTGTTGCCGAGCCGCTCGACCTCCAGCCCGCCCAGGGCGCGCAGCGCGGCCTCGACCGCGTCGGCCAGCGGCTCCTCCTCGCCCGAGACCGACGGGGTGTCGACCAGCGCGCGGGTCAGGGTCAGCACGTCGGCGGTCAGGTCCAACGGGGCGGGAGCGGTCACGGGCCGAGCCTAATCAGGCCCGGCCCGTCACCGGCCCGCACGCGCGGGTCGGCCGGCCGCGGTCAGCGCGCCGGGGTCAGCCGCACGAAGACGCCGCCGGCGCGGTGCACGACCTCGACCCGGCAGCTGCCGGTCGTCTCGACCACGGAGCCGAAGGCGCCGCGAACCGACCGGGCCAGCAGCACCGGCACCTCGCCGCCGTGCGCCCAGCGGCGCGGGTCGGTGACGGTGACCTCCAGCCGGCTGCCGGCCCCCAGGGTCGCCGTGCCGATCACCGACAGCGGGGGCTGGGCGCCGGCGCCGAAGGTCAGCTGCAGCGCACCACCGGTCAGGCTGACGTCCCCGCGCGCCGCGACCACGGTCGCCCCGGCGCCCAGGCGCAGGGCCCCGCCGTCGACCTGGACGGGGCCGTTGCCCAGCGCGCCGTTGGACCGGGCCACCAGGGTGCCGTCGAGCACCCGGGTGCTCCGGTGAAGGTGTTCGCCCCGGCCAGCTCGAGGGTGCCCGAACCCGCCTTCACGAGGCGGCCGGCGCCGGTGATGTCGTTGCGCCAGGTGTCCCGGGCGGCGAACCCGGCGGCGGCGCCGTCCAGCGCGACCCGGACCTCGCCGTCGAAGCGGCCGTAGCCGTCCGCGGCGGTGAACAGGTCCAGCCGGCCCCAGTACTCGGGGCCGTCCAGCAGCGGGTGGCCCGACGGGAGCGCGGTGGTGCGCAGGACCTCGCGCCGCTGCTCGGCGGTCAGGTAGGGCAGCCGGGTCTCCAGCAGCGCCTCGGCGCCCTTGGGCACCACCATCGGGACCGACGTCGACCCGCGGGTGGGCAGGCCGTAGGTCAGCCGCTGCAGGTGCAGCCGGCGGGTCGCCTCCCGGTCGGCGCCGGCCTGGGCGAACGCGGCCAGGGTGTCGGCGGTCGTCCCGGTCCGCGAGGTGAAGTACGCCAGCGCCTGCGCGCGGGCCTCCGCCTTGACCTGGGCGTTGCCGGCCTCGTGGAGCTTCGCGGCGGCCAGCGCCGTGCCGAGGATCCGCCCGCCGATCACGTCGACCGGGGAGTGCATGCCGGTGACGATCCGGTAGTCGGACAGGCGGGCGGCCCAGGCCACCATCTCCTGGTAGCGCTCCGGCACCGCGTAGGCCAGGGCCAGCGACGCCAGCCAGGTCGCGTTCGTGTGACCGCTGGGGTAGCCGCCGTCCGTGGCCGGGGTGGTGCTGCGCTGGCGCAGCAGCTGCGGGGCGACCACCACGTCGGACCGGTACACCGGGTAGCCGAGGTCGTCGGTGGCGCCGGTGGGCACGACGGTGCTGGCACTGGTCAGCCGCCAGGGGCGCGGGTACTGGTAGGTGTACTTGGTGGGGTTGCTCGAGGTGTTCGAACCGCGCAGCGTGTTGACCAGGTCGACCACCCGGCCGAGCTCGGAGGACGGCGAGCCGGCGCCGGTCGACGAGCCGGCGGGCGCACCGGCCGGTACGGCGTCGTCGATCTTGGTGGGCGGGGTGCCGTCGGGCGCGGAGGTGATGCTGGTGACCGCCTTGGCCCCGGTCCGGTAGAGCTCGGTCAGCGGGCCGAGGCCGCCGGTCACCGAGTAGCTCTGGTGCTGGCGGTCGTAGATGAACGACTGCTTGGCCTCCGCGGCGGTGCGCGCCCGGGTGACCTGCACGACGTGGGTGATGTTCTGCCGCAGCAGCGGGTCGACCGCGACGCCGTCGTCCCAGCTGGCCCCGGTCACCCACAGGTCCTGCATCCCGGAGAGGATGACGACCGCGGCGTTCGTCTCGGCGCTGAGGTTGTCGGTGGTGTTGGTGTTGTAGTGGTCGACGAAGGGCAGCAGCGGGCTGTCGCTCGCCACCTGGGTCGCCTCACCCGGGGCCGCCAGCGCCCGCGCCGGGCGGAACAGCGTCGCCGGCGCCAGCAGCAGGGCCGAGCCCGCCGCGCCGACCTTGAGGAAGTTCCGCCTGTTGACGCCCTGACCGGCCGCCGCCCGGTCGTCCTGTACCTGCACCGCTTGCCTCCTGGGAGCTCCGGGCGGACCGTCCGCCGCGGGAGGACCCTGGCCGAGACAGGTGCCGACCCGGCCAACGGCGGGCATCGTGATCACCAACAGCCCGGGGCCGCCGGCTCCGATCGTCTGCGGCGTCGATCACGGGGCTCGGTAGCGTGGTCGACCGTGACGACCCCTGCAGAGACCACCGGCGCGAACGGCGTCGGCATCGCCACCCTCAGCGCCGACGGCACCGTCCTCGACGTCTGGTTCCCGACCCCCTCGCTGAGCTCCGCCGACCAGGGCGGGAGCGGCACCCAGCAGCTCGGCGTGCTGGAGCTGGAGGGCCTGCTCGGCCCCGACCACTCCGACCTGGTCCGCTCCGACGAGGTGCGCGGGGTCTCCTCGATCGCCGTCGCGACCACCATCGCCGACCTCGCCGAGCCCCCGGCCGACGCCTACGACGCGTGGCTCCGGCTGCACCTGCTCTCCCACCGGCTCGTCCGGCCGCACGGCGCGAACCTGGACGGCATCTTCGGCCTGCTGGCCAACGTGGCGTGGACCAGCGCCGGACCGGTGCTCGCCACCGAGCTGGACGCCGTCCGGGCCCGGATGCGCTCCGCGCACGGCCACCTGACCGTCTTCGGGATCGACAAGTTCCCCCGGATGGTCGACTACGTCGTCCCCTCCGGGGTGCGGATCGCCGACGCAGACCGGGTGCGGCTGGGCGCCCACCTGGCCGAGGGCACCACGGTGATGCACGAGGGCTTCGTCAACTTCAACGCCGGCACCCTCGGCCCGTCGATGGTGGAGGGTCGGATCAGCGCGGGCGTCGTGGTGGGCCGCGACTCCGACGTCGGTGGCGGCGCCTCGATCATGGGCACGCTGTCCGGCGGCGGGAAGCAGGTCATCTCCATCGGCGAGGGGTGCCTGCTGGGCGCCAACGCCGGCATCGGCATCTCCCTCGGCGACCGCTGCGTGGTGGAGGCGGGCTGCTACGTCACCGCCGGCGCCAAGGTCACCCTCCCGGACGGATCGACGGTGAAGGCCGCGGAGCTCTCCGGGCGCGACGGGCTGCTGTTCCGCCGCAACTCGGTCACCGGGGCGCTGGAGGCCACCCCGCGTGACGGCGACTGGGGCTCGCTCAACGCCGCCCTGCACGCCAACGACTGAGCACGCCGGCCACTGAGCACGCCGCCGAGTGGGCCGCCGAGTGAGCCGCACGCCACCGGCTGACCGGGGGCTCGCCGCGTCGTCCTGCCAGGGAAGGCACAGCCTGGCTGCCTAGCATCGGCGGCGATGGCGAGCTCCCCGGCGTCGACGCGGCGTCCCCCGGCCCGGTCGGGGCGTCCCCCGGCCCGGCCGGCGGCGCGCGGTTCCCGCCGGCCGGGGGCGCGGAGACGGGCCCGCCGGCGCCCCCTGGGTCCGGTGCTGCTGGCGCTGGTGCTGCTGCTCGGCGGACTGGCGGTCTGGCAGGCCGGGGACGAGAGTGCCCCCGTGGCGAGCGGGACGTGCACGGTGGCCGGCTCCGACGTCACCGTGACCACCGAGCAGGCGGCCCACGCCGCCACGATCGCCGCCGTCGCCCGCTCCCGGGGGCTGCCGGCGCGGGCCACGGTGATCGCCCTGGCCACCGCCCAGCAGGAGTCGCGGCTGCGCAACCTCGACCACGGCGACCGCGACTCCCTCGGCCTGTTCCAGCAGCGCCCGTCCCAGGGCTGGGGCACCCCCGAGCAGGTGCGGGACCCGGTGTACGCCGCCGGGATGTTCTTCGACGGCCTGGTCGAGGTGCCCGGCTGGGAGACCGGCCGGCTCACCGAGGTGGCCCAGGCCGTGCAGCGCAGCGGCTTCCCGGAGGCCTACCAGCAGTGGGAGCCGCTGGGGCAGGCGCTGGGTGGTGCGCTGCTCGCCGACGGGCCGGGGACGCTGTCGTGCAGCTACGCCCCGACCGCCACCGACACCCCGGTCGACCAGCGCGTCGCTGCCGTGGCCGACGCGGTCCGCCGGGAGGCGGGTCCGGCCGAGATCGGCGTCGGCGGCGCCCTGACCGTGCCCGGCGAGGGCTGGCCCGCGGCGCACTGGGCGGTGGCCTCGGCCGACCGGCTGCAGCTGGCCCGGGTGTCGCTGGACGGCTGGCGGTGGACGCTGGACGGCGGCTGGGCCGAGGCGCCGGGAACCGGCGGGCGGCCGCTGCGCCTGGAGCTGGCGACCTGACGTCAGCCGGCCGCCGCGACGGCCAGCAGCGCCGCGGCGGCCGTCCCGGCCAGCGCCCGGACGGTGTTCCAGCCGGTCCACCGGCGCACCCAGCCCGGCCACCGCTCCCCCGCCGCGGATGACCCGGCGTCCAGCCGGGCCAGCACCTCGTTGAGCGGGACGTTGCCGGCGACGGTCACCCCGACGACGCCGACCAGGTAGGCCGCCGCGCCGGCGAGCAGCGCCGGCCGACCGTCACCGACCAGCTCACGCACCCCGGTGGCCAGGCACAGCGCGGCGGTGCCGAGCAGCAGCGTGAGGAAGGCCGGGCGCAGCGCCGTCCGGTTCACCGACTGCATCGCCGCGACGCCGGCGTTCGCGGACAGGGCCGCGAGCGCCGGCATCACCATCAGGCTGAACACCGCGAACGCACCCGCGACGAGCCCGGCGCCGAGCGCGGCCAGCCCCGGCAGCAGCTCCACGGTCAGACCGGCCCGTCCGCCACGCGGCGGACGTGCGCGGCGACGTCGGCCGGCTCCCGCCCGAGCACGCGGCGCACGCCGTCGGTGGTCGGGGTGTTGCGGCCGTCGAGCACCTCGGTGAACAGGTGCCGCATGAGCTCCCGGACCTCCTCGGGCACCCCCGCGGTGGCGAGCCCGGCGAGGTGCTCCTCGACCGGCTCGGACCGAAAGCGGGCCGGCCGGCCACTGGCGACCGCCACCTCGGCCACCGCCTCGGCGAAGGTGAGCGCCCGTGGGCCGGTCAGCTCGTGCACCCGGCCGGCGTGCCCCTCGCCCAGCAGTGCGGCGACCGCGACGTCGGCGATGTCGTCGGCGTCGAGGAACGGCTCCCGCACCCCGTCCACCGGCAGGGCGAGCTCACCGGCGACCATCGCCGGAGCGAACGCCCCCTCGGTGAAGTTCTGCGCGAACCAGCTGCACCGCAGCACGGTCCAGTCGACCCCGGCGGCATCCGCGGCCGCGGCGACCGCCTGCTCGGCGGCCTGCGCCCCCGGCTCGCCCCGGCCGGAGAGGAGCACCACCCGCCGGGCCCCGGCCGCGGCAGCGCGGCCGGTGAACGCGGCCAGGACCTCACCCGACCCGGGCACCGCCAGGTCGGGGGCGTAGGCCAGGTACACCGCCTCCACCCCGGCCACCGCGGCGTCCCAGCCGCCGGGCTCGGCCCAGTCCAGCCGGCGCTCACCGCCCCGGCTCGCCGGCACTGCCCGGTGGCCGGCCGCCCGCAGGCGCGCGGTCACGCGGCTCCCGGTGGTCCCGGTACCGCCCGTCACGAGGATCGTCGTCATGCCACGAGTACAGCGGCGGCCGGTGAGACGGTCCATCGCCAGGACTCCCCTGCGCATACGCGAGCGTCTACGGTGCCGGGCATGGACGCCGTCTCCGCGCTGCTGACCGCGCCGCGCGCGCAGGACGCCTTCCTGCTGCGCTCGGTGCTGCGGGCCCCGTGGTCACTGCGGATCGCCGACGAGGCGCCGCTCACCGCGCTGGCCGTGCTGGCCGGGTCGGCGTGGGTGCTCGACGACGACGGCCGGGCCAGCCTCGTGGGCGCCGGCGACGTCGCGCTCCTGCGCGGCCCACGGCCGTACACCGTCGCCGACGCGCCCCAGACGCCGCCCCAGGTCACCATCGGGCCCGGCCAGATCTGCACGCCCGCCGCCGGGTCGAGCACCGCCGCAGGGATGACGACCCTCGGGCCGCGCACCTGGGGCAACGACGCCGCCGGGGAGACGGTGCTGCTCACCGGCACCTACCCCGATCCCGGTGAGGTCGGCCGGCGGCTGGTGCGGGCGCTGCCGGAGCTCGCCGTCGTCCCCGCGGACGCGGGCACCGGCGCGCTGGTCGGTCTGCTGGCCGACGAGCTCGCCCGGGAGGCCCCAGGGCAGACCGCGGTGCTGGACCGGCTGCTCGACGTCACGCTGGTCTCCGCGCTGCGCTCCTGGTTCGACCGGTCCGGAGCCCGGGCGCCGGGCTGGTACTCCGCGCACGCCGACCCGGTGGTCGGCCCGGCCCTCGCCCTGCTGCACGACGGGCCGGCCCGGCCGTGGACCGTCGTGTCGCTGGCCGCCGCCGTCGGCGTGGCCCGCGCGACACTCGCCCGCCGGTTCACCGCGCTGGTCGGCGAGCCCCCGATGACCTACCTGACCGGCTGGCGGATCGCGCTGGCCACCGACCTGCTGCGCGACCCGGACCTCACACTGGCCGCGATCGCCCGCCGGGTCGGCTACGCGACCCCGTTCGCCCTGAGCGCGGCGGTGAAGCGGTCCACCGGGCGGAGCCCCGCCCAGCACCGGCCGGCGGTGGCGACCCCGGCCCCGTCCAGCGGCTCGTCCCGAGCGGGCGAGGGCGCGGAGGACGAGGGGTGAGGAGGACGGGGTCCGTCAGCAGCCGGCGAGTCGCTGCACGGCGGCGTCGATGCGCTCGTCGGTGGCGGTGAGCGCCATCCGGACGTGGCGGGCACCGGCGGGGCCGTAGAAGGACCCGGGCGCGGCCACGATGCCCAGGCCGGCCAGCCAGTCGATCGTCGTCCAGCAGTCCTCGTCGCGGGTGACCCACAGGTACAGCCCGGCCTCGGAGTGGTCGATCCGCGCACCGGTCGCCCGGACCGCGGCCACGAGCCGCTCCCGCCGCGACCGGTAGCGTTCCCGCTGGGCCTCGACGTGGGCGTCGTCGGCCAGCGCGGCGGCCATCGCCGCCTGCACCGGGGCCGGTACCAGCAGGCCCAGGTGGCGGCGGACCTCCCACACCCGGCGGACCAGGGCCGGGTCACCGGAGAGCAGCCCGCCCCGGTAGCCGGCCGCGGTCGACTGCTTGGACAGCGAGTGCACCGCCAGCAGGCCGGAGTGGTCACCGCCGGACACCGCCGGGTGCAGCACCGACCGCGGGGTGACGTCCCAGCCCAGCTCGATGTAGCACTCGTCGGCCACCACGGGCACGCGGTGCTCGCGGCCCCACGCCACCCAGGCGCGCAGCTCGCCGTCGCCGAGCACCCGGCCGTGCGGGTTGCCCGGCGAGTTCAGCCAGACCAGCACCGCGTTCCCGGCCTCGGCCGGCGGGGTGTCGGTGCGGACGACGGACAGCCCGGCGACCACGCCGCCCACCTCGTAGGTCGGGTAGGCGACCTCGGGGACCAGCACCGTGCCGGTGTGCAGGCCGAGCATGGTGGGCAGCAGCGCCACCAGCTCCTTGGAGCCGATGGTCGGGATCACCGACGGGTCGGCGCCCAGCGGGTCGGCCAGCTCCACGCCGAGCCGGCGGGCGAGCCAGCCGGCCGCAGCGCGGCGCAGGTCGGCCGTGCCCAGCGCCGTCGGGTAGCCGGGCGCGTTGCCGGCCGCGGCCAGTGCCCGGGTGAGGACGGCGGGGGTTTCGTCGACCGGCGTCCCGATGGACAGGTCGACGACGCCCCCGGCGTGCTCAGCGGCGCGGGCGCGGGCCGCGGCGAGCGAGTCCCACGGGAAGTCCGGCAGCTGCGGCCGGCCGGCGGGCCCCGTGGTGCTCAGGAACCCTCACCCTGCGGCGGCAGGGCGGCGACCAGCGGGTGGTCCTTGGCGATCTTGCCGGTCTTGGCGGCGCCACCGGGGCTGCCCAGGTCGGAGAAGAACTCCACGTTGGCGTTGTAGAAGTCCTTCCACTTGTCCGGGACGTCGTCCTCGTAGTAGATGGCCTCCACCGGGCACACCGGCTCGCAGGCGCCACAGTCGACGCACTCGTCGGGGTGGATGTAGAGCATCCGCTCGCCCTCGTAGATGCAGTCCACCGGACACTCGTCGATGCACGCCTTGTCGAGGACGTCGACGCAGGCCTGGGTGATGACGTAGGTCACGGGTCTCCTCCGGGACGTGCAGGGGCGACGACCCCGGGACTGACCAGGGCCGCAGCGGTACGCCGTCAAGTATCACCCGGCACCCCCGCGGTCAGCGCGACGGGTGGTCGACCCGCCCTCTCGCGGGTGACCCGGCGACCTGCGCGCGAGGAGCACCACGCAGGATCGGGGGCATGGGACAGAGACGCTCACCCCTCGGCGTCGTCGACCTGGAGCGGGTCGCCGCCCGCGGTTGGCGGGCGCTGGAGGAGGAGCCGCTGGGCGGCTGGCTGCTGCGCGCCGGCGGCGGGTTCACCGGCCGCGCCAACTCCGTGCTCGTCGCCGGCGACCCGGGGCTGCCGCTGCCGGAGGCGGTCGACGCCGTCGGCCGCTGGTACGCCGAGCGGGGCATTCCGCCGTGCGCGCAGCTGCCCGGGGTGCAGTCGCGGGCCGCGGACGCGGCGTTCGCCGCCGCGGGCTGGTCCCGCGAGGAGGACGTGCACGTGCTGACCGCCCCGCTGACCGCACCAGCGGCGCCGGACGTGCCGGTCCACCTCTCCCCCACCCCGGACGACGCCTGGCTGGCCGGCTACCGGCACCGCGGGCGGGCCCTGCCGCCGACCGCGCGGGAGGTGCTGGTCAACGCCGAGCAGGTCGCCTTCGCATCGGTGCGGCTGGACCCCGAACCGGCTCCGCTGGCGGCGGTGGGGCGCGGCGTGCTCACCGACGGGTGGCTCGGCGTCAGCGCGGTCACCGTGGCCGAGGAGCACCGGCGACGTGGCCTGGCCACCGCGGTCATGGGCGCGCTGCAGCGCTGGGCCGCCGAGCGGGGCGCTCACTCGGTCTACCTGCAGGTGACGACCAGCAACGCCCCCGCGCGGGCGCTCTACCGCCGGGCGGGCTTCATCGAGCACCACCGCTACCACTACCGGCGGCTCCCGGGCTGAGCGCCGGACGGCGCGGGCCGCCGAGGGTCTGCCCCACGGCGAAGGCGGCGGAGACCACCCCGAGCAGCAGGAAGGCCAGGTTGACCGTGGTGGTGACCGCGTCACCACCGGGCAGCAGCAGGTCGCCCTCCGGGCGGGGGTTCATCGCGGCCACCGCGACGACCAGCCAGACCAGCGGCGGCAGCACGCCCACCAGGCGGGAGCCGGACAGCTCCCGGGCCGCCCACGCCAGCAGCACGTTGCCGACCACGGCGGCGACGATCGAGATGGGCACCGGGATGCCGGCCGGGCGCCAGGGCAGCCAGAAGACCTCGACCACCGCCAGCCAGCCGGAGACGACGACGGCGGCCACCGCCCAGCCCAGCAGCCGCAGCGCGGTCACCCGGGCAGCCCGGCGAACAGGTCGTCCTCCCAGCCCTGCGGGCCGGGGCCGGCCGGACCGCGGACGCCGCGGACCAGGCGGTAGTGCTCGGTGGCCAGCAGCTGCTGCCCCAGGCCGTTCGACAGCGCGAAGAACGGCCCGTCGACGGTGATCTGGGTGCGGTGGGCACGCATCGCGGCCTCCTTGCGCGCCACCTGCTCGGGGGCCTCGACGACGGTGGTGACGACGTCGTCCGGCACCGCGAACGGCACCTCGTCCAGGTCGCCGAGCACCTGGAACGGTGCGGCCTCGCCCAGCGCGGCGAGCGCCTCGATGCCCTGCTGCACCACCGATCGGGGCATCGCGTTCCAGTAGACCTTCGACACCGCCCAGGCCGGGCCGAGGTCGGGCCGGTGGGCGGGGTCGGCGGCGGCGTCGACGGCCGCCATCGCGACGCGGTGCGCCTGGATGTGGTCGGGGTGGCCGTAGCCACCGTTCTCGTCGTAGGTGACCAGCACCTGCGGGCGGACCTCGCGGACGACGGCGACGGCGGCGTCCACGGCCGCCGCGAGGTCGGCCCGCCAGAAGGCCCGCGGCGCCTCGTTGGCCGGGGTGCCCATCATCCCGGAGTCGCGGTACCGGCCGGCGCCGCCGAGGAAGCGCTGGTCGGTGACCCCCAGGGCGGCCAGCGCGGCGGCCAGCTCACCGATCCGGTAGCCGCCCAACTGGTCGGCCTGGTCGGGGGCGAGCTGGGCCAGCTCGGGCACCAGCACCTCACCCTCCTCGCCGAGCGTGCAGGTGAGCAGCGTGACCTGGACGCCCGCAGCGGCGTAGCGGGCCATGGTGGCCCCGTTGTTGATCGTCTCGTCGTCGGGGTGGGCGTGCACGAGCAGCAGGCGACGATCGGCGGTCACCGGGACATCTTCCCGGGCGCGCGTGACGACCGAGAACGCACCCCGCGTGAGAGGCGCGACGCGGAGGGATGACGCGAGCGGAGCGAGCTGCCGGGGTCAGGCGCGGGGTCCGGAGGACTCCCGCCTGACCCCGACGCAACGGCTCAGCGCACGCCGGGCACGGCCATTGGCCGCGGTGCGGTCCGGAAGGACCGCCGTGTCACAGCACCGACTTGACCTCGGCGTAGTGGCAGGCGTTGAGGTGCCCGGTGCCGCGCTCCTCCAGGGGCGGGTCGACGTCGATGCACTGCTGCCGCTGGGTGTCGGTCAGGACGCTGGCGAACTTCCAGCAGCGGGTGCGGAACCGGCAGCCCGACGGCGGGTTCGCGGGGCTGGGCACGTCGCCGCTGATGATGATCCGCTGGCGCTGCCGCTCGCGGCGCGGGTCGGGCAGCGGGATCGCCGACAGCAGCGCCTGGGTGTAGGGGTGCGCCGGCCGGGTGAACAGCTCCTCCTGGTCGGCGACCTCGATGATCCGCCCGAGGTACATGACGGCGACCCGGTCGGAGATGTGCCGCACCACGGACAGGTCGTGGGCGATGAACAGGTAGCTCAGGCCCAGCTCGTTCTTGAGGTCCTCGAGCAGGTTGATGACGCCGGCCTGGATGGAGACGTCCAGCGCGGACACCGGCTCGTCGAGCACGAGCACCTTGGGCTGCAGCGCCAGGGCCCGGGCGATGCCGATGCGCTGCCGCTGCCCGCCGGAGAACTCCGCGGGGTACCGGTTGGTGTGCTCGGGGTTGAGCCCGACGGTCTCCACCAGCTCGCGCACGCGGGCGCGCAGCTCGGTCTCGTCCTGGGTGAGCCCGTGGATGATCAGCGGCTCGGCGATGATGTCGAACACCGGCATGCGGGGGTTCAGCGACGCGTAGGGGTCCTGGAACACCAGCTGGATGTCCCGGCGCAGCGGCCGCATCGCCTTGCGGCCCAGGCCGACGAGCTCCCGGCCCTGGAACACCACCGAGCCGGCGGTGGCCGGCTGGAGGTTGAGGATGGCCCGCCCGGTGGTCGACTTGCCGCAGCCGGACTCGCCGACCAGCCCGAGCACCTCGCCCGGGTAGAGGTCGAGGTCGACGCCGTCGACGGCGCGCACCGCCCCGACGGTGCGCTTGATCAGCCCGCCACCCTTGATCGGGAAGTGCTTCTCCAGCCCGCGCACCGACAGGATCGGCTCGCGGGTCGCGGCGCCCCCCTCGGGGCGCTCGGTCGTGGGGGCGCTCATGCCCGTCCTCCGTTGCTGGCACCGCGGTCGCTGACCACGCTGCCGGTGTCACTCCCGGTGCGCGCGGCACCGGGCTCGGTCTGGTCGTCCGGCGGGGTCGCGGGGGTGGCTGCGTCCCGGTCGACCTCGGTGCCGGCCACGTCGGACGGCAGTGCCCCGGCGGCCAGCGCGCGGTCCTCGGCAGTTGCGCTGAACACCTCGGCGGCGTGACCGTGGGCCGCGGCGACCTGCTCGGTGCGGATGCACGCGGCCTCGTGCCCCGGGGACACCTGCAGCAGGGGCGGCTCGGCCTCGTCGCACTCGGCGACGTGCAGCGGGCAGCGCGGCGCGAACGGGCACCCCGGCGGCATGCTCACCAGGGACGGCGGGGCACCGACGATCGGGGTCAGCCGCTCGCGGGTGCTGGAGTCCAGCCGGGGCAGGGAGCCGAGCAGCCCCAGGGTGTAGGGCATCCGCGGCTCGTAGTAGATCTCCTCGACGCTGCCGACCTCCACCGGCCGACCGGCGTACATGACCAGCACGCGGTCGGCGATCCCGGCGACGACGCCCAGGTCGTGGGTGATCATCACCATCGCGGCGCCGGTCTCCTGCAGCGCCGTCTGCAGCACCTCGAGGATCTGCGCCTGCACGGTGACGTCCAGCGCCGTCGTGGGCTCGTCGGCGATGATCACCTCGGGCTGGTTGGCCATCGCGATGGCGATGACCACGCGCTGCCGCATGCCGCCGGAGAACTCGTGCGGGTAGGAGCGCACCCGCTCCCCGGCGTTGGGGATGCCGACCAGCTCCAGCAGCTCGACGGCGCGGGCCTCGGAGGCCTTCGACGACAACGACTTGTCGTGGATGCGCAGCGTCTCCTCGATCTGCGCCCCGACCTTGTAGACCGGGTCCAGCGACGTCATCGGGTCCTGGAAGATCATCGACACGCCCTTGCCGCGCACGCGCGACATGCTGCGGTCGCTCTGCCCCAGCAGCTCCTGGCCGCGGTACTTTACCGAGCCGGTCACCCGGGCGGATCCCGGCAGCAGGCCCATCACCGCCAGCGAGGTGACCGACTTGCCCGAACCGGACTCGCCGACGATGCCGAGCACCTCGCCGGAGCGCAGCGTGTAGTCGACGCCGCGGACGGCGTGCACCAGGCCGTCCTCGGTGGGGAACCGGACGTTGAGGTCGGTGACCTCCAGCAGCGGGGCGTTCGGGTCGGCGCCGTCGCGGCCGCCGGTGGTGCGGGAGTCGCTGAGGCTGCCCAGCGGGGTCGCGCCGGCGAGGGTCGACCCGGCAGGAGTGGACCCGGGAGAAGTGGACAAGGAGCTCTCCGTCATCAGGACTGTCAGGCCCGCACGCGGCGGTTGCTCGGGTCGAAGGCGTCGCGGATGCCGTCGCCGATCAGGTTGATCGACAGCACGATGATCAGCAGCGCGAGGCCGGGGAAGTAGAAGAGCCAGGGGCGGGTGCTCGCCGCCTGGACGCCGTCGGAGACCAGCCGGCCGAGCGAGGTCTGGTTGGCGCCGTTGACGCCGAAGCCCAGGTAGGTCAGCGCAGCCTCGAGGGTGATCGCGGTGGCCGCGGCCAGCGTCGTCCAGACGATCAGCGAGCCCAGCGCGTTGGGGATCAGGTGGCGGAAGATGATCCGCCGGTTGGAGGCGCCCATCGCGTGCGCGGCCTCGACGTACTCCTTCTCCCGCAGCGAGAGGAACTGGCTGCGCACGATCCGGGCCAGGTCCAGCCAGCCGAACAGGCCGAGGATGATGCCGACGCCCAGCGGCGTCCGGGAGCCGGGGAAGTTGCTGGCGACGACGATCAGCACGACCAGCAGCGGCACGGTCAGGATCAGGTCGACCAGCCGCATGAGGACGCTGTCGACCCACCGGCCGAAGTAGCCGGCCAGCGCGCCGACCAGCAGCCCGAGCGGGAACGCGATGGCGACGAAGAGCAGCACGATGAACAGCGAGCGCTGGACTCCGGTCATGATCCCGGCCATGAGGTCACGGCCGATCGCGTCGCTGCCCATGACGTAGCCGGCGGTGCCCGGCGGGACGGACTGGAAGCTGCTGTTCTGCTGGGCGTAGTCGACGCCGGTCACCAGCGGGCCGAGGAAGCCGAAGGCCAGCAGCAGGACGAAGATGACCGCTCCGGTCATCCCGATCCTGCTGCGCAGGAAGCGGCCGAGGATCTGCTGACGCTGGCTGCGCGCCTTGACGCCGAACTCCCGGTCGATCCCGGTGCCCTCGGGAGCGCCCGGAGTCGCGGGCACCACCGGCCCGGTGGGGCCGGTCGTGGTCTGGGTGGAGGCCATGAGCTCGTTCCTTCTCGCGATGCCGGGTCAGGACAGCCGGATACGCGGGTCGAGGACCGCGTAGAGGATGTCGGCGACCAGGTTGAAGATGACGACGAACACGGCGCTGACCAGCAGCCACCCCAGCACGACGTTGATGTCGTCCTGCCCGATGCCGTTGCGCAGCAGGTACTCGCCCATGCCGTGCCAGACGAAGACCGTCTCGGTGATGACCGCGCCGCCGAGCAGCGTGCCCACGCCGAGCGCGACCACCGTGGTCAGCGGGATCAGCGCGTTGCGCAGGCCGTGCCGGAGCACGGTGCGGCGGTAGGTGAGCCCCTTGGCCCGGGCCAGCCGGATGTAGTCGGATCCGAGCACGTCGAGCATCGCTGCGCGCTGGAACCGGCTCCAGGCGGCGAAGGACAGCGCGGCCAGGCTGATCGTGGGCAGCACGAGGTGCCCGAGCCGGTCGGACCAGAGCTCCCAGCCGGAGGCGTAGAGCGCGAGCCCCGGTGTCTCCTCACCGATCGTGTAGAGCAGTTGCTGCCCGAACAGGTCGTTCACCCCACCGGCGACGTACTCCTTCAGCAGCGCGGCGAACCAGAAGGTCGGCAGCGCGATGAGGATGTAGGCGATGAACGTGAGGGTGTAGTCGGACGCCTTGTACTGCCGAACGGCACCGATGACGCCCACGATGATCGCCAGCAGGATGGCGATCACGACCGCACCCACGATCATCCGGCCGGTCACCATCAGCCGCGGCCAGAGCTGGTCGGCGACCGGGGTGCCGTTGATGGTCTCGCCGAAGTCGCCGGTGAGCACCCCGGAGAGCCATCGCCAGTACCGGACGAAGAAGTTGTCGTTCAGGCCCAGGGTCTCGCGGAGGTTGATGAAGAACGACTCCGGCGGCCGGGGGTTCTGGCTGTAGTACCTCGCCAGTGGATCGAAGCTGGCCGCGCACAGCGCGAAGACCAGGAACGAGCTGACCAGCAACACGAGGACCGACGCGAGCAGACGCCGGATCGTGAAGAAGAACATGCGGTGACCTTACGCCGGGAGCGAAAGCCGTCCGGTGCGGGACGACGAGGTGTGCGGAGCGTCCGGATGGCCCGCAGTCGGCCGACTCTCGGGCCCCGCCGGCCGGCGGTGAGCGGGGACCACCGCCGGCCGCTCCGGGGCGGTGGACGCGATCGACGCGCCTCGGCCCCGGACGAGCCACGGCCCCCCAGGAGGGAGGTCCCAGGGGGCCGCGGATCCGGCGCCCGGCGCCGTCAGGACGGCGGCGCCGGGCTCTGGTGGTGCTCAGTGCTGGTGGTGCTCAGTGCTGGTGACGCTCGGAGCCGCTGGTGCGTGCTCGGGCCCCGAGGTCAGTTGTCGACGGTCCAGGTCGCCGAGTTCCACAGCGGACCAGCCTGGGTCGAGTTGTCCTCGACGCCGTTGATCGAGCTCTGGTACGCGATGAAGGTCGGCTTCTGGTACAGCGGGACCGTGGCGACCTGCTCCCAGAGCAGGGCGTCGATCTGGTTGCCCAGCTCGGCCTGCGCCTCGGGGTCGGGCTCGCTCACGAACTCGGCGAAGAGGGCGTCGATCTCCGGGGTGCCCTGCCGCGAGTAGTTCTGCTGGATGTTGTCACCCTGCGGCTGGGTGTAGATCGACTGCGTGGCGCCGCGGAACGGCGACCCGACCCACGCGAAGAGCGCGGCCTGGAAACCGCCACCCTCCAGGGAGGTGGGCGACTCGGCGCTCTCGAAGATGTCCGGGTTCGCGTTGAACGTCGCCTCGATGCCCGCCTCGGCCAGCTGCGGGATCATGACCTCGATGGTGGTCTGCCGCAGCGGGTTGTTGGCGGTGGTGTCGATCTGGACCGACAGGCGCTGCCCGTCCTTGACGTAGATACCGTCGGGGCCGGCGACCCAGCCGTCGCTCTCCAGCAGGGCCCGGGCCTGCTCGGTGTTCTGCTCCTTGTACTGGTCGGGAGCGGTGTCCTCGTACTGCGGCTGGTTGTTGAAGTAGATGCGGTTCTGCAGCACCTCGGCGTCGCTGGAGAACTGACCCACGGTCTGGTCGACGATCTCCTGGCGGTCCAGCGCCATGGTGAAGGCCTGGCGGACGGGCAGCGAGCTCAGGATCGGGCCCGTGGCGTTGAAGTCCAGGTGCTCGAAGGACAGACCGAAGGTGATGTCGCTCTCGACGTTCGGCGCCAGCCCCTCGACCTGGTCGACCAGGTCGAGCTGCGGCTGGGGGTAGATGACGCCGAGCTCACCGGACTGCAGACCCTGGACGGCAGTCGTCGGGTCGTTGCCGATGTTCTGGATGACGAGCTGGTCGAGGTTCGGCCCCTCGCCCCACCACTCGGGGTTCGGCGTCAGGACGACGACCTGGTTGCCGACGTCGATGTTCTCCGCCTTGACCTGCCACGGGCCACCGGAGATGTCCTCGGGCAGGCCCTGGGCGATCGGCCAGCCGGCGGTCAGGGTCTCGCAGAGCGCCACCGGGTCGTCGTCGTCCATCAGGTGGGCGGGCAGGATGCCCCCGCCGAAGTCGCCGCTGAACAGCGACTGCCAGTCGGAGAACGGGGTCTCGTAGGTGACGGTGACGGTCTTGTTGTCGTCGCCCGAGCCCTCGACCGAGGCGATCTGCTCGTAGCCGGTGGTCGACAGGTTCGCCGGGCAGCCACCGTCCGCCGGGTCACCGGAGCGGCTGCTGCGCCAGGTGAACTCGAAGTCGTCGGCGGTGATCGGAGTGCCGTCGCTCCAGACCGCGTCGGGGCTGATCGTGTAGGTGTTCACCTGCTGCCCGTCGACCTCTTCGAGGGTCGGCTCCTCGGTCAGCAGGTCCTCGTTGTAGACCACGCTGAAGTCCGGCAGCGCGTTGAAGGCGCCGGGCAGGACCCCGTGGATGATGTTGGCGGTCGACACCGCGTTCCCGGCGGCGATGTTCGGGAAGAGGTTCTCCGGGAAGTCGGTGGACTCGCCGAACACGACACGCCCGCCGCCGGACTCGTTCCCGCCGCCACCGCTGTCACTGCTGCCGCCGCACGCGGACAGCACCATCGTGCCGGAGACCCCGGCAGCGATGAGCATCGCGCTGCGCTTGCTCAACTTCACGTTCGATTTCCTCCTCGACCCGCGACTGGCACGGGAGGCGGTCGGGAACCGGGACCTGCCGGTGACGGCGAGGTGGCCGGTCGGTGACGAGTTCGTACGCATCTGGCAGACACCCGGTCGTGCAGAGCGGACGGGGAGGACAGTAAGCAGCCCCGAAGGGGCCGTCCACGACCGTCACCAACTTGTGACCTCTGCTCAGGACTGCTGCGCCCGACCCGAAACATCCGTGCAACACCGGCGCCGCCCACCTCGGGATTTCCAGGTTGGGACGGAGTGCGGCGAACGATCTTGCGTGTGGGGCGAGACACACGCGGACACGCCGATGCCACCTCCCGTGTGCGCACCATCGACGCGGTCCACCTCGCTTTCCGCGCGGAAAGCGAATCGGGGTCCGGTCACAGCGCTGCTCTGATCCGCGCGACGACGGCGTCGAGGTCTCTCAGGTCTGCGGCGAGCAGACGGATGACCCGCCACCCCGCCGCGATCAGCCGCTCGTAACGGGCGTCGTCCTTGACGATCTGCTCGCCCTCGAAGTGGTAGGCACCCTCGTACTCGACGATCAGTCCCGCCTCGGGCCAGGCGAGATCCACCTGGCCGAGCCACTTCCCCCGGTCCACGACGTCGAACTGCGGGACGGGCGCGGGGAGTCCGGCGAGGTGACAAGCGACGCGCAGCCAGGACTCGGGCGGGCTCTGCGCCCGCCCGTCCACGAGGGACAACGCCGACGCTGCCCGCCGGCCACGCCAGCGGCCCGGCGCACCGGCCACGAGCGCCCGGATCACGCCCCCGCTCAACGTCTGCGCGTGCGCCATGCCGTCCAGGCAGGCCACCGCGTCCAGCGTGCGCTCCAGCGTCGCGACGTCCCACGCGGTGCGCTCAGCGGAGGTGATCCGCGGCCCGTCCGCCGCCGTGGTCACGTCCCCGGGGGAGAGGAGGCTGCGGTGCACCCGCACGCCCTGCGGGCCCCGCCAGGCGGATGCTGGCGGCACGATCACCGTGACCGGATCGACGGGCCCCGCAGTCGGGGCTCCCCACCACACCGCAGCAGACCGACCGCCGAGGACGGCGTCCGCCGGGATCAACAGGGCTGCCGCCCGCGACCTGAGCTCGTGGTCGAAGGGCAGCCCCGGTTCCGCGTACACGTTGCGCAGGACGCGCCGGTAGAGCCGGAGCAGCTGTTCCCGGGTCAGCAGTCCCTCCGCCACCGCGTGGGAACCGAGGAAGACGCCGTGCGGAAGAGGTCGACGAGGCACCACGAACGGGGACCCTGACGCACCGGGACCCACCGTGAACCCGTCGTCCACAGGGAGACCGCCCCGAACACCACTTTCCGCGCCGAAAGCGAGCCCCCCGCCCTCGCTTTCGGCGCGGAAAGCGAAAGGAGCTGGGGCTACAGGGCGAGGAGGGCGCGGACGGCGGGGAGCAGCGGGCGGTCGGCGGGGATCCAGTCGAGCTCCTCGAGCTCGTCGTCGGCCACCCAGCGCAGTTCGGTGTGCTCGTGCGCCACCAGCTCGCCGCCGGTCACCCGCCCCCACCACACCCGCAGCGTCGACGACCCGGGCGCGCCCCCGGCGACGACGCCGTCCAGCGGCACCTCCCCCAGGAACGACTGCGGGGCGATCACGACGCCGAGCTCCTCGCGGCACTCCCGCACCAGCGCGTCGAGGTCGGCCTCCCCCGGCTCGACCTTGCCCCCGGGGAACTCCCACAGCCCGGCCAGCGGCCCCGACCCGCGCTGCGCGACGAGCACCCGTCGCCGGTCGTCGACCAGCGCGGCGCCGACCACCTGGGTCACCGCCAGGGCCCGCTCGGCGGCCGCTGCGGCGAAGGCGTCCAGGTGGGCCTGCATCGCGCGGACGACGCGGCCGCGCAGCAGCGTCTGGTCGACCAGCCCGCCGAGCACGCCGGGCAGCGACGTCTCCCCGTCGACCTGCTCCTCGACCAGAGTGCCGGCGCCGGTGGCCGAGAAGTGCCGCGTGTGCACCAGCCGGCGCAGGCCCCGGCCCGGCACCGCCTCGTAGACGTCGGACCACGGCCGGTCGGAGGCGACCTCCCGCAGCGGCTGCGGCCACGGCCGGCCGAGGGACCGCGCCACGTCGAAGGCGACGGTGAGCGGCGCCTCCACCAACGTGGTGAACCTCAGCTGGAACACGCGGGCCAGCCAACCAGACACGGCAGGATGAGCGCCGTGCGCATCTCAGCCCGGGTCGACTACGCGGTGCGGGCGGCCGTCGAGCTGGCCTCCGTGGCTCCCGAGTCGCTGACGTCGGAGCGGATCGCCCAGGCCCAGGGCATCCCCGCCCGGTTCCTGCAGGCGATCCTCGGCGACCTGCAGCACGCCCGGCTGGTCACCAGCCAGCGCGGCCGGGAGGGCGGCTACCGCCTCGCCCTGCCCCCGTCGGAGGTCTCCATCGCCCGGGTGATGCGGGTGGAGCAGGGCTTCCTCGCCGAGGTGCACGGCCAGCGACCCGAGGACGTCGAGTACCCGGGGCCCGCCGCGTCGCTGGCCAACGTGTGGGTGGCCGCCCGGGAGGGCTACCGGCGGGTGCTGGAGAACGTGACCCTGGCCGACGTCGTCGCCGGCACGATGCCGCCGCAGGTCGCCGAGCTCATCGAGCTCGAGAGCGCCTGGCGCTCCTTCGGCGTCCCCGCCGCCGACTGAGCACAGCGACCGAGCGCCACCGCCGGGCCGGTGTGGCACCATCGAAGCGTGACGGACTGCGGCGCCCTGCTCGTGTCGCGCCTGCACGTCGACCTGGCGCGGGTCTCCAGCGCCGCCTGTCGCGCCGCGCGCTGACCCCGGCCCCGCTCCCCCCGCAGCCTCCCTGCTGCACCCACACCCGGCCGCGTCGCGCACGCTCCCGTGCCGGCGCAGAGGAGAACGACTGACGTGTCGACCCCCACTCGCAGCAGCAACCGCCCCGTCCGCGGACAGGGGCAGTGGGCGCTGGGCTACCGCGAGCCGCTGAACCCGAACGAGCGGATGAAGAAGGACTCCGACGGGCTGGACGTCCGCCAGCGGATCCTCGACATCTACGCGCACACCGGGTTCGGCGGCATCGACCCCGGCGACCTGCGCGGCCGGATGCGCTGGATGGGGCTCTACACCCAGCGGGCCCAGGGCATCCCCGGTGGCAAGACCGCCGTGCTGGAGCCCGAGGAGCTCGAGGACGAGTACTTCATGCTGCGGGTGCGCATCGACGGCGGGCAGCTGACCACCGAGCAACTGCGGGTCATCGGCGGCATCAGCACGGAGTTCGGCCGGGACGTCGCCGACGTGACCGACCGGCAGAACGTGCAGCTGCACTGGATCCGGATCGAGGACGTTCCGGAGATCTGGCGGCGACTGGAGTCCATCGGGCTCTCCACCACCGAGGCCTGCGGTGACGTCCCCCGGGTCATGCTGAACTGCCCGCTGGCCGGGGTGCTCGAGGACGAGGTCATCGACGCCTCCGAGGTGCTGGCCCAGACCGTGGAGAAGTACCTGGGCGACCCGCAGTTCAGCAACCTGCCGCGCAAGTGGAAGACGTCGATGTCCGGGTGCGTCGACCACTGCACCGAGCCCGAGATCGACGACGTCTCCTTCGTCGGTGTGGTGAACGCCGACGGCGAGGCCGGCTACGACCTGTGGGTCGGTGGCGGTCTGTCGACCAACCCGATGTTCGCCAAGCGGATCGGGGTGTTCGTCCGCCCCGACCAGGTGACCGACGTCTGGGCGGCGTGCACCGCGATCTTCCGCGACTACGGCTACCGCCGGTCCCGCAACCACGCCCGGATCAAGTTCCTGATGGCCGACTGGGGCCCGGAGAAGTTCCGTCAGGTGCTGCAGGACGAGTACCTGCACGAGCAGCTCCCCGACGGCCCCGCCCCGGCGCCGGCCAAGCACGACCAGCGCGACCACGTCGGCGTCAGCAAGCAGAAGGACGGCCTCAACGCGCTCGGCTTCGCACTGCGCACCGGCCGGCTCAGCGGCACGCTGCTGACCCGGATCGCCGACCTCGCCGAGGAGTACGGCACCCAGGGCGGGCGGATCCGGACGACGACCCAGCAGAAGCTGGTGATCCTCGACGTCCCGGACGCCCGCGTCGAGGACCTGGTCGACGCGCTGGCCGAGCACGACCTGCTGGTGCGACCCAGCGCCTTCCGCCGCGGCACCATGGCCTGCACCGGGCTGGAGTTCTGCAAGCTGGCGATCGTCGAGACCAAGCAGCACGCCCAGGAGCTGTACGCCGAGCTGGAGCGGCGGCTGCCGGACTTCGACGAGCCCATCGGGATCAACGTCAACGGCTGCCCGAACAGCTGCGCCCGGTTCCAGACCGCCGACATCGGCTTCAAGGGCATGATCGTCCGCAACGCCGAGGGCGAGAGCGTCGAGGGCTTCCAGGTCCACCTGGGCGGTCACCTCGGGGTCGAGGCCTCCTTCGGCCGCAAGTTCCGCGGCCACAAGATCACCAAGGAGGAGACCGCGGACTACTGCGAGCGCGTGCTCCGCGGCTACCTCGAGCGCCGCGAGCCCGGCGAGCGGTTCGCCGCCTACGTCTCGCGCGCAGAAGAGGAATGGCTGGTCTGAGGTGAGCGAGCCGACCGAGCCGGCGCGGCCGGGAAGGACTCGCCAGCTCCCGGTGTTCCACTGCCCGTACTGCGGAGACGAGGACCTCGTCCCGGAGGGTGAAGGCTGGCACTGCACCGCGTGCCTGCGCACCTTCACCGTGCACCTGACCGGAACTGGGGTGAACCGACCGTGACCACGTCCCTCGTCCAGCCGACACCGGAGCTGGCCGCCGAGGCCGACGCACGCTTCGCGGGCATCGCCGACCCGATCGAGCAGGCCCTCGCCGTGCTGACCTGGGCCGGGGAGACCTTCGGCGACGGGTTCGCGATCACCTCGAGCATGGCCGACGGGCTGCTGGCGCACCTGGCCAGCCGCGCCGTCCCCGGGGTCAACGTCGTGTTCCTCGACACCGGGTACCACTTCGCCGAGACCATCGGCACCCGCGACTGGATCACCGGCGTGCTGCCGATCACGCTGCACAACGTGCAGCCGCCGCAGTCGGTGGCCGAGCAGGACGCCGAGCACGGAGCCAAGCTGTACGAGCGCGACCCGGACCTGTGCTGCTCGCTGCGCAAGGTGCAGCCGCTGGCACAGGCACTGGCCGGTTTCGTCGCCTGGGGCTCGGGGGTGCGCCGCGACGAGGCGGTGACCCGGGCGGGCACCAAGGTCGTCGACTGGGACGCCAAGCGGGGCATGGTGAAGGTCAACCCGCTCGCGGCCTGGACGCAGGAGCACGTCGACGCCTACATCGCCGAGCACCAGGTGCCGGTGAACCCGCTGCAGGAGATCGGCTACGCCTCCATCGGCTGCGCGCCGTGCACCCGCCCCGTCGCCTCCGGCGAGGACCCCCGCGCCGGCCGCTGGGCCGGCAAGAACAAGGTCGAGTGCGGCCTGCACGTCTGAGCGGCAGGATCGGGGCATGGCCCGCCGCACCCCGCTGACGCCCGACCAGCTCACCGCCGCTCTCGCCGATCTGCCCGAGTGGTCGGGTGACACCTCCGGCATCGAACGGACGGTGCAGGGCATCGACTTCGCCGACGCGGCCGAGGTGATGGCCGACCTGGCCGTGGCCGCCGACGAGCTGGACCACCACCCCGACGTCGACGTCCGGTGGCGCACGTTGCGCGTCTTCCTGACGACGCACTCCGCCGGAGGCGTGACGGAGCTGGACGTCGAGTACGCCCGCCGGACCGACGAGGCGCTCGCCCCGTTCACCGACACCGACCCGGAGCTCGCCGCGCAGGTCGACAGCCTGCTGGCCCCGGATCGTCAGCCGGGCAGCGGCGCGTAGAGGTCGACCCGGTAGCCGTCGGGGTCGGCGACGGTGGCGTAGCGCTGCCCCCACGGGGCGTCCCACGGCGCCAGCACCACCGTGTGCCCGGCCGCGGCCACCCGGGCGACCACCTCGTCGACCTCTGCCGGGCTGCCGAGGTTGCTCGCGAACGCCGCGCCGGTGCCCGGCCGGGGCGCCTCCCCGAGCAGCTCGGTCAGCATCGCGATCGTGTCGATCATGAGCCGCGCCCCGGTGCCCGGCGTGGCCTCCACGTGCTCCTCGCCGTCGTCGAACGTCGGGAAGCGGAACCCGAGCAGTTCGTAGAAGGCGACGGCCCGGCGCAGGTCGGTGGCGGCGACGCCCACCGCGGTGATCTCCATGCCGGTGGTCTACCGGGCGGGTCGGACAGAACGGTCCTGTCGGTGCGCACCGGCAGGCTGCTGGCATGGTCACCCGAACCGTCCTCTCCCCTGGTCAGCTGACCGCAGCGCTCCCCGGCCTGCCGACGTGGTCGGGCGACACGACCGGCATCTGGCGGACCGTTCGCCGGGTCGGGCTGCTGTCCGTCGGAGACGTGGTCAACGACCTGGCCGCGCTGGCGGAGGAGCTGGAGGAGGAGACCGGCCACCGACCCGATCTGGAGTTCCAGTGGCGGGCCTCCCGCCTCCGCGTCGGCGTGGGCGTGGGCGACGGGGTCAGCGGGCTCGACCTGGAGTTCGGCCGCCGGATCGACGCCCACGTCGACCCGACGCCCTACGCGGACGCCGGCCCCGAGCTGCAGGCGGCCTACGACCTCGTCGCTCGGTGGTTCCCCGGCTCCGGGCTGCCGTGACCCGGAGCAGTTCCCCTCAGCCCTCGACGGGGAGGACCAGCAACCTCAGCAGCCGGTCGGCCTCGGCGTCGGGGTCGGCGGTCAGCCCGGTGTGCACCGGGCCCGGCTGGACGACGGTGCTGCGCGGGGCGGTGAGCCAGCGGAACCGCGAGCCCAGCACCTCCCGGCCGGCCGCCCCCGCGGCGGGCTCGGCCGCGCAGACGTCGCCGGCCGCCTGCAGCGCGGCGTCGATGGCCGCCGGGTCGGCGGTCGGGTCGAGCGCGCGCAGCCGGTCGACGTCCAGGTGCAGCCGGGCGCCCAGGTAGTCCAGCTGCCGGCAGTAGACCAGCACCCCGGCGTTGAGGCACTCCCCCCGCTCGACCCGCGGCACCACCCGCAGCACGGCGTACTCGAAGGTCTGCTTCACCGCTGCGTCACCCCCTCGGGCGGCGGCGGCCCCAGCCAGGACGGCCGGTTCTGCCCACGGGGCGCCGACCGCCGTCCGGCACCGCCGGCCCGGGCGCTGGCGACCAGGCCGGGCAGCCAGGCGTCGCGGGCGGCGAGCCGGGCCAGCAGCTGGTCGACGTAGCGGGCGCGCACGGTCGCAGGCCCCTCGTCAGGCGTGGGCCCTTCCAGCCACGCGTCGGGCACCAGCGCGAGCACCTCGGTCAGCAGCTGCGGGGTGACCCGGGAGGCCAGCGCCGCGTCGGCGCCCGGCACGTCGGGCTCGCACTCGACCAGCGCGTGCTGGGCGGCGTCGTAGGGGCGGGTGACCGCGGCGGCGGCCCCGGCCCAGTTGTGGTGGAAGGTGAGCGAGGCGCCGTGGTCGATCAGGTGCAGCCGGCCGTGCCAGAACAGCATGTTCGGGTTGCGCCAGGACCGGTCGACGTTGCCGATCAGCGCGTCGAACCAGAGCACCCGCCCGGCCAGCTCCGGCGACACCTGGGCGGCGCCGGCCTCGAAGTCCAGCGCGCCGGGGAGGTAGTCCATGCCCAGGTTCACCCCGGCCGAGTTGCGCAGCAGCTCCTGCACCTCGAAGTCCGGCTCCCCCACCGCGAGCTCGGGCGCGACGTCGACGGTGACGAGCGCCGGCACCGGCAGCGACAGCCGGCGGGCCAGCTCACCGCAGACGACCTCGGCGGCGAGCACCTTCACGCCCTGCCCGGCCGCCCGCCACTTGACCACGTAGGTGCCCAGGTCGTCGGCCTCCATGAGGCCGGGCAGCGAGCCACCCTCGCGCAACGGGGTGACGTAGCGGGTGGCGGTGACGGCGGGCAGCACAGTGGGCACAACGTACCGCCCCCGGTCCGGGCTCCGGCCCCCCGAACGGATGACCGGCCCGCCGCAACCTCCCCCGGCCGATCGGGTGCACACCACCATGTTCGGTTCGGGCACTCGGTCACGGACGGCCGGCGCCAGCAGCGCCAGGAGGCGGCATGCGAGGCACGGGGCGGAACGCGACCGAGCTGCGCCGCACGGTGCTGGCGGAGTTCGGCGTGGTCGTGCTCCTCACCGTCGCCCTCGGCGCGGCCAGCGCGGCCTGGGACCTGCCGGACGCCCTGGACCGCTGGTCCCAGGGGCCGGTGCCGGTCGACCACCTGGTCCTGCTGCTGGCCGGCAGCCACCTGTTCATGATCGGCTTCGGCGCCCGGCGCGGGGCTCAGCTCAAGCGCGAGCACCGCCGCCGGGCGTGCGCCGAGACCGACCTCTCCTACCGGGCCAGCCACGACCTCCTCACCGGGCTGGCCAACCGCGAGTCCTTCTTCTCCGGTCTGGCCACCGCGCTCGGAGTCGACGCCGGCCCTCCGCCCGCCCTGCTCCTCATCGACCTCGACGGCTTCGGCGACGTGAACGCCACCCTCGGCCACGACACCGCCAACGACCTCCTGTGCGCGGTCGCGGCCCGGCTGACCGACGACGCGCCGCCCGGTGCCCTGGTGGCGCGCCTGGGTGGCGACGAGTTCGGCGTGCTGCTCATCGGGCCGGCCGCCGCGGACCCGCAGACCTCGTCCGCGCAGCTGCTCGCCGCGCTGCAGCAGCCGGTGCGGCTGGGCGACCTGGTGCTGGACCTCTCGGCGTCCGCCGGGCTGGCGGCCGGCCCCGTGACCGAGCCGACCGAGCTGTTGCGCCGGGCCGACGTCGCCTTCTCCGACGCCCGGGCCCACCGGACGGGGCTGGTCGTCTACTCCCCCGCGATCGACACCTTCGACGCCGACCGCCTGGTGCTGCACGGCGAGCTGCGCCGGGCCGTCTCCGCCGGCGAGCTGCGGCTGCACTACCAACCGCAGGCGTGCCTGCGCACGGGCCGGGTGATCGGGGTGGAGGGCCTGCTGCGCTGGGAGCACCCCCGCCGGGGCCTCCTGCTGCCCGGGTCGTTCATCGACCTGGCCGAGCACACCGGGTTGGTCCACGAGCTCACCGACGCCGTCCTGGTGCAGGCGCTCGCCGACAGCCGCAGCTGGGCCGACGCCGGCCGCCCGCTGCGGGTCGCCGTCAACCTCTCCGCGCGCAGCCTCGGCGACCTGACGCTGCCCGGGCGCATCGCCGCGCTGCTGGGCGATGCCGGGGTGGCCCCGGGCGCGCTGGAGCTGGAGATCACCGAGACCGCCGTGATGGACGACCCGACGCGGGCGCTGGAGGTGCTGCGCCAGCTGCGGGTGCTCGGCGTCGGTCTGTCGGTGGACGACTTCGGCACCGGGCACGCCTCGCTGGCCTACCTCACCCGGCTGCCGGTGCAGACGCTGAAGATCGACCGGTCGTTCGTGATGGGCATGCTGACCGACGCCGGCTCGCGGACGATCGTGCGGGCGATCATCGGGCTGGCGCACGACCTCGGGCTGCGGGTGGTCGCCGAGGGCGTGGAGAGCGCCGCGACGTGGCGGGACCTCCGCGCCCTGGGCTGCGACGAGATCCAGGGCTTCTGGCTGGGTGGGGCCGTTCCCGCGGACGAGCTGCCGGCGCTGGTCACGCAGCTGGAGCACCGCCTGAGGGCGCACAGCGCCCGGCCCTGACCGGCCGGGCACACTGGCCGGGTGGGAATCCTCCGCCGCACGACGCTCACCCAGCTGGCCGACGCACCGTTCACCTACCCCGAGGTGGGCGCCACCCGGGACGCCGAGTTGCCGGCCGGCTACGACCACGTCGACCGCCGCGAGCGGATCGGCTCGGGCGCGACGGAGTTCGACCGCGCCGCCGCCGCGGTGTTCCGCTGGGCGGCCCAGCGCGCCGCCGGCCTGCGGATCCAGGCCAGCGGACCGGCCAGCACGGTCGGCACCGTCGTCCTCATGACCGCCGGGCTGCGCCGGCTGGGTCTGGACATCCCGTGCCGGGTCGTCTGGGTGGTCGACGAGCCGGACCGCCGCGGGTTCGGCTACGGCACGCTCCCCGGCCACCCGGAAAGCGGCGAGGAGAGCTTCGTCGTCACGCGGGCGCCCGACGGCGAGGTGCACTACGAGCTGCGCGCCTTCTCCCGGCTGGCCACCCCGCTCGCCCGCCTGGGCGCTCCGATCAGCAGCCGGGTGCAGTCCCTGGCCCTGGACCGCTACGTGACGGCGATGCGCCGCGCGGTCCGGGGCTGACCGTTCAGTCGTCGCCGGCCGCGGCGCGCTCGTCCTTGATCATGTCCTTGCTGCGGACCAGCCGGAGCAGGGTGACCACGAACAGGCCACCGGCCATGTTGAGCAGCGTGGTGTACCAGAACCAGGCCAGCCAGTCGCCGTAGCCGAACGGTGCACCGGCGTGCAGCGCGACGAAGATGAGCAGCGAGTCCAGGATCGAGTGGAACAGCTGCAGCCCGGCGAGCAGGAAGCCGCCCGCCACCGCGGCGACCACCTTCACCCCGTCCGACTCGGTGCCGTGCTGCATCCGGGTCATCAGCGTGATGGCGATCCCCGCCAGGATCGCCAGCGAGGCCGACTGGAGGTCCAGCGGTGCGTCCACGAAGTGCGCGGCGCTCTCGATGGCCGTGTCGCCCAGCTCCGGGAAGGCGTGGGCGACCAGCCAGGCCACCAGCCAGCCGCCCAGCAGGTTCATCACCAGGGTCCCGCTCCACAGCTTGCCCAGCTGCGCGTAGCCGGCCCGGCCGGCCGCCACCGCGGTGACCGGCACCAGGAAGCCCTCGGTGAACAGCTCGCTGCGGGCCAGCAGGAGGGCGATGAAACCCACCGAGAAGGCGAGGCCGGCCAGCAGGTGGCTGCCGGTCTCGGCGTAGACCGCGAGCAGCAGCAGGACCCCGGTGGCCACCTCCAGGCCGCCGGCGAAGCCGGTGGTGAGGACCTCCCGCCAGCTGCGGTGCAGACGCTGCGCGCCGTCGCTGACGATGGTGTCGAACGCCTGCTGCAGTTCGTCCTCGGTCGGCCCCGGCGTCTCGCCGAGCTCCTCCCGGGCGTCCTCCTCGCGGATGGCCACGGTGCTCCTCTCCTGCCCTGATGGCCGGGCGAGGTGCGCCGCGGTCCGGCCGCGCACTACCCGCTGGGGCACCGCGCACACCCGTCAGACGTCGCGGCGGACCAGCAGCACCGCGGCGAGCAGCCAGCTGCCGCCGGCCCAGGCGGCCGTGACGGCCAGGCCCACCGCCCAGCCGGGACCGTCGGCCAGGAAGGGCACCCCGGCGACCCGCAGCACCGGCAGCGCCTGCGCCACCGACGTGGCGAGGTCGCCGAACAGCGGCAGCACCACCGGCAGACCCAGCACCAGCCCGATGCCCGCGCCGACCCCGCCGGCCGTCGACCGCAGCGCCGCGCCCAGCCCGACCGCCAGCACTGCGGTCAGCCCGGCTCCGGCGACCTGCAGCAGCAGGGCGCCGCCCACCCCGGATCCGGTCAGCGGCACCCCGCCCGGCACCCCGGTCGACGTCCGCGCGGCCAGCCAGCAGCCCAGCGCGAGCACCGCGGTCAGCACCCCGACGGCTCCGGCGACGACGACGGTCTTGCCCGCCAGCCACCGCACCCGCCGGGGCACCGCGGCCAGCGAGGCCAGCACCATGCCGCTGGTGAACTCCCCCGCGCCGACGACGACGCCCAGGACGACCACCACGAGCTGGGCGAAGCCGAAGCCGATCAGCGCGATCCCCCCGGCATCGCCCGCGTCGGCGGCGGACGGCGTGGTGGCGGCCGCCAGCCAGCCGAACCCGACCGCGAGGAGTGCGTACACGGCGGCCGCCCACCAGGTGGAGCGCAGCGAGGTGAGCTTGGTCCACTCACCGCGCAGCAGCCCGGTCACCGGGTGCCGGCCCGGTACTCGACGTCGTCCCCGGTGAGCGCGTAGTACGCCGCCTCCAACGAGGTCGTCGCCCGGGCCAGCTCGTGCACCGGCGCGCCGACGGCGAACGCGACGTCGCCGACCTGCTCGGGGGCCATCCCCCGCACGGCCAGGGCCCCGTCGGGCTCCGCGGATACCTGGGCGCCGGCCCGCTGCAGCGCGCCGGCGAGCGCCGCCCGCTGGGGAGTGCGCACCCGGACGACGGCGTCCGCGCCCAGCAGCTCGGCCATCGGCACGTCGGCGAGCAACCGGCCGCGACCCATCACCAGCAGGTGGTCGGCGGTGTCCTGCATCTCGCTCATCAGGTGGCTGGAGACCAGCACCGTGCGCCCTTCGTCGGCCAGGTCGCGCAGCAGCTCCCGCACCCAGCGGATCCCGTCGGGGTCCAGCCCGTTGACCGGCTCGTCGAGGATCAGCACCTCCGGGTCGCCCAGCAGCGCGACGGCGATGCCCAGCCGCTGCCCCATGCCCAGGGAGAACCCGCGCACCCGCTCTCCCGCGACATCGGCCAGTCCGACCAGGTCGACCACCTCGTCGACCCGGCCCCGGGGCAGCGCGTTGCTCTGCGCCAGCGCCAGCAGGTGGCGGTAGGCGGTCCGCCCGGGGTGCCGGGCGCGCGGGTCGACCAGCGCGCCGACGCTGCGCATCGGCTCGCGCAGCTCGGCGTAGGGCACGCCCAGCACGGTGGCCCCACCTGCGGTGGGCCGGGTGAGCCCGAGGACGCACCGCATCGTCGTGGTCTTGCCCGACCCGTTGGGCCCCAGGAAGCCGGTGACCCGGCCGGGCTCGACCCGGGCGGTGAGGTCCTCCACCGCCGTCCGTGCCCGGTACCGCTTGGTCAGCCGGTCGAGCTCGATCACCCGCACACCCTCCCGGTCCGGCCCCGTGCAGGGTCCCACCCCGAGCGTCGGCGAGGGGTGGGGGACACGGTGGTCCTTCCTCAGGTCAGGGCGGGCACCTCGGTGGCCGGGTCGCCGTCGGCGGCGGCGGCGAGCGCCGGCTCGACCCGGTCGAGCAGCCAGGGCAGCGACAGCGGGCTGCCGTAGCCGAGCGCCGCGCTCAGCTCGCCGCTGTAGGGGCCCAGGTGGACGGCGCGGTCCTCGGTCACCACGCTCAGCGCGGCCAGCAACGGCTCGGCGGCGGTGTCCTCCGACGTGTACCCGTTGAGCACGAGGACCTCGGCGTCGAGCAGGTCCAGGCGCTCCTGGCTGACGTCGGTGCTCGTCTCGGGGACGGCGAAGCCGAGGTCGCTGAAGAACTGGGTGCGCAGGTCGTCCTGGCCGAGCAGGTAGTGGCCTGATCCGACGCCGGTCAGGTCCACGGCGATCGACGTGCCGGCGAACCCGGGGTTGTCGCTGATCGCCTGCTCGAACCGGCCCTCGACCTCCTCGACCAGCTCCTGCGCCTGCTCCTCGCGGCCGAGCGCCTGGCCGGTGAGCAGGGTCTGCTGCTGCCAGGGGGTGGCCCCGTCGGGGTACTCGTCGGTCTGCGCGAGGGTCGGCGCGATGCCGGACAGCTGGTCGTAGACCGCCTGGTCCATGTACGAGTACACGCCGACGATCAGGTCCGGGTCCAGCGCGGCGACGGCCTCGACGTCGATCTCCGCGCCGCCGACGGTCGGCAGCTCCGCCCCGCCGAGCTGCTCCTGGGCCCACGGGCGCTGGGTGGCGTCGTACTCGCCCAGGTTCTCCCGGACGCCGACCGGCGTCACCCCCAGGGCGAGCACGAAGTCCTGGTCGTTGAAGCCGACGGTGACCACGCGCTCGGGCTCGTCCGGGATCTCCGTCGTGCCGAACTTGTTCTCGATGGAGACGGGGAACGCCTCGGACGAGGGGGACGACCCGGCGGCGGCCGCGGTCTCCGCCTCCTCTGAGCCGCCGCAGGCGGCCAGCCCGAGGACAGCGGTGAAGCCGGCGACCAGGACGGCGGCGCGGCGGACGGGACGGCGGGGCACGGCGGACTCCTCATGATCAACGATCAGGCGAGCAGAGGTTAGCCTTGCCTTCGTCGAGCACGGAACCCGCCCTCGGTCAGCGCGTCGACTGCTCCGACGCCGAGGGCCCGAACCGCTCGACCCGGATCGCCGACGGCGCGACGCCCAGCCCGACCAGCAGCTGGCTGGCGGCCTCGGCGAACGCCGCCGAACCGCAGACGAACGCGGTCTGCCCCGGCTCCCACAGCGGCAGCAGGTCCATCGCGGTCATCCGGGCAGCCGGGCGGATGCCGTGCGCCTCCCGGGTGGTCACGACCAGCGCGCCGGCCGCGGCGAGCTCCTCGGCGTACGGCAGCTCGGCCACCGTCCGCGCCGACACCGCCACCCGGAGCAGGTCCAGCCGGCCGATGTCCCGGGCGTGCCGCACCATCGCCACCAGCGGGACGACACCGGTCCCGCCGCCCACCAGCAGCGCCGGGGTCCGCCCGTCCCAGACGAACCAGCCACCGATCGGCCCGCGCACCTCCAGCTCGTCGCCGGGTTCGACGACGTCGGCCAGGTAGGTGCTCACCTCACCGTCGTCCAGCCGCTCGACGAACAGCTCGACCAGCGGGTCGCCCGGCGCGGAGGCGACGGAGTAGGACCGCTGCGCGGTGTAGCCGTCCTCGGCGGTCAGCCGCACGACGTAGTGCTGGCCGGGCAGGTGGTCGACCCGGTCGTGGACGTCGAGCCGGAGCTCCACCGAGCGGGCGATCGGCCGGCGCACCCCGGCGACGGTCGCGGTGGTCCACCCACCCGCCGGCGCCCCGCCACCGCCGGGCGGGCCACCGGCGGTGACCGACGTGGCGCCCGAGTCCGGGCCCGGGTCCTCCATCAGTCGCCCTGGTACCGCTGCTGCCGCCACGGGTCGCCGCGGTCGTGGTAGCCGTTCTGCTCCCAGAAGCCCGGCTGGTCGCGCTTGAGCAGCGTGATCTTGCTGATCCACTTGGCGCTCTTCCAGAAGTACAGGTGCGGCACCAGCATGCGCACCGGGCCGCCGTGCTCGATCGGCAACGGCTGCCCCTCGTACTCCCACACCAGCCAGGCCTTGCCGCCGGTGACGTCCTCGATCGGCAGGTTGGTGGTGTAGCCGGTCTTCGACGTCGCCATCACGAACCGCCCCTCGGCGGTCGGCCTGGCGACCTCCAGCAGCGAGTCGACGCTGATGCCGGCGAAGTGGGTGTCGAACTTCGACCAGGTGGTGACGCAGTGGATGTCGCCGCTGTAGGCCGACGCGGGCAGCGCGTGCGCCTCGTCCCAGGTCCAGGTGGTCGGGTTCTCGACCTCGCCGTCGACGGTGATCGTCCAGGTCTCGGGCGCGATCCGCGGCGTTGGTTCGGCGGTGAGCACCGGCCAGTCACCGCCGACGTCGTACTGGCCGGGTGGGAGCCGCGGGTCGCTGGGGCCGCGACGGCGGCCGAGGAAGCCGCGAGTGGGTCCGGGCACGTCCGAAGTTCCTCTCTGACCGGCCCTGGCGGGCGGGTGCGGGGCCGAACGGCGGAGATCCTCCTCCTCTCCGGGGGCCGGCGCCTCCCCCGGGTGCCACCACCGGCGGGCGGACCCGCAGGTGAGGGTCGCCTTACATGAGCCGTGTCACGGCGGGTTCACCTGGGTGTCACTGGGCACAGGGAATACCTTGGTGCCGTGGCGACGATGACGACGCAGCAGGCTCCACGGAGGGCCCCGAAGACCGGCCGGTTCAGCAACTCGGTCGTCAAGAAGACGGTCATGGCCGTCAGCGGGATCGTCATGATCCTGTACTTGATCGCCCACATGATCGGCAACCTGCACGCCTTCGAGGGCGCCGAGTCCTTCAACCACTACTCGGGGTGGATCCGCAGCATCGGCGAGCCGGCCGTGCCGACCCAGACGGTCCTCTGGATCATCCGGATCGTGCTGCTGGTGTCGGTGGTGGCGCACTTCTGGGCCGCCGTCTCGCTGTGGCGCCAGGCCAAGCGCGCCCGCCCGGTGCCCTACGCGACGAAGAAGCGGGTGCAGCAGAGCTTCGCCTCGCGCACCGTCCGCTGGGGCGGCGTCATCCTCGCGCTGTTCATCATCTGGCACATCCTCGACCTGACGCTGGGCACCGTGAACCCGGCCGGGCACGACACCACGCCGTACGAGCGCCTGGTCGCGAGCTTCTCGAACATCCCGATCACGGCCTTCTACGTCGTCTCGATGCTGCTGCTGGGCCTGCACCTGCGGCACGGCATCTTCGCCGCCACGCAGACCCTCGGGCAGACCAACAAGAAGCGCGAGCGCGCCGTGAACGCGCTGGCCTACGTCGTCGCCACCGTGCTCACCGTGGGCTTCCTGCTCGTGCCGCTGTCCATCGCCTTCGGCCTGATCGACTGACGGGAACTCCCAGCCATGCCTCTCGAGCTCTTCACCGTCGGCGAGCCGATCGCCGACACCAAGGCCCCCCGCGACGTCCCCATCGCCCAGCGGTGGGAGGAGCGCAAGTTCCGTGCCCGGCTGGTCAACCCGGCCAACCGCCGGCGCCTGTCGGTCATCGTGGTCGGCACCGGCCTGGCCGGTGGCTCGGCGGCGGCGACGCTCGCCGAGGCCGGGTACCGGGTCAAGAACTTCTGGTTCCAGGACAGCCCCCGCCGCGCCCACTCGGTCGCCGCGCAGGGCGGGATCAACGCCGCGAAGAACTACCGCAACGACGGTGACAGCGTGCACCGGCTGTTCTACGACACGGTCAAGGGCGGCGACTTCCGCTCCCGCGAGGACAACGTGCACCGCCTCGCCGAGGTGAGCACCAACATCATCGACCAGTGCGTCGCCCAGGGCGTGCCCTTCGCCCGCGAGTACGGCGGCCTGCTGGACAACCGCTCCTTCGGTGGCGCCCAGGTGTCGCGCACCTTCTACGCCCGCGGCCAGACGGGCCAGCAGCTGCTGTACGGCGCCTACCAGGCGCTGGAGCGGCAGATCGGGCTGGGCAACGTCGAGCAGCACCCGCGCACCGAGATGCTCGACCTGATCGTCGTCGACGGCCGCGCCCGGGGCATCGTCGTCCGGCACCTGATCACCGGCGAGATCACCTCGCACATGGCCGACGTCGTCGTGCTGGCCTCCGGCGGCTACAGCAACGTCTTCTACCTGTCCACGAACGCCAAGGGCTCCAACGTCACGGCGGCCTGGCGGGCGCACAAGCGGGGCGCACTGTTCGCCAACCCCTGCTACACCCAGATCCACCCGACCTGCATCCCGGTCAGCGGCGACTACCAGTCGAAGCTGACGCTGATGAGCGAGTCGCTGCGCAACGACGGGCGCGTGTGGGTGCCCAAGGAGCGCGGCGACACCCGCGACCCGCGGGAGATCCCCGAGGACGAGCGCGACTACTACCTCGAGCGCATCTACCCGGCGTTCGGCAACCTGGTGCCCCGCGACATCGCCTCGCGCCAGGCGAAGAACGTCTGCGACGAGGGTCGTGGCGTGGGCCCGAACGGGCTGGGCGTGTACCTGGACTTCTCCGACGCCATCCAGCGGGTCGGCCGCAAGGCGATCGAGGCCAAGTACGGCAACCTCTTCGACATGTACAACCGGATCACCGGGGAGGACGCGTACGAGACCGGCATGCGCATCTACCCGGCGGTCCACTACACGATGGGCGGGCTGTGGGTCGACTACGACCTGCAGTCCACGATCCCGGGTCTGTTCGTGATCGGTGAGGCCAACTTCTCCGACCACGGCGCGAACCGGCTGGGCGCCAGCGCCCTCATGCAGGGCCTGGCCGACGGCTACTTCGTGCTGCCGAACACGATCAACGACTACCTGGCCGACGGCCCCTTCCCGAAGGTCGACACCACCCACCCGGCGGTCGTCGAGGCGGAGCAGGGCGTCCGCGCCCAGACCGAGAAGCTGCTGTCGATCAACGGCACCCGCACGGTCGCCTCGTTCCACCGGGAGCTGGGCAAGCTCATGTGGGACCTGTGCGGCATGGAGCGGTCGGAGGAGAGCCTGCGCAAGGCGCTCGACCGGATCCCGGAGATCCGCCAGGAGTTCTGGACCAACGTCAAGGTCTCCGGCGAGCAGGGCATCTTCAACCAGAACCTCGAGCACGCCGGCCGGGTCGCCGACTTCATCGAGCTCGCCGAGCTGATGTGCGTCGACGCGCTGCACCGCAACGAGAGCTGCGGCGGGCACTTCCGGGCCGAGAGCCAGACGCCTGAGGGTGAGGCGCTGCGCGACGACGAGAACTACGCCTACGTCGCCGCGTGGGAGTACACCCCGGAGGGCGTGCCGCCGGTGCTGCACCGCGAGGCCCTCGAGTTCGAGAACGTCCACCTCGCCCAGCGGAGCTACAAGTGACCAGCACAGAGCCACGCACGATGAGCCTGACCCTGCGCATCTGGCGTCAGCGGGACCGGACGCAGAAGGGCAAGATGGTGACTTACCACGTCACCGACGTCTCGCCCGACATGTCCTTCCTCGAGATGCTCGACGTGCTCAACGAGAAGCTGATCCTCGACGGCGACGACCCGGTGGCCTTCGACCACGACTGCCGCGAGGGCATCTGCGGCTCCTGCGGTCTGATGATCAACGGCATCGCGCACGGCCCGGAGCAGGCGACCGTCTGCCAGCTGCACATGCGCTCGTTCAACGACGGCGACGTGCTGGACATCGAGCCGTGGCGCTCCGGCGGGTTCCCGGTGGTCAAGGACCTCGCGGTCGACCGCTCGGCGTTCGACCGGATCATCTCCGCCGGCGGGTTCATCAGCGTTCCCACCGGCACCGCTCCCGACGCGCACGCCGTCCCGGTGCCGAAGAAGGACGCCGACGCCGCGTTCGACGCCGCGACCTGCATCGGATGCGGTGCCTGCGTGGCGGCCTGCCCCAACGGCTCGGCGATGCTGTTCACCGCCGCCAAGGTCGCCCACCTCGGGCTGCTCCCCCAGGGCCAGCCCGAGCGGGACACCCGGGTGCTCAAGATGGTGGCCCAGCAGGACGCCGAGGACTTCGGCGGCTGCAGCAACATCGGTGAGTGCTCCGCGGTCTGCCCGAAGGGCATCTCGATGGAGACCATCTCCCGGCTGAACCACGACCTGCTCGGCGCGCTCCGCGCCGGGGCCGTGCCGGCCAGCTGACCACCGCCCCTGACCCGGGGCACTGATGACGGCGGCCGTCCCGCGAGGGGCGGCCGCCGTCGTCGTTGCTCCCGGCTCCCGCTGCCTCCCGGCCCCGCTGCCGAGATCTGCGGTCTCGGGGCCACCCGAGCCGGGAGACCACGAGACCGCGGATCTCGGCGGCCGGCTCAGGCCGCGGCGCGGCGCTCGACCAGGGCCAGCAGGTGCGGGGCCAGCGCCTCGGCGACCAGCGCGTAGCCGGCCGAGGACGGGTGGAACCGGTCGGCGGAGAACAGCCCCGGCTCCGCGGCGAACCGCGCGGACAGCGCAGGCGCCACCGGTGCGACGACCCCGCCGGCCGCCTCCGCGGCGGCGGTCTGCCGGGTGCGCACCTGGTCGCAGACGGCCGCCACCACGGCGCGGAACGCCGGCGGCACCCAGGCCACCGCGGACAGGTCCGGGGTGGGGACGACGAGCACCGCGGTACCCCGCCGGCGCAGCTCGGCCACCGCGGCACCGAGGGCCGCCGCGCCCTGCGCCGGGGGCACCTGGCGGGTCAGGTCGTTGGCTCCGACCACCAGCAGGGCGACGTCGGCGTCCCGCGGCGCCCGGCGGACCTGGGCGTCGAGGTCCAGCGACGTCGCCCCGGGGACGGCGACCACGTCGAGGCGCACCGGGAGGCCCGCCGCCTCGAGCTCGCGGGTGAGCCGGGCGCCGAGGGTGTCGGCCGGCGAGGCGGCACCGGTGCCGAAGGCCAGGGAGTCACCGAGGACCGAGAAGCGGAGCGTCACACCAGGTGCAACGGCGCTGCGTCGTGGACTGTTGCGTGAGGTGCGGCTCCCCCGCGTCAGCCGCCGCGGGCGAAGAGCTCGGCGGCCATGGCGTCGTCGATGAACGGGTACTTGACCTTGAACTGCGCCAGCGCCTCGGGGACGGAGAGGACGTGGGTCTCCCGCGTTCCGGCGGCGTCCACGGTCTGCACCGTGACCATGTCGCCGTTGATCGGGACCCAGTGGGTCTCGGCGTAGTCGGTGAAGACGTTCACCACCCCATCCTCCTCCCCCGTCCCCGCAGGCCGGCAACGCCGGCCCGGCAGCGGTGCCGGGCCGGCGCGGCCGGACCGGGTCAGGCGGCCTTGCCGGTCATCCCGTGCGGGTCGATGACGTACTTGCGGGAGGCACCGGAGTCGAACTCCTGGTACCCGCGCGGGGCGTCCTCGAGGCTGATCACCGTGGCGTTGACGGCCTTCGCGATCTGCACCTTGTCGGCGAGGATCGCCTTCATCAGGCCGCGGTTGTAGCGCATCACCGGGCACTGCCCGGTGGTGAACGACAGCGACTTCGCCCAGCCGGTGCCCAGGCTCAGCGACAGTGCCCCGACCTTCGCCGCCTCGTCGATGCCACCGGGGTCGCCGGTGACGTAGAGGCCCGGGATGCCGATGGCGCCACCGGCGGCGGTGACCTCCATCAGCGAGTTGAGCACCGTCGCCGGCGCCTCCTTCTGCGCCCCCTCGCCGTGCCCGCGGGCCTCGAAGCCGACGGCGTCCACCGCGGCGTCGACCTCGGGTTCGCCGAGCAGCTGCTCGAGCTGGTCCTTCGGGTCGCCCTTGCTGACGTCGACGGTCTCGCAGCCGAACGAGCGGGCCTGCGCGAGCCGGTCCTCGTTGAGGTCCCCGACGATGACCACCGAGGCACCCAGCAGCTGCGCCCCGACGGCGGCGGCCAGCCCGACCGGGCCGGCTCCGGCGATGTAGACGGTCGATCCCGGCTTCACCCCGGCGGTGACCGCGCCGTGGAACCCGGTCGGGAAGATGTCCGAGAGCATGGTCAGGTCCAGGATCTTCTCCATGGCCTGGTCCCGGTCGGGGAACTTCAGCAGGTTCCAGTCCGCGTAGGGCACCGTCACGTACTCGGCCTGCCCGCCGACCCAGCCGCCCATGTCCACGTACCCGTAGGCCGCACCCGGGCGGGCCGGGTTCACGTTCAGGCAGATCCCGGTCTTGCCCTCCTTGCAGTTGCGGCACCGCCCGCAGGCGATGTTGAACGGCACCGAGCAGAGGTCGCCGACCTCGATGAACTCGACGTCGCGCCCCTTCTCCACGACCTCCCCGAGGATCTCGTGGCCGAGCACCAGGTTCGGCGGCGCCGTCGTCCGGCCGCGGACCATGTGCTGGTCGCTGCCGCAGATGTTCGTGGTGACCACCTTCAGGATGACGCCGTGCTGCAGCTGGCGGCCGACGTTCGCCGGGTTGACCCCGGGACCGTCCTGCAGCTCCAGCTTGGGGTAGTCGATGTCGTGGACCTCGACCTTGCCCGGTTCGATGTACGCCACGCCTCTGTTGCCGGCCATCCTCTGGCTCCTTCTGCTCGGGGACCGTGCTCCGTCGTCCCCTTGTCGGGGGCGGCTCCGAGCCCTGACATGCGACCCGGACAACGCGAGTGTGCCCTTCGCCACAGTCCGATGACACTCCTCGGGCGAGCCGTCCGACGATGCGGGACGCCGTCCGTTGCCGTGCGACCTGGATCACTCCTACGGTCAGCAGGCGCCCCCACCGACAGGAGGTCCGATGAAGAAGCTCGTCAACGACCCGGCCGACGTCGTCGCCGAGTCCCTGCGTGGCCTGGCGATCGCCCATCCCGAGCTGCGGGTCGACCACCCCAACCGGGTCGTCTTCCGCGGTGACGCCCCCGTGCGGGGCAAGGTCGGCATCGTCTCCGGCGGCGGCTCCGGGCACGAGCCGATGCACGGCGGTTTCGTCGGGGCCGGGATGCTCGACGCCGCCTGCGCCGGGGAGGTGTTCACCTCCCCCGTCCCCGACCAGATGGTCGCCGCCACCACCGGCGTCGACGGCGGGGCCGGTGTGCTGCACCTGGTGAAGAACTACACCGGTGACGTCATGAACTTCGAGATGGCCGCCGAGCTGGTCGCCGCGGAGTCCGGCACCGAGGTGGTGTCGGTGGTGGTCGACGACGACGTCGCGGTGCAGGACAGCCTCTACACCGCCGGCCGGCGGGGCGTGGGCGCCACCGTGCTGGCCGAGAAGACCGCGGGCGCGGCCGCCGAGCAGGGCCGGTCGCTGGCCGAGGTCGCCGAGGTCGCCCGCACCGTGAACGCCCGCAGCCGGAGCATGGGCGTGGCGCTGACCTCCTGCACGGTGCCCAGTGCCGGCACCCCCACCTTCGACCTGCCCGAGGGCGAGATGGAGGTCGGCATCGGCATCCACGGGGAACCGGGGCGCCGGCGGGTGCCGGTCGCGCCGGCCCGGGAGGTCGCCGAGATGCTGCTCGAGCCGGTGCTCGGCGACCTGGACTTCACCGGCGGGGACGGCGTGCTGGTGTTCCTCAACGGCATGGGCGGCACCCCGCTGATCGAGCTGTACCTGATGTTCGGCGAGGTGGTTCAGGTGCTGGAGAAGGCCGGCGTGCCGGTGGCCCGCTCGCTGGTGGGCTCCTACATGACCAGCCTGGAGATGGCCGGGTGCTCGGTGACCCTGCTGCGGATGGACGACGACCTGCTCCGCCTGTGGGACGCCCCGGTGCGCACCCCGGCGCTGCGGTGGGGGGTGTGAGAGTGGCCGACGAGCCCTCCCTCGACGCCCTCTCCGTCGACCAGCTGCAGGGCTGGGTGCGCGCCTTCGCCGGCGCCGTCGCCGAGCACCGCGACGAGTTGACCCGGCTGGACCAGGCGATCGGCGACGGCGACCACGGCACGAACATGGACCGCGGCATGTCCGCGGTGGTGGCCGCGCTGGACGACGGCCCGCCCGCCGACGCCGCCGCGTTGTTCAAGCGGGTGGGCGCCACGCTGGTGAGCAAGGTCGGCGGCGCCAGCGGCCCGCTGTACGGCACGTTCTTCCTGCGCCTGGCCGGTGCCGGAGGGTCCGAGCCGTGGGACGCGGCGACCTTCGCCAAGGCCCTGCGCGCGGGGCTGGACGGCGTCGTCGCGCGCGGCAAGGCGGAGGCCGGGGACAAGACGATGCTCGACGCGCTCATCCCGGCCTGCGATGCGCTGGACGCCGCGCTGGCCGACGGCCGGCCGCTCGGCGAGGCGCTGACCGCGGCGGCGGCCGCCGCCCGGGAGGGGCGCGACTCGACCACTGCGATGACCGCCCGCAAGGGCCGGGCCAGCTACCTCGGTGAGCGCAGCGCCGGCCACCCGGACCCCGGGGCCACCTCGACCACGCTGCTGGTCGAGGCCGCGGCCGCCGAGCTGGGCTGACCGGCGGTGGCGCAGGTGGGGCTCGTCGTCGTCTCGCACAGCCGGCCGCTGGCCGAGGCGGCGGTGACGCTGGCCCGGCAGATGCTCACCGCCCAGGACGTGCCGATCGAGGTGGCGGCCGGGCTGGACGACGGCGGCCTGGGCACCGACGCGGTCGCCATCTCCGAGGCGCTGACCGCGGCGGACCGCGGTGACGGCGTCGTGGTGCTGATGGACCTGGGCAGCGCGGTGCTCTCGGCGGAGACGGCGCTGGAGCTGGTCGACGACGAGCTGCGCGAACGGGTGGTGCTCTCCCCCGGCCCGCTGGTCGAGGGGCTCGTCGGCGCGGCGGTCGTGGCGGCCGGCGGTGGCGCCCGGGAGGCGGTCGCCGCCGAGGCGGCCCGAGGCCTGGCGCCGAAGCAGGCGCACCTGGGCTGAGCCGGCGAGGGTTGCTTCCGGCAACTCAGTGCACCCCCGCCCCTCAAGCACCTCCGGCACCGCGCCGATCAGGTGGTCAGGTCACCCGAAGGGGTGAGCGGACCAGCTGAGGAGCGCGATCGTGAGCACGCAGGTGTGGGCCGGACGTCGGGTCGGAGCACGCCTGGCGGGCGTCGTCGTCGCCGTCTCCCTCGCCCTCGTGGTCGCGCCGGGGATCGCCGCCGCGACGCCGGTCGGCCCCAGTGACGCCCAGCTGCAGGACGCCGAGCGGGCGAAGGCCGACGCCGCCGGGCAGGTCGGCGCGGTCGCCGCCCAGCTCGCCGGCGCACAGGCCGAGCTCGCCGCCGCGCAGGCGCGGTCGGCGATCGCGCTGGACACCTTCCAGGGGAAGCAGGCCGAGCACGAGACGGCGCAGGCCGCCGCCGAGGCAGCCGCCGCCGAGGCCCGGCAGGCCGCCGAGGAACTCGCCGCCGCCCGCGCGGCAGTGGCCGCCTTCGCCCGCAGCAGCTACCAGCAGGGCAGCACCTCCCCCGGCCTGGCCGCGCTGCTGGACGCCGGCGGCCCGGCGGAGGTGCTGGAGCGCGCCGCGCTGCTGGACGCGGTGGGGGTGCACCGCACCGACGTGCTCGCCGACGTCACGGTGGCCGAGCAGCAGGCCACCGCCGCCGACGCCGCCGCGCGGCAGGCTCTAGGGCAGGCGGAGACGCTGCGGCAGGAGGCGGCCGACGCGCTCGCCCAGGCCGAGCGGATCGAGGCCGGCGCCCGCCACCAGGCCGCCGACTTCGCGGCGCAGCAGACCCGGTTGCAGGCACAGCTGGACGCCGCCCAGCAGACCCTGTCCGGGCTGCAGGGCGCGCGGGCCGCCGCGGAGCAGGCTCAGCGTGAGCAGGCGCAGCGCGAACAGGCAGCGGCCGCGCAGAGCCGGGCGCAGACCCCGCCGGTGCGCCAGCAGCTCACCTCCGGCCCGACCGCTGGGGCGTCGTCCGGCCCCCGGGCCGGCGCCGGGTCGACCTCGGCCGTGGAGACCGCGATCGGCGCCGCGGAGCGCTACCTGGGCACCATCTACTCCTGGGGCGGCGGTTCGCTGAACGGCCCGAGCGTCGGCTGGGGCGTGGACGCCGGCGTCGTCGGCTTCGACTGCTCCGGGCTCACCCGCTACGCCTACGCCCAGGCCGGCGTCACCATCCCGCGCAACAGCCGGGCCCAGTACGCGGCGCTGCCCAAGGTCTCGCGCGAGGACCTGCAGCGCGGCGACCTGGTCTTCTGGGCGACCGACACCGGCAACCCGGCGACCATCCACCACGTGGCGATCTACCTGGGCGGCGGCCGCATCCTCGAGGCCCCGCAAAGCGGCTCGGTCATCCGCGAGACGTCGATGCGCTGGGGCGGCTTCATCGGCGGCGTCCGCCCCAGCGCCTGAGGGAGGGCCTCTCCGCCCCCCTACGCCTCGCACCCTCGGCGCGGGCCCCTGCAGAGAGGCCGTTCCAGCCCCGAGGCGGATACCGGAGGGATCAGTCCGCCACCGCCTCGGCGGTGAGGTCGACCGAGCGCAGCCGGCCCTCGGTGGTGGGCGACTGGTGGGCGACGATCAGCTCGTCGGCGTCGGCCTGCTTGACGAACCGGTCGAGGAAGTCCCCGACCTGGTCCGGGGTGCCGACGGCGGTGTGCGTGAGCATCGAGCTCACGTGGTGGCCGGCGCCCTGCTCGAGCAGCACGTCCGCCTCCTCGTCGGTGAGCGGCCGGCCGCGGCCGAACAGCCCGATCGCGAGGTTGCGCCGCACCGCGGTCAGGTTCTGCTGCGCGACCTCCTCCGTGTCGGCGGCGACGACGTTCACGCCGGCGATCACGTAGGGGTCGGCCAGCTGCTCCGACGGCTTGAACTCCCGCCGGTAGGTGGCGACGGCGGCCTCCAGCGCCTGGGGGGCGAAGTGGCTGGCGAAGGCGTACGGCAGTCCCAGGGCCGCGGCGAGGTGCGCCCCGAACAGGGAGGAGCCGAGGATGTACAGCGGCACGTCGGAGCCCTTGCCGGGGATCGCGTCGACACCGGGCACCCGGGAGTTGCCGGTCAGGTAGGCCTGCAGCTCCAGCACGTCCTGCGGGAAGGTCTCCGCCGAGTTCGGGTCGCGCCGCAGTGCGTACATGGTGTTCTGGTCCGAGCCGGGCGCCCGCCCCAGACCCAGGTCGATGCGGTCGGGGTACATCGCGGCGAGCGTGCCGAACTGCTCGGCGATCGTCAGCGGCGAGTGGTTGGGCAGCATCACGCCGCCGGCGCCGAGCCGGATCGAGCTGGTCTGCGCCCCCACGTGGGAGATCAGCACGCTGGTCGCCGAAGAGGCGATGGTGGGCATGTTGTGATGCTCGGCGTACCAGACCCGCCGGTAGCCGGCGGACTCCGCGCGCTGGGCGAGGGCGACGCTGGCCGCGATGCTGCTGCTGGCGGTCTCCCCGCGGGCGATCGGGGCGAGGTCGAGGACGGACAGCGGGATGCGCATGAGGTGCAGGCCTTCCAGTCGGTTGACCTGCACAACGCGCGGGGCGCGGACGCCCTTCCCAGCCGACCGGTGCGCTGCCGCACTGCGCCGGCGGCCGGCTTCCCTCCTGGGCGGACGCCGGAGCACCCGGCCGGCCAGCGCGGAGGTGGCCGGCGGGCGACGTCGCGTCACGTTCGGCACGCGGGTCACATCCGTCGCGCGCCTCACCCGCCGTACATGATCAACCCCATACAGTCCGCCTCGTGCCGGATGTGGGGATGACGACGCTCGCGGGCGCGCCGCTGGAGATCGAGTTCTTCCACCTGGGCGAGTGGTTCCCCGCTGCCCTGGTGGGGTGGCGCCACGACGCCTGGGGCGCCTGCGAGCTGCGGGTCCAGTTCGAGATCGGCGGCCTGCGGCGGGCCAGCTGGATGCCGCTGGCCGACGTCCGGCTCCCCCAGTGGCAGGCCGCCCGATACACCCTGCCGCCGGTGCCCCGGCGCCGGACCGACGACGACCTCGTGGTCCCGATCCGCTACGCGCACGTGGGGGTCGACACCCCGACGTCGGCCGGCTGGGAGGTTCCCCGACCGCGGACCGGCGAGCAGCGCTACAGCTGGGTCTGACCCCTTTCCCCGGAGGCCCCCCGGTGGGACCCTCGGGAGACCACGCCCCGGCAGGAGCGCGCGTCTCGTCGAGGAGTCGCCGTGTTGAGCCACAGCTGCTACAGCCAGGACCACATCGACGTCCGGCGGGCGGTCGTCGACGCCCGGGTGGCCGCCTGGCGGCAACTGGTGACCGCCGTGGGCGGGCACCCCGCCCTGGACGAGTTCGAGCCGGTCTACTTCAACGACCTGGTGCTGCTGCTCGAGGGCGCCTGCGTGCACCGGGGCCGCGACGCCGAGGGCGAGGACGGCAACGCGCTCACCGAGGTGCGCCTGCTCGCCACCTCACTGCGGGGCGGCGGCCGGGTGCTGGCCGACCGGCAGCTGCGCTGCCACCCGGGGCACAGCGTGCTGGGCCACCGGGTGGGCGACGAGATCGCCCTGCGCGAGGCCGACTTCGTCGCGCTGGCGAAGGCGTTCTTCGCCGAGCTGGAGGCCCGCTACCTCTGAGCGGTCACCGGCACTGCAGTGCCGGTGACCGCTCAGCAGTGCGGCTCACCGGCTCTGCAGTGCGTCCAGGGCCACCGCCATCGACGCGGCCACCCGGAAGTCCAGCCGCGGATCGGGGACGGTGACCCGGTAGCGGTCCCGGACGGCCTTCTGCCGCTCGCTGACCAGCACGGTCCGCCCGCTCGCGGTGTCGGTGAAGTCGAAGTGGAAGACGAACGGCACCCACACGTCGCCGACGACGGGCAGGAACGTCCAGACCCGGCGGACGACGGCGAGCACCGGGCGGCGCTCCTGCCCGATCGCCTCGATGCCGGGAGCGGAGAGCTTCCAGGTCGAGCGCAGCAGGCTGGCGCCGAACTGCTTGCTGAACATGCCGAGCGGCTGGCCCTGCTCGTCGTACACGTCGTGCTCGGCCGCGACGTCCAGCCGCTGGCGGGCCTTGAAGGAGAAGACCCGGCGGCTCTTGGACTCGTCGGCGAAGAAGACGACCTCCTCCTTGAGCTTCATCCGCTTCTGCTCGGCGAGGGCCAGCAGCTGCCCCTCGGAGCCGTCCGGGTTGGCGGCCAGGATCTCGTAGCGGTTGACCATCACGGTGATCCGCTGCTTCACGAAGAAGGCGGGCACCACCATGGCGGCGGGCTGGTGCTGCGGGCTGGTCACGGTGCGGGGCTCCCGTCGGGGGTCGGACGACGGGGCGATCCTGCCGCACGCCGCGGTGCAGCGGGGAGGGCCCGGCGCGCGGTGGAGGCACCCGCACTCCCCGCCTGGCCGCCGGCCTGCTCGCCGGGGGCGCCCTGCCCGCGCCGACCGCCGGGTGCTCCGGCGCCGGCGATCCGGGGGTGAACTGCGCCGACGGCACCTGCTCGGTGACGCTGCCCGGCGACGGCATCACCGTCGAGGTGCTGGGCACCCCGATCTCGCTCGGCGACGCGCAGGACGGCACGGCCACCGTCGGGGCGGGCGAGAACGCGGAGGTGTCCTGCCGGGAGGACCAGAGCGTCACCGTCGCTGGCCTGACGCTGGAGTGCACGACGGTCAGCGAGGAGCGGGTCGTGCTCAGCGTGTCGCTGGGCTGAGCCGCTGCCCCCTCAGGACAGGCGCCTACCGACCCTCGTCCCCCGACCAGAGGACCCGCTGCGGGAACGGGATGGTCATGCCGGCGCGGTCCAGGGCGGACTTCACCGAGATCGCGACACCGCTGCGCACCCGCCAGCGACTGGCGATGTCCGCGGCGTGCCAGTAGCGCACCGCGAGGTTGATCGAGGAGTCGGCGAACTCCTCCACCCACACCTCCGGGGGCGGGGTGTCCGCGACGCCGTCCGCGGCCGTGCAGGCCGCCAGCAGCACCTCCCGGGCCCGGACCAGGTCGGTGTCGTAGGCCAGCCCGACGGTGAGCGACGTCCGGCTGAGCGGGGTGCGGGTGTAGTTGATGATCGGGTTCTTCAGCACCTCGGCGTTGGGCAGGTACACGACGAGCCCGTCGTAGGTCTGCAGCACCGTCGTCCGCAGGTTCACGTCGGCGACGACGCCCTCGAAGTCGCCGCTGGCGACCTGGTCGCCCAGCCGCAGCGGACGGCGGATCTGCAGCATCACCCCGGCGATCAGGTTCTGCAGCATGTCCTGGGCGGCGAACGCGATGGCGATGCCCCCCACCCCCAGGGCGCCGACCAGCGGGCCGATCTGCACGCCCAGCAGGTCCAGGCCGTAGACGACGCCGACGGCGACCACGACCAGCCCGAGGAACCGGCCGGCGACGAGGCCGACGTGCCGGCTGGCGTCGTGGTCCAGGGCCCGCACCAGCAGCCGCCGCAGCAACACCGCGAGCAGGATCGAGGCGAGGAAGACCCCGGTCGCCTGCAGGACCTCGCTGAGCGCGATCTCGTCCGCGACGACGACGTCGACGTCCTCGGTCGCGGCCAGGACGTCGGACGGGTGCGGGTCGACCGGCATCCCCGGTGGATGCTCAGCCGGGCTGCGGCTCAGTCATGCCGGCGCCAAGAGGGCCCGCTGAGCCGGGGCCAGGTGCTGCTCAGCGTGACCCCGGGGTGATCGAGAGGCACGCACCGCCGCCGGGCCCGTGTGTCGCCCCACGCGATGCGTGCCAACCTCCGGCGCTGCTGACCGGACCGCCCGGCGTCAGCGCTGCTGGCGCCGGGCGACGAGGACCAGGCCACCCAGCAGCACCACGATCGGCGCCCAGGACGGCAGCCCGAACGGCCCGATGACGAGCCCGATGAGGAAGAGGGCCAGCTGGAAGACCACCAGGAAGGCCACCAGCATGCCCACCCAGAACAGCACCGGCCGCTCCGTCTGCAACTGGCGCAGGTACTCCATGACGTCTCCTCGGTCGTGCGGTCCCGGTGGTCACCCGACGTGGCCACGCAGCATCCGGTCGCCGACTCCATCGGCAGCGGCGAACGGGTGCTGAAGAGGAACGCCGGGCCGGCGCCGGGAATGCCCGCCGCCCCGCCGTGGACGGCTCAGACGTTGAAGCGGAACTCCACGACGTCGCCGTCGGCCATGACGTAGTCCTTGCCCTCGATGCGCACCCAGCCGCGCGACTTCGCCTCGGCCATCGACCCGGCCTCCATCAGCTGGTCGAAGCCGACGATCTCGGCCTTGATGAAGCCGCGCTGGAAGTCGGTGTGGATCACCCCGGCCGCCTCGGGCGCCGTCGCGCCGACCGGGATGGTCCAGGCCCGCGACTCCTTCGGGCCGGCGGTGAGGTAGGTCTGCAGGCCCAGGGTGCGGAACCCGACCTTCGCCAGCTGGTCCAGCCCCGGCTCGTCCTGCCCGATGGAGGCGAGGAGCTCGGCGGCCTCGTCGGCGGGCAGCTCGATCAGCTCGGACTCGGTCTGCGCGTCGAGGAAGATCGCCTCGGCCGGCGCGACCAGGGCGCGGAGCTCGTCCAGCTTCTCCTCGTTGGCCAGCTCGTCGGCGTCGACGTTGAAGACGTACAGGAACGGCTTGGTGGTCAGCAGCGACAGCTCGCGCAGCGGCTCGGGGTCGACCCCGGCGGCGAAGAGGGTCTTCCCCTCGTTCAGCACCGCCTGGGCGGCGACGGCGGCGTCGTGCAGGGCCTTGCGGTCCTTGTCCTTGCGCGACTCCTTCTCCAGCCGCGGGACCGCCTTCTCCAGCGTCTGCATGTCGGCGAGGACGAGTTCGGTGTTGATCGTCTCGATGTCGTCGGCGGGGTCGACCCTCCCCTCGACGTGCACCACGTCGGGGTCGGTGAAGACCCGGATCACCTGGCAGATCGCGTCGCTCTCGCGGATGTTGGCCAGGAACTTGTTGCCCAGACCCTGGCCCTCACTCGCGCCGCGGACGATGCCGGCGATGTCGACGAAGCTCACCGTGGCCGGGATGATCTTCTGCGAGCCGAAGACCTCGGCCAGCTTCTCCAGGCGGGGGTCGGGGACGCCCACGACGCCGACGTTGGGCTCGATCGTCGCGAACGGGTAGTTCGCGGCGAGCACGTCGTTCTTGGTCAGGGCGTTGAACAGCGTCGACTTGCCGACGTTGGGCAGGCCGACGATGCCGATGGTGAGACTCACGGGAGTACAGCCTAGGTGCACCCCGCCAGTCGGCCGCCGACGGCGGAACTGTCCGACCCCGGGCGCACACTGCCGGGCACTCCGTCCGGAGCCCCAGGGAGGCACGGTGTTCGACGAACCACGGGTGGCCGACCTCGACCTGGTCGCCCTCGAGGGCGCCCTGCTGCGCGCCGCGGTCGGCGACTACGCGGCCGAGGCCGCCGTCCTGCTGCTGGCCAACGACGGCCACTGGCTGCCCCGGCTGCAGACGGCCGATCTGATCACCATCGCCCTGGACGGCGCCCTCGACGGCGGGCCCTGGGCCGCCGTGCTGTGGCCGGAGCTGGACGGCGCCCTGCGCACCGGGGCGATCACCGGCACCGGCAGCCAGCGGCGGCTGCTGCGGGCCGCCGCCAGCCTCGCCGACGGCCAGTCCGTCGACCTCGCCGACCTGACCGCCGGGCTGGACCGGGACGCCGTGCGGCTGCTGCTGGCCGCACTGTCGCACGCCGCCGGCAGCCACGAGCACCGCGCCGTCCACCGCGACGCCGACGGGGTGCCGCACGACGGGGAGCTGCTGGGCCCGGTGGTGCCGTGGGGTGCCGACGGCTGAACCGGCGGTCAGCCCGAGGCCGCTCCCGGCCCCGGGAGCAGGCCGCGCTCGACGGCCACCAGCACCGCCCGGGTGCGGTCGTCGACGCCGAGCTTGGCGAACACCCGCAGCAGGTGGGTCTTCACCGTCGCCTCACCGATATACAGCTCCCGGCCGATCTGCGCGTTCGTGAGCCCCCGGGCCACCCCGGCCAGCACCTGCAGCTCCCGCTCGGTGGGCGCGTCGGCCGCCGGCGCCCGCATCCGCGAGAAGAGCTTCGCCGCCACCGGCGGGGCGAGCACGGTCTCCCCGCGGGCGGCCGCGCGCACCGCGTCGGCCAGTTGCGGCAGCGGGGTGTCCTTGAGCAGGTAGCCGGCCGCACCCGCCTCCACCGCGCGCACGATGTCGGCGTCGGTGTCGTACGTGGTCAGCACGAGCACCCGGACGCCGGGGTGCGCGGCGAGGATGCGGCCGGTCGCGGTGACGCCGTCCATCCGCGGCATCCGCAGGTCCATCAGGACGACGTCCGGAGCCTGCTCGGCCACCGCGGCCAGCGCCGCCAGCCCGTCACCGGCCTCCCCGACGACCGCGATGTCCGGCTGCGCGGCGAGCCAGCCGACCACGCCGCCGCGCACGACCGGGTGGTCGTCGACCACCAGCACCCGGGTGGTCACGGCGCCGGCACCCGCACGGTCACCCGGGTGCCCTCTCCCGGCGCCGAGACCACGTCGACCGCGCCGCCCACTTCGGCCGCCCGATCGCGCAGGCCGGCCAGGCCCACCCCGGCCGACGTCGCCGGGTCGAAGCCCACCCCGTCGTCCGCCACGTGCACCGACACCTGTCCCGACTCCCCCGTCCCCACCCGGCTGACCTGCAGCACCACCGCGCTGGCGGCGGCGTGCCGGCGCACGTTGGCCAGCGCCTCCTGCGCGCCGCGCAGCAGCACGATCTCCTCGGCCCGGGTCAGGCCGGGAGCGCCGTCCAGCGCGGAGAGGTCGACCCGGGTGGGGATCCCGGTCTCCCGGCCGAACCGCTCCGCCAGCCGCTGCAGCGCCTCCACCAGGGTGGCGCTGTCCAGCGGCACCGGCGCGAACGCCGCCACCATCGCCCGGGCCTCGGCGAGGTTGTCCCGGGCCACCTCCTCGATCAGCGCCAGCCGTTCGGCGGCGGCCGCCGGGTCGGTGCCCACCTGCGCCGCGGCGGTCTGGGCGAGGACCACGATGCTGGTGTAGCCCTGCGCCAGCGTGTCGTGCACCTCGCGGGCCAGCCGTTCCCGCTCCGCCGCCACCCCCTGCTCGCGGTGCGCCGCGGCGAGCTCGACCCGGGTGTCCTCCAGCTCCCGGATCAGCTGCGCGCGCTCGCGGCTCTGCTGCAGCACCCGGCTCAGCCACAGGCCCAGCGCCAGGCTGAACACCAGCCCGACCGAGGTCTGCACGATGCCCGAGAGCGGCTCGGTGCCGCGGGTCCACGAGACCGTCGGCCCAGCCGTGCTGGCCAGCGCCAGCAGGACCGTCCAGGTGGCGCCCGGCCGAGCCGACTCGACCAGGAACCAGACCTGCGAGTAGGCGAGGAAGAGCAGGAACAGCAGCTCCGGGGCATGCCAGCCGAGCACGGCGAAGACCCCCACCAGGACCGCGAGGTACCCGACCGCCCGCCGCGGGTGGTCCTCGCCGATGGCGGGGGCGCCGAGCACGAGGTAGGCGACCACCAGCACCGCGAGAGCGCCCAGGGTGACGGCCCGCGAACCCTCCACCCGGGCGACGAAGGTGGCCAGCACCGCGACGCCGAGCATCACCACGAAGACCACGTGCAGGCCGACCACCGTGGCCCGCCAGCTGCGGTCGGACAGCGGTGCGCCGCCGTCGTCCCCACCCCGGGCGGGGACGACGGCGGCGCGGAGCCGGGCGGCCAGGTTCACCCGTCGGCCCGTCTCATCGATCGGCCTGTCTCATCGGTCGGCCTGGCGCCAGCGGAAGGTCCGGGTGCACACCACGACACCGATGATCACCCACGCGACCAGCACCAGGGCAGTCCTGCCGTGCTCCCATCCCCCCGCCACCTCGAACGCCGCCGCCTGGTCGGGCAGGAACGCCGAGCGCATGCCCTGGGTGAGCCACTTCAGCGGGAAGACCGCCGCCACCTGCTGCATCCAGCCCGGCAGCTCGGGGAAGGCGAAGAACACCCCGCTGAAGAACTGCAGCACCACCGCGAACGCCGTCACCCCGGTGGTCAGCGACTGGGCGCTGCCGGGCAGCGCGGCCACGGCGATGCCGAGCACCGTGCCGGCCAGGGACCCGAGCAGGGCGACCCAGCCGAACGTCGCCCAGTCCCCGGCACCCGCCGGCAGGGGGACGTCGTAGCCCCAGTGCGCCACGGGCAGCAGCAGGGCCAGCTGCACCGCCGTCGTCACCAGCACGAGCCCGGCCTTGCCGGCGAAGTAGGCGACCGGCGGGGTGCCCAGCACCTGCAGCCGTTCCAGCTGACCGGCCTCCCGTTCCGCGGCGATCGAGGTGGCGATCGACTGGAAGCTGCTGAGCATGATGCCGGTGGCGGCGATCCCGGCCAGGAAGTACTGCGGGAAGGGGACGCCGCCGGGCAGCACGTCGCCGCCCAGCACCGAGCCGAAGACCACCATCATCACGATCGGGTAGGCGAAGGAGAACACCACCTGCTGGCGCTCCCGCGCGAACAGCCGCAGCTCCAGCCGGGTGCGGGCCAGCGCGATCCGCGCGGCGGACGGCGGGACCGGCCGGGTGGTGGAGGGCGCCAGGACGGCGGTCATCGGGTCTCTCCCTGCAGGTCGGTGGTCCCGGGGGGGGCGGCGCCGACGAGGGCGAGGTAGACGTCCTCCAAGCCGGGCCGGGTGACGGACAGGTCGGGCACCTCGCCGGTGGGGTGCGCGGCGAGCAGGTCGCGCAGCACGGCGGCCGGGCTCTCGGTGCGCACCTCGCGGCGCACGCCGCTCTCGGTCCAGCGGACGGTGGCCCGGCGGCGCAGCGCCGACCCGAGCTCGTCGGGCGGCGCGACCTCGACCAGGTGCCCGCCGCTGACCACCCCGACCCGGTCGGCCAGCTCGGCCGCCTCGTCCAGGTAGTGGGTCGTCAGCAGCACCGTCGTCCCGCCGGCGCGCAGGCCGCGGACCAGCTCCCAGAACTGCCGCCGGGCCACCGGGTCCATCCCGGTGGTCGGCTCGTCGAGGAAGACCAGCTCCGGCCGGCCCTGCACCCCCAGCGCCACCGCCAGCCGGCGGCGCTGCCCACCGGAGAGCCGGCCCACGCGGGTGCCGGCCTGCTCGGTGAGCCCGACCGCGGTCAGCAGCTCGTCCGTGGGTCGCGGAGTGGCGTGGTAGGTGGCGAAGTGGTCCAGCGCCTCGCGCACGGTCAGCGCCTGCGCGGCGCCCTCGCCCTGGCTGACCACCCCGATCCGGGCGCGCCAGGTGCGGCCGGCGGTGGCCGGGTCCACGCCGAGGACGGTGACCTGGCCGGCGTCCCGGCCCCGCACGCCTTCCAGGATCTCGATCGTCGTGGTCTTGCCGGCACCGTTGGGCCCCAGCAGGGCGAAGCACTCCCCCCGGTGCACCTCCAGGTCCAGCCCCTCGAGCACCGCCCGGCCGCCGTAGCGCTTCCCCAGGCCGCGCACGCTGATCGCCGGCGGCCCTCCGGTGGTCGTCGCCGCGAGCGGCGCCGCCTCTGTCGTCGTCATGGCCCGAGCCTGTCCGCGGTGGGCGGATGCCGGGACCGTCGAGCCGTGGGTCCGCCGTCCACCGATCGGTGGACGGCGGCCGCCCACCGCTGTGTCCGATACCCGCCAGTGGCCGGCTCGGGGCGGTGCCATGCTCGACGTCGTGACCGAGCTGCTGGACGCCGAGCGCTGCTACCGCGCGGTCGCCAGCCGGGACGCCCGCTTCGACGGCTGGTTCGTCACCGCGGTGCGGAGCACCGGCATCTACTGCCGCCCCTCCTGCCCGGCGCGCACCCCGCTGCGGCGCAACGTCTCCTTCCACACCACCGCCGCCGGCGCCCAGGCAGCGGGCTTCCGCGCCTGCCGGCGCTGCCGGCCCGACGCCGTCCCGGGCTCCCCGGCGTGGGACGTGCGCGCCGACGTCGTCGCCCGGGCGATGCGGCTGATCGCCGACGGCGAGGTGGAGCGCGCCGGGGTCGGCGGGTTGGCCGCGCGGCTGGGGTACTCCGAGCGGCAGCTGCACCGGCTGCTCACCGCCGAGCTCGGCGTGGGCGCGCTGGCGCTGGCCCGCGCGCAGCGGGCGCAGACCGCGCGGGTGCTCATCGAGACCACCACGCTGCCGATGGCCGACGTCGCGTTCGCCGCCGGCTTCGCCAGCATCCGGCAGTTCAACGACACCGTCCGGTCGATCTTCGCCACCACGCCCACCGCGCTGCGACCGGCCACCCCGCGCGGCGACGGGGGCGGCCCCGGCCGGCTCACCCTGCGGCTGGCCGCGCGGGCGCCGTTCGCCGCCGACGAGGTGCTGCTCTTCCTCGGCGCGCACGCCACCCCGGGCCTGGAGGAGTGGGACGGCACGACGTTCTCCCGGGTGCTCGCGCTGCCGCACGGCCCGGCTGTCGTCGGGCTCACCCCGGCCCCGGACGGCGGCCCGGCGGTCACCGCGCAGCTGCGGCTCACCGACCTCCGCGACCTGGGCGCGGCGGTGTCCCGCTGCCGCCGGCTGCTCGACCTCGACGCCGACCCGGCGGCGGTGGACGAGCTGCTCGGAACGGACCCGGCGCTCGCCCCGCTGGTGGCCACCGCGCCCGGACGGCGGGTGCCGGCCTCCCCGGACGCCGCGGAGCTCGCGGTGCGGGCGGTGCTGGGCCAGCAGGTGTCGGTGGCCGGCGCCCGGACGCTGACCGCCCGGCTGGTCACCGCGGCCGGGCGGCCCCTCGCCGAGCCGGTCGGCACGCTGACGCACGCGTTCCCCTCGGCGGAGGACCTGGCCGGCGCCGACCTCTCCGCCGTCGGCCTGACCGGCGCGCGCCGGCGGACGGTGACCACGCTGGCCACCGCGCTCGCCGACGGCACGGTGGCCCTCGGACCCGGCGTCGACCGCGGCGAGGCCGAGCGCGCGCTGCTCGCTCTGCCCGGCATCGGCCCGTGGACCGCCGCCCTGGTCGGCCTGCGCGGGCTGGCCGACCCCGACGTGTGGCTCCCCGGGGACCTCGCGCTGCGCCGCAGCCTCGCCGCGCTCGGCAGCTCCGACGCCGACGCCGCCACCCGCTGGCGGCCGTGGCGTTCCTACGCCGTGATGCACCTGTGGGCGCTCGCCGTCCCGTCCCTGTTCACCCGCGGCCCCCTCCCCGAACGGAGCGCCTCATGACCACCGCCCGGTACGCCACCACCGACACCCCACCCGGCCCGTTCACCGTGCTGGTCGACGACGAGGTGGTGCTCGCCAGCGGCTGGACCGCCGACGTCGGCGACCTGCTCCCGGTGGTGCACCCGACGCTGCGGCCGGACTCGGTCGAGCGCGCCGACCGGCTGCCCGTGCTCGACGCCGTCGAGGCCTTCGCCGCGGGCGAGGTGGCCGCGATCGACGGGGTGGCGGTGCGGCAGCGCTCCGGGCCGTTCCTCACCGAGGCGTGGAACGTGCTCCGCACGGTGCCCGCCGGGCACCCGGACACCTACGCCCAGTTCGCCGTCCGCTGCGGGCGGCCCGCGGCGGTGCGCGCCGCGGCGGGCGCGTGCGCCCGGAACGCCGCAGCGCTGTTCGTGCCCTGCCACCGGGTGCTCGCCACCGGGGGCGGGCTGGGCGGCTTCCGCTGGGGCACCCCGGTGAAGCGCTGGCTGCTCGACCACGAGGCCGCGCACGCCCCCGCCCTCACCCAGGTGGTGGAGCTGCGCGGCTGAGCGGAACTGTCGGTGGGGTCGGGCAGGCTCCCCGACCATGGACGCCGCCTCGCTGCTGCTCGGGCTCCTGCTCGGTGCCCTGCTCGCCACCGCGATCACCTTGGGTGTGGTGGCGCTCCGCGGCCGGTCCGCCGCGGCGCCCGACGCGCTGGAGCCGGTGCACGAGTCGCTCGACCACCTGCACCGGCTGCTGGCCGGCATCGAGCGCGACCGGGCCACCGCGCACGGGGAGCTGCGCGAGCAGGTCGGCACCATCGGCCAGACCTCCGCCCTACTGCGCCAGGAGACCGCGGCGCTGGTCACCGCCCTGCGCACCCCGCACGTGCGGGGCCGGTGGGGTGAGCTCCAGCTGCGCCGGGTGGTCGAGGTGGCCGGCCTCCTCGAGCACTGCGACTTCGTCGAGCAGCCGGGCGCCACCACCGCCGAGGGCGTCGCCGTCCGGCCCGACCTGGTGGTCACCCTGGCCGACGGCCGGCAGGTGGTCGTCGACGCCAAGGTCCCCTTCACCGGCTACATCGAGGCGGTGCAGGCCACCGACCCGGCAGTGCGCGCCCAGCGGGTCGCCGACCACGCGCGGCAGCTGCGCACCCACGTCGACGTCCTCGCGGCCCGCCGGTACCCGACCGCGTTCGGCACCGCGGCACCGTTCACCGTGCTGTTCGTCCCCTCCGACGGCTTCCTCACCACGGCCCTGGAGGCCGAGCCGGCGCTGCTGGAGCACGGTTTCGGCCGCGACGTCGTCATCGCCACCCCGAGCACCCTGCTGGCCCTGCTGCGCACCGTCGCCTACTCCTGGCGCCAGGAGCGGCTCGCCCAGGACGCCGCCGCCGTGCTCGAGGTCGGCCGCACGGTGCACGCCCGGCTGGGCACCCTCTCCGGGCACCTCACCCGGCTGGGCTCGGCGCTGGGCTCTGCACTGACCCGCTACAACGAGACGGTCGGTTCCTACGAGCGCTCGGTGCTCTCCGCCGCTCGCCGCTTCGACGAGCTCGGTGTCGCCGCCGACCCGGTGCCCACCCCGCCACCGGCGGAGACCGCCGTCCGCGCGCTGCGGTCGGTGCCCGACGTGCCGCCGAGCACCGCGCGCCCGTCGACGGCCCCGCCCGACGACAGCGAGCTCCCCGCGCGTCCGACGTCCGAGCGGGACGGCACCAGCGGCTGACGGGGGCAAGCCGTTCCCGCCCCGTCCTGCAACGGCCGGGACGGTGGTGAGGGATGGGGCGGCTGGGGCCGGGCTGCACAGAATCCGCCACGTCGCCCCGTCGACACGGGCACATCTGACCCGCCGCTGCGTCCGGGCTCCAGCGTCTACTCAGGAAGGGCCGCTACCGTGGCCCGACCGGTGAGGGGCGCACCTCCTCCCGAGGACGAGGAGGTGCACGATCACTCCGGTCAGTGTCGATGCCAGGCTCCAGGACAGGCGGGAGGACGCCATGCGGGCAGAACGCAGCGACACCGGCGCAGCCGCGGGCCGCTCGTACCCCTCGCCACGGGCGTCCAGCGGCGGCGCACCGCGTGGCCGCGACCCGCTGCCGCGCGACGCGCGCGGCCGGGCTCCCGACCGCGGGCGCGCTCCCGAGCGCCGCCGCCCCGATCCCCGCGGCACCGACCCGTGGGAGGCCACCGGCGCCCGCCGGCCGGCCGACCTGGACCCGCGCCGGTCCCGGGACTCCCGTCCGGTGCCCCCGCCGCGCCGCAACGCGCCGGCCGCGGGACCCCGCCGCGGCGGCTCCACGACGGCCGGCGGCCCGGCGTCGACCACCGGCCCCCGGGTGCCCGGTCTGCTCGCGGTCTTCGGCGCCTTCGTGGTCACGCTCGCCGCGGCCGCCGCCGACTCCTACATCGGGATCGGCCTCGGCACGCTCACCCTCGTGGTGCTCACGGCGAGCAGCGGCTTCGCCGCCCTCGTCGTCCGCCGCCGCGACCTGATGACCGTCCTGGTCTCCCCGCCGCTGGTGTTCATCGGTGTCGCCCTGCTCAACATCGCCCTGGCCCCCTCGGCGACGTTCACCCTGCCGACGCTGGCCACCCTGCTGGTGCGCGGCTTCCCGGCGATGGCGATCGCCACCTGCGCCGCCGTCGCCGTCTGGCTGTTCCGGCTGGTCACCCGCCGCTGACGGCCCGCCTCGAACGCGGACGGCCCGGCCCCCCTCACGGGGTGCCGGGCCGTCCGTCGTCGCGGGGGCGCTACTCGGTGTCGACCGCCAGAGCCGCGCGGCGCGGCTTGAGCTCGTGCGGCAGCGCGAAGACCAGCCGCTCCTCGGCCGCCTTCACCGTCTCCACGTCGGCGTAGCCGCGGGCCGCCAGCCAGTCGAGCACCTCGCTGACGAGGATCTCCGGCACCGAGGCACCGCTGGTCACGCCCACGGTGCCGACGCCGTCGAGCCACGCCTCGTCGATCTCCGAGGCGAAGTCGACCAGGTGCGAGTCGCGGGCGCCGGCCTCCAGCGCCACCTCGACCAGGCGCACCGAGTTCGACGAGTTCGTCGACCCGACCACCAGCACCAGGTCGCACTCGGCGGCCATCTGCTTGACCGCCTGCTGACGGTTCTGCGTGGCGTAGCAGATGTCGTCGCTGGGCGGGCTCTGCAGGCCGGGGAAACGGGTCTTCAGCGAGTCGACCGTCGCCAGCGTCTCGTCGACCGACAGGGTCGTCTGGGACAGCCAGACGACCTTCTCCGGATCGCGCACCTGGACGTTGGCGATGTCCTCGGGCCCGTCGACCAGCTGGGTGTTCGCCGGGGCCTCGCCCATCGTGCCCTCGACCTCCTCGTGCCCGCGGTGGCCGATCAGCAGGATGTCGTAGTCGTCCTTGGCGAACCGCTTCGCCTCCATGTGCACCTTGCTCACCAGCGGGCAGGTCGCGTCGATGGTCCGCAGCGACCGCTCGGCGGCCTGGGTCTTCACCGCCGGGGAGACCCCGTGCGCGCTGAACACGACGACCGAGCCCTCGGGCACCTCGTCGGTCTCGTCGACGAAGACCGCGCCCCGCCGCTCGAGCGTGGCCACCACGTGCTTGTTGTGGACGATCTGCTTGCGCACGTAGACCGGCGCCCCGTGGATCTCCAGGGCCCGCTCGACCGCCACCACCGCCCGGTCGACGCCGGCGCAGTAGCCCCGGGGGTCGGCCAGCAGGACTCGTCCGCGCGGTTCAACCATGACCCCATGGTAGTGAAAGGACCCGCCTGCCCCCCGGACGTTCGCAAGCTCACATCCGGGCCCCTGCAGGCGGGCCGGAAGAACGACGCACCGTCGCGCTGCCGGTGATCGCATCGTGCGGCACGCTGGGGGCATGGCTCGAGAGATCCCCGAGGTGGTCCGCGCGGCCGCCGGACTGGCCGCGACCGTGCTGGACGAGGCGCGCAAGCTGCCCGAGACGCTGCCCGGACTGCCGGTGCGGCTGATCGGCCAGGCACTGCAGACGTCACTGCGGCTGCAGCAGCAGTACTCGGGGCTGGTCGCCCGCGGCGACGAGCTGTTCACCGGGCTGCGCGGCGACGCCGAGCCGGGCATGGCCACCTTCGACGACGACCTGCCGGCACCGCCCCCGCCGGCCGGCACCCCGGCCCCGCGCAGCTCCGCGTTCGACCGGGTCGCCGACCTCCCGGAGGAGACCGACGCCGACGAGCGCGCCGACGTGCTGGCCGACGACCTCGCGGTCGACGCGCTGCCGGTGGCCGATGCCGAGGTGCTCCCGGACGACGTCGCCGTGGCCGTGCTGGACGACAGCGCCCCCACCGTCGACGAGATCACCCCGGCCGAGGTCGCCGCGCTGCCCGACGACCCGGCCGCCGACGCGATCACCGCGGTGGTCGACGGGCTGGCCGACGACGTGGCCGACGAGATCGCCGAGGAGGTCCCCGACGCCGTGCCCGACGAGGTGCTGGCCGACCTCACCGCCGACACCGTCGCCGACGTCGCCGAGGACGAGCAGGTGATCGAGGACGCCGTCGCCGACGAGGTGATCGCCGACGCCGTCGTCGGGGGCACCGCACCCGACGACACCGCAGCGGGCGACACCGCACTCGCGGAGGCGGCCGAGGAGCTCGTCGACCTCGGTGGCCCCGAGGCGGCGGAGAGCGTGACCCCGGGCAGCCCGGTGACCGACAGCGCGGCGAGCGAGCCGCTGGTGCCCGCCGGCGACCAGCCCGCGGTGTCCGCCCCCGTCGAGGGCTACGACTCCTTCAGCATCCCCGCGCTGCGCGGCCACCTGCGCTCCTACCCGACCGAGACGGTCGCCGACCTGCTCGACTACGAGCGGGCCACCCGGGCGCGGGCGCCGTACGTGACCCTGCTGCAGAACCGGCTGGAGAAGCTGAGCGCCGACCGCGGCTGACCCACGCCGCCCGCCGGACCGGGCACCCCCGCGGCGCGGCCGCACGCGATGCCAGGATCGTGCACCGTCCGGCGGGCGGCGCCGGGGCACCGAGCGGGGGAGGCCAGTGACCGACAGCAGCAGGCACGGCGACACGCCGCGGCGGCGGCGGGCCGGGCTGCTCGGCCTGCTGGTCGGGCTGGTGGTCGTCGTCCTGGCGGTCGGCGCCGTGCTGGTGGTCCGGGAGGTCCGCTCCTCCGCGCCCACCGCCACCGCCCGCACCACCCCCGCTCCGCAGCCGTCTGCGGCCACGGCGCCGCCGGCCGTCACCCCCGCGCCGAGCACGCCGGCCGAGCCGACCTTCGACCGGACCCAGCTCTCCGTCGACGACCCGGCCAGCCCCTGGGTGGTGGTGAACAAAACCCGCCCGCTCAGCCCGATCGACCACGCGCCCACCGACCTGGTCCCGGTCGGCGACCGGTACCAGCTGCGCGCCGAGGCTGCGCAGGCGATGGACGCGATGCTCGCCGCCGCGGCGGACCAGGGTCTCTCCCTCAGCGTGCAGAGCGCCTACCGCTCGTACGACTACCAGGTCGGCCTCTTCGACGCCCAGGTCAGCCGGTTCGGGGAGGAGCGGGCCCAGGTCCAGGTGGCCCGCCCCGGCTACAGCGAGCACCAGACCGGTCTGGCGGCGGACGTCGGCGGCGGTGGCTGCGACATCGAGAGCTGCTTCGCGACCACGCCCGAGGGCCGGTGGGTGGCCGAGCACGGCGCGGAGTTCGGCTACGTCGTGCGGTACCCGGACGGGGCGCAGGACGTGACCGGCTTCAAGTACGAGCCCTGGCACGTGCGGTACGTGGGCACCGCGCTGGCCACCGAGCTGCAGCGCTCCGGGGTGTCGACCCTGGAGGAGTTCTTCGGGCTGCCCGCTGCCCCCGGGTACCCCGGCTGATGAAGGACCTCGCCCTCCTCACCCCTCGCACGCTCGCGGCGAGCCTCTGGGCGAGGCCGTTCCAGCACGTCACTCCGCACGTGACACCCTCGGTCGGGTGACCAGTCCCTCGTCCCCCGAGTCGCCGTGGCCGGTGCGCACCGTCGCCCGCAAGGTCGCCGAGTGGATCGGCCGGCTCGGTGAGGTGTGGGTCGAGGGCCAGGTCGCGCAGCTGTCCCGCCGCGGCGCGGCGGCGACGGTCTTCCTGACCCTCCGCGACCCGGCGGCCGACCTGTCGGTGCCGGTCACCTGCCACCGCGACGTGGCCGACCGGCCCGGGCTCGAGCTGACCGAGGGGTCCCGGGTGATCGTCCGCGCCCGGCCGGACTACTACGTGGCCCGCGGCTCCTTCTCGCTGCGGGCCACCGAGATCCGCGCGGTGGGCCTCGGTGAGCTGCTGGCCCGGATCGAGCGGATCCGCCGGCTGCTGACCGCCGAGGGGCTGTTCGACGCCCACCGCAAGCGGCCGCTGCCCTTCGCGCCCGCCGTCGTCGGGGTGATCACCGGCCGGGACAGCGCCGCCGAGCGCGACGTCCTGGTCACCGCCCGCCGCCGCTGGCCCGCCATCCGCTTCGCGGTGCACAACTGCGCGGTGCAGGGGCCCACGGCCGCGGAGTCGGTGATCGCCGGGCTGCAGCGGCTGGACGCCGACCCGGCCGTCGAGGTCATCGTGATCGCCCGCGGCGGTGGCTCGGTGGAGGACCTGCTGCCCTTCTCCGACGAGGGGCTGGTGCGGGCCATCGCCGCCTGCCGCACCCCGGTGGTCACCGCCGTCGGCCACGAGACCGACACCACCCTGGTCGACCACGCCGCCGACGTCCGGGCGGCCACGCCCACCGACGCCGCGCACCGCGTGGTGCCCGAGATCGGCGAGCAGCGGCGGCTGGTCGAGGGGCTGCGGGCCCGCGCCCGGCACCTGGTCGGCGCCCGGCTGGAGCAGCAGGAGCGCTGGCTGGAGTCGGTGCGCAGCCGCCCGGTGCTGGCCGACCCGGGGCGGCTCCTGGCCGGCCGCGCCGACGACGTCACCGCCCTGCGGCAGCGCGCCACCCGCACGGTCACCCACCGGGTGGAAGTCGCCGAGCGCGACCTGGAGCACGCCCGGGCCCGGGTGACCGCGCTGTCCCCCGCCGCCACGCTGCAGCGCGGCTATGCGGTCGTGCAGCGGGCCGACGGCGCGCTGGTGCGCGACCCCGCGGAGGTCGGGGACGACGAGCAGCTGCAGGTGCGGGTCGCGGGCGGCCGGTTGCCGGTGCGCGTCGACAGGCAGGATGGGCACCCGTGAGCGAGACCCCCGCACCGGAGAACGCCGAGCCGACCCAGACCTACGAGCAGGCCCGCGAGGAGCTCGCCGACGTCGTCCGCCGGCTGGAGGCGGGCGGCCTGACCCTCGAGGAGTCGCTCGCGCTGTGGGAGCGCGGCGAGCAGCTGGCCGAGATGTGCCAGCACTGGCTGGACCGGGCCCGCGAGCGCCTCGCCGCCGCCACCCCCACACCTGACGCCTGACGTCAGCGGCCCTCCTGCAGGGGCGGCCGCGAGCTTGCGAGCGGAGGGGGCAGGAGGGTCGTTCTTCAGGGGGCGAGGAGCTCCACGGCGGCGGCGAGCTGCTCGAGCTCGGTGTCGGTCGCCGAACCCGTCACCAGCAGCGTCGAGGGACCCTCGGTGCGGGTCAGCACCGTCTCCCCGCGCGCGCTGGTCAGCCGCTGCCAGGTCTCGCCGTCCACCTCGGTGGAGCCCTCACCCGTCGCCTCGCCGAGCACGTCGGTGAGGGCTGCGGCGTCCGGGTCGTCGCTCACCACGAACCCGGCGTACTCCTCGCCCGGGGTGAACCAGCCGATCTGCAGCGTCACCGGAGCCTGCACGTCGGTGCGCACGCTGGTCGGCCGCCACGAGTCGGGCAGGTCCTGCGGCACCGGCAGCGGGTGACCGGCGGCGGCCGCCGTCCGCTCGACCGTGCCCGCGATGGCGACCTCCCGGATCGGGTCCTCCGGGTTCTGACGCAGCGCGGTGAACCCGACGATGACCAGGCAGATCACCACCAGCGGCAGCAGCGACCGGACCATGTTCGCCGGGGTGAACCGCTGCATGCGGTCGACCGGCGGCGCGCTCGCCCCGGCCGCCGAGGGCGCGGCGGCAGCAGGTCCGGACGGCGCGTCGGTCGCGGCGGCGTCATCGGAGGGGTGGGTGCGCTGCTCGCCGGGTCGCTGGGTGTGGTCCTGGTCGGCGGCCTGGCCGGTCTCGGGCATGCCCCTAGGATCGCAGCACCGTGCCACCACCCTGCCGCACAGCGCCGTGCGGACGTCAGGAGGACCCGTGTCCCTGCCCCTGCCCGACGGTCCGTTGCCGACCCGGCCCCCGTCGACGCTCCGCGCCGACCGCCCCGCCCCCGATCGCAACCTCGCCCTGGAGCTGGTGCGGGTGACCGAGGCGGCCGCGCTCGCCGCCGGCCGGTGGGTCGGGCGTGGCGACAAGAACGGCGGCGACGCCGCGGCGGTCGACGCGATGCGGGCGCTGATCGGCACCGTCCACATGCGCGGCGTCGTCGTCATCGGCGAGGGCGAGAAGGACGAGGCGCCGATGCTCTTCAACGGCGAGCACGTCGGCGACGGCTGGGGCAACGACTACGACGTCGCCGTCGACCCGATCGACGGCACCACGCTGATGGCCAAGGGCATGCCCAACGCGATCGCGGTGATGGCCGTCGCCGACCGCGGCGCGATGTACGACCCCTCGGCGGTCTTCTACATGGACAAGATCGCCACCGGGCCGGCCGCGGCAGACGTCGTCGACATCACCGCGCCGGTGGGCGAGAACATCCGCCGGGTCGCCAAGGCGAAGAAGAGCTCCGTCGGTGACGTCACTGTGTGCATCCTCGACCGCCCGCGCCACGAGCAGCTGGTGAGCGAGGTCCGCGAGGCCGGTGCCCGGATCAAGTTCATCACCGACGGCGACGTCGCCGGCGCGATCGCCGCCGCCCGCGAGGGCACCGGTGTCGACCTGCTGATGGGCATCGGCGGCACCCCGGAGGGGATCATCACCGCCTGCGCCCTCAAGTGCATGGGCGGCGCGCTGCAGGGCCGGCTCTGGCCGCGCGACGACGCGGAGCGGCAGAAGGCGCTCGACGCCGGGCACGACCTGGACCGGGTGCTGACCATCGACGACCTGGTGCAGGGCGACGTCTTCTTCGTGGCCACCGGCATCACCGACGGCGAGCTGCTGCGCGGCGTCCAGTACCGCGCCGGTGGTGCCACCACGCAGTCGCTGGTCATGCGGTCGCGGTCGGGCACGATCCGCTCGATCGACAGCCTCCACTCGCTGGCCAAGCTCAACGAGTACTCCGCGGTGCCCTTCGGCGAGGACGGGTAGCCGCTCCTCAGGCGCCGGGCGGGGGTTCGCGGCGGGCGGCGAGCCGGTCCACGACGGCGCGCCACCTGCTCGGTGACTCCCCCGGCGCCAGGCTGCGCAGCCGCAGGTCACCGAAGACGGTCCAGCCGCGGACGACCACCAGCGGCGTGCCGGCCAGCCGGGGCACCGGTGCCAGCTGGGTCTTGCGGTCGCCGAACACCGTCCAGCCCTCGATCTCCGCGGCGACGCCCTCGCTGACGATCACGTCGACGTCGCCGAAGACGGTGCCCAGCTGCAGCTGCACGGTCTCCGCGGCGGTGCGCAGGCCACGCAGGTCGATCCGGACGTCGCCGAACACGGTGCTGGCCCGCTCCGGCACGCCGACCACCGGGGTCAGCTTGACGTCCCCGAAGACGCTGGCGACCGAGCCGTTGGTCCGCTCCCCGACGATCTCCCCCACCGCCGGGAAGGCCGATGCCGGCGCGGGGAGGTCGGCCAGCAGGCCGTCGAGCTCCCCGACGGTGGTCGCGGCATAGGCGGCGTCGGCCCGCTGGGTGAACTCGTCGACGTCGATCCGGCCCTCACCGAGGGCGGTCTGCAGCCGGGTCACCACCGCCTCGCGGTCGGCGTCCGACGCGCGCACGGCGGGGCGTTCGGCAGCTGGTTCCTCGGCCATGCCCGGACCCTAGCGGGCCGGATCTCACTCCAGCCGGGTGCAGGCGTAGACGGCGAACTCCTCGACCCGGCCGCCGCAGGTGAGCCCGTAGTCCGCGTACCCCGGCTCCGACAGCGCCTCCTGGTAGAGGTCGTCGCAGGCCTGGAGGACCGTCGAAGCACTGCTGGGCGAGGCCGTCCAGCACCGGGTCGTCGCCCAGGCCGTCGGGTGGCACCGGGTCGGTCTGCTCCACCTGCGCGGCGTCCGAGCCGTAGTCCAGGCCGTGGTCGTCCAGGCCGAGGTCGTCGAGGTCGTCGAGGGCGCAGTCCTCCCGGAGGCCAGCACGACGCCGAGCGCGATCACGCCCGCCGACACGGCGGCCGCGCCCAGCGACGGCCCGTGGCGCCGCGTCGCGGGTGCGGCAGGAGCGCCGCCGGGCGCGCCCGTCCACCCGGTGCCGGCCCCCGCAGCGCCGGGCCACCACCCGGCATCCGGCCGGCCGGCGGGCTGCGCCGACGGTCCCGGTGCGGGCGGTGGCGCGGGGTGCTGCTCGGGCATGCACGTCTCCGGCTGTCGGGGACCGGCGGCGGACCGGTCCGGGGTCCGGCGGAGCGTAGGGCGCCGGCGCGGCACCGCGGAGCCGTCGTCCACAGGCGCCCGCAGCCGTGCCGTCCGGGCGGCTGTCTAGGGTCGCTGGCGGAGCACTGTCACCATCCACACCACACCGGGAGCGCACCGTGGCCACCGAGACGGACTACCGCGTCGAGCACGACTCCATGGGGGAGGTCCGCGTCCCCTCCTGGGCGAAGTGGCGGGCCCAGACCCAGCGCGCCGTCGAGAACTTCCCCATCTCCGGCACCCCGATCGAGCGCGAGCTCATCGGCGCCCTGGCGTCCATCAAGGGCGCTGCGGCCACCGTGAACGCCTCGCTCGGCGTCCTGCCCGCCGACGTCGCCGACGCCATCTCCGCCGCCGCGGCCGAGGTCGCCACGGGCACCTGGGACGCGCACTTCCCGATCGACGTCTTCCAGACCGGCTCGGGCACGTCGAGCAACATGAACACCAACGAGGTCATCGCCACCCTGGCCACCGAGGCGCTCGGTTCGCCCGTGCACCCCAACGACCACGTCAACGCCTCGCAGTCGTCCAACGACGTCTTCCCCTCGGCGATCCACGTCGCCGCGACCCGGGCGATCGTCGTCGACCTGGTGCCGGCGCTGGAGCACCTCGCCGCCTCGCTGGAGCGCAAGGCCACCGAGTACGCGGAGGTGGTGAAGAGCGGCCGCACGCACCTGATGGACGCCACCCCGGTCACCCTGGGCCAGGAGTTCGGCGGGTACGCCGCCGCCGTCCGCTACGGCATCGAGCGGCTGCAGGCCTCGCTGCCCCGGATCGGCGAGCTCCCGCTGGGCGGCACCGCCGTCGGCACCGGCATCAACACCCCGCCCGGGTTCGCCGCGGCGATCATCGAGAAGCTCGCCGCCGACCTGGGCCTGCCGCTGTCCGAGGCGCGCGACCACTTCGAGGCGCAGAGCTCCCGCGACGCCCTGGTCGAGGGGTCCGGGCAGCTGAAGACCATCGCCGTCGGACTCATCAAGATCGCCAACGACCTGCGGTGGATGGGCTCCGGTCCGCGTACCGGACTGGGCGAGATCGCCCTGCCGGACCTGCAGCCGGGCAGCTCGATCATGCCGGGGAAGGTCAACCCGGTGATCCCCGAGGCCGTCATCCAGGTGGGCGCCCAGGTGATCGGCAACGACGCGGCGGTCACCTACGCCGGCACCACCGGCGTATTCGAGCTGAACGTGACGCTGCCGCTGATGGCGCGCAACGTGCTGGAGTCGATCCGGCTGCTGGCCAACGTCAGCCGGCTGCTGGCCGACCGCTGCGTCGACGGCATCGTGGCCAACGTCGAGCAGTGCCGCGAGTACGCGGAGTCCTCGCCGTCGATCGTCACCCCGCTGAACAAGTACATCGGCTACGAGGAGGCGGCCAAGGTCGCCAAGCAGTCGCTGGCCGAGCAGAAGACGATCCGCCAGGTCGTCGTGGAGCGCGGCTACGTGGAGCAGGGGAAGCTCACCGAGGAGCAGCTGGACGCCGCCCTCGACGTCCTCTCCATGACCCACCCCTGAAAAAGGGACCCCTCTGCCCCCACCGCTCCGCGAGCTCGCGGCGGGCCCCAGCAGAGGGGCCGGATGGCGTGCAAAGAGCAGGAATCCTGCCCCCTGGCACGCCATCCGGGGGCGTGGGGCAGTAGCGTCCAGAACTGATGAGCGAGACAGCGAGCACCGACGACGTGGCCCTGCGCTTCCCCGGCGGCGAACTCCCCCTGCGGGAGATCCCCGCGACGGAAGGCGCCCCTGGCATCGACACCAGCAAGCTGCTGTCCACGACCGGCAGGGTCGCCCTGGACATCGGCTTCGTGAACACCGCGTCCTGCACCTCGGAGATCACCTACATCGACGGTGACGCCGGGATCCTGCGGTACCGCGGCTACCCGATCGACCAGCTGGCCGGGCAGGCCAGCTTCCTCGAGGTGTCGTACCTGCTGATCTACGGCGAGCTGCCCACCGCCGACCAGCTGGAGGCGTTCGACCAGCGGATCCGCCGGCACACCCTGCTGCACGAGGACCTCAAGCAGTTCTTCAACGGCTTCCCGCGCGACGCGCACCCGATGCCGGTGCTCTCCTCGGCGGTCAGCGCGCTGTCGACCTTCTACCAGGACTCGCTCGACCCGTTCAACCCCGAGCAGGTCGAGCTCTCGACCGTCCGGCTGCTGGCCAAGCTCCCCACGATCGCGGCCTACGCCTACAAGAAGTCCGTCGGTCAGCCGATGCTCTACCCGGACAACTCCCTGGGCCTGGTGGAGAACTTCCTCCGGATGACCTTCGGCTTCCCGGCCGAGCCGTACGAGGCCGACCCGGAGCTGGTCAAGGCGCTGGACATGCTCTTCGTCCTGCACGCCGACCACGAGCAGAACTGCTCCACCTCCACGGTGCGGCTGGTCGGCTCCTCCCACGCCAACCTGTTCGCCTCGGTCTCCGCCGGCATCAACGCGCTGTTCGGTCCGCTGCACGGCGGCGCCAACCAGTCGGTGCTGGAGATGCTGGAGGCGATCAAGCGCGACGGCGGCGACATCCCCCGCTTCGTCGAGCGGGTCAAGAACAAGGAGCCCGGCGTCAAGCTGATGGGCTTCGGGCACCGGGTCTACAAGAACTACGACCCGCGCGCGGCGATCGTGAAGCAGACCGCGGACACGGTGCTGAGCAAGCTCGGCGGCAACAACGAGCTGCTCGACCTGGCCCGCCAGCTCGAGGAGATCGCCCTCTCCGACGACTACTTCGTCGAGCGCAAGCTCTACCCGAACGTCGACTTCTACACCGGGCTGATCTACCGGGCGATGGGCTTCCCCGTCCGGATGTTCACCGTGCTGTTCGCGCTCGGCCGGGTGCCCGGCTGGATCGCCCAGTGGCGGGAGATGATCGAGGACCCGGCCACCAAGATCGGGCGCCCCCGGCAGGTCTACACCGGCCCCGCCGAGCGCTCCTTCGTCGAGATCGCCCAGCGCTAGGAGGACCTCCTCCCTCCCCGCGCTTCGCACGCTCAGCGCGGGCCCTGCGAGGAGGCCGTTCCAACCGCTCACGTGGCCCCCGTCGTCCTTCCCGGACGGCGGGGGCCTCGTCGTGCCCGGGATGACGGGGACCGTGGCCCGAGTGAGCGCCGGCGCGGTCCCCGAACGTCGGGTCCCCTGCGTCCGCGACCAGCACTGCTCGCTCCGCCTCCGGGTGACCGACACCCCCCGGAGGGGTGAGACGCACCCCCCGAACGCGTGAGGAACCTTCACCCCCTCCCGGGGGACGTCGATGGGATCAGGACACGGCTGCCACCCGGCAGCCCGACGATCCGGCCGACGACCCGAGGGAGCCCCCGGTGCCCGCACCGCGCGCGCAGTCCGCTGCGCCACGGACCCGCGCCCAGGCCCCTCGCCAGCGCCCGGCGACGGGCGCCCGCACCCCGGCCGGCCGCAGCCCCGCCCGGTCCGCCGCTCCCCGGCCCGGCTCGCCCCAGCGCCGGAACGGCGCCACCGGGCATCCCCGCACCGCGGGACGCCCCGCGTCGCGGCGCCGGCCGGCCAGGAAGCGCCCGACCGGCTCGACCGGGCACCTGCGCCTGTGGTTGCGCCGGCTCGGCGTCATCACCGGGGCGACCGTCGCGATCGTCGCACTGATGGGCTCGGTGGCCCAGCCGCCGACCGAGGCCGGCCAGGTCACCGACCCGGGCCAGGCCGGCGTCACCGCGACCGCGCTCGCCGACGCGGCGGCCCGCTACCGGGCCGCCGCCGAGACGGCCGCGCGCCACGGCGCGCAGGCGCAGCAGGCCCGCGACGCCGGCGCCGCCGCGCAGGCCGAGGTCGCCGCCGACCGGGTCGCCGTGGGCGAGATCGCCGTCGCCGCCTACCAGCGCAGCGCGGAGGAGCGCTGGCCGCTCGCCCAGCTCTCGCTGCACTCCCCCCGGACCACCGGCGACGTGCTGCACGCCCAGGGCCTCGCCGAGCAGCTCACCGACGCCCAGGACGCCCGGGTGGCCCGTGTCGCCCGGGCCGCCGTGCACGCCGCGGAGTTCACCGACGACGCCACCGCCGCCGAGGCGCGCGCCGACGAGGCGCGGCAGGACGCCGCCGAGGTGCTCGCCGAGGTGCGGGACCTGGTCGCCCACCTGGACCCGCTCGCCGCCGCCACCTGGGCCGGCTCCGCCGCCACCCCGGTCGGCCCCGCCCAGGCGGCCGACAACGCCGCCGCCCTGGCCGGCTGGCAGGACTACCTCACCCGGCTCGCGGTCGCGGGCATCACGCCGCCGGCAGCCGCCGAGCTGGCCGCGCCCGAGTCGCTGCCGACCGGCCTGGCCGCCGTCCGGGACGCCGCCGGCACGCCGGTGCCCGGCATCGCCCTGACCTACGCCGCGGGCGCGACGATCACCGTGCTGCCCGCCGAGACCGTCGCCGCGGTCAGCGCCGGCTTCGCCCTGCTGGGCCGGCCGTACCTGCCCGGCCGCAGCGGTCCCGACGGGTTCGACTGCGGCGGCTTCACCTCCGCCGTCTGGGCGCACGGCGGCTTCGGCCTGCCCGTCGGCCTGGCCGGCCAGTGGGCACAGGGCACGCCCGTGCCCGAGGGGCAGCTGCAGGTCGGCGACCTGGTGTTCAGCACCGCCGGCGGCACCACGCTGGACGACGTCGGCATCTACGTCGGCGGCCGCAGCGTGCTGTCCGCCTCCGCCGACCGCTGGCAGGTCGCGGTGCGCGAGGTGCCCGACCTGCGCGCCGCCGTCCGCGTGACCGTGCCGGCCGGCACGCCGACGCCGCTGCCGGTCGCGGCCGCCGCCCCGGCCACCTGCACCGCCCCGGTGCCCGCGCCGGGCAGTGACCGGGCACCGGTGAGCGGCGCCTGGGGTGGCTTCGCCAACGGCGAGATCCCCCGCGACCAGCTCTGCTCGATCGGGTACCCGCACCGGCTGCGCTGCGACGCGGCGGCCGCCTACTCGGCGATGTCCGCGGCGTACCAGGCCGCCTTCGGCGCACCGCTGTGCATCACCGACTCCTACCGGTCGCTGGGCGCGCAGGTCGACGCCCACCACCGCAAGCCGAGGATCACCGCGATCCCGGGCACCTCCAACCACGGCTGGGCCCTGGCGGTCGACCTCTGCGGCGGGATCAACGTCTTCGGCACCGTGCAGACCGCCTGGATGCAGGCGAACGCCGGTCGCTGGGGCTGGGTGCACCCCGACTGGGCGCAGGCCGACGGCAGCAACCCCGAGCCCTGGCACTGGGAGTACGGCAGCCTGACCTGAGCTCCGGCGTCCGGGAGGACGGGGCGGTCAGGTCCAGCCGAGGTCGGCGACGCGCCGCCAGGGCAGGATGACGCTCTGGTCGGCCGCCTCGGCCACCAGCCGGCGGGCGACGCCGCCCTCCGCGCACGCGACCGGGCGCCGCGGCGTCACGACCACGTGCACGTCGTGCATCCGCAGGCCACGCTCGGCCATCTCACCCAGCAGCCGTTCGGGGTCGACGAGGACCGCCGAGTCGGCGCCGGGGACGCTCGTGGTCGTCCACAGGCCGACCGGGCCCTCGATCCGCAGCGCCGCCTCCACCGCGACCGACCGGTCCCAGGCCGCGGCGCGGGTGCGGTGCACGTCGGGCAGCGAGGCGCTCCGGGACGGGCGCCAGGGCACCAGCAGGCCGGCCCGCCGGACCACCACCCGCCAGCCCAGCATCTCGCCGCGGCCCTCGGCCCAGTCGAGCACGGCGACCCCGGCCGCGGCAGCCACCGGGTCGGGCACCGGCCGGTGGTCCAGCCAGGCCCGCAGCCCGGCCAGGACGGCGTGCGGGGTGCTGTCGATGCGCGCCCGGGTCATCTGCTCGGCGAGGTCCCCGAGCAGCGCCCGGCTGACCCGGCCGGCCTCCTCGACGACCAGCAGCGCACCCCGTGGCCCGTCGGCCACCGACAGCCGCAGCCCGGGCAGCTCGTGGGTCCCGGCCAGGTGGTCCACGGCGTCCCGGACGTCGTCGACGTCCACCTCGGTGCGCACCAGCCGGCGCAGCAGCCCGGCCGGGGAGCCGAAGGGCGAGTCGGTCACCGGCTGCGTCCCCCGGTCAGCGCCGCCCGGGCGACCGGGCCGAGGCCGGTCAGCGACAGCACGCTGGCCAGCTCCACGGCGCTGAGCCGGACCGGGACGACGTCGTCCCCCCAGCCGGTGGCGCTGCGGACCCGCGCCACCGAGGCCGGCCAGACCAGCTCGCGGGCGGCCGCCACGTGCAGCTCGGTGAGCACGTCCCCGAGGTGGACGGCCGCCACGGGGTGCACCGGAGCCCCGTCCAGAGCGGTCTGGACCGCCCGCTCGACCTCGCTGCGATCTGCGGCGTCGAGCCAGTGCGGCACGAGGACGGGCTGCCGGGTGTCCTCGGCCGGCGGGACGCTCACCAGCCGCTCTTCCCGGGGCTCCCGCGGGTGGCGGGAGCGGTCGGGGGCGGTCACGAGAGGGATATCGGCAGGTCGGCGGCCAGGTGGACCCGTAGCCGGCCGTTTTCCGCCGTCCGTGCGGGCCCGGAACGCCGACCGCCCGGTCACCCCGGGTCGGGGTGCCGGGCGGTCGCCGGTCAGTGCGGTGGGGTCAGCCGCCGAGCTCGGTCAGCCGGGTCTTGAGGGCCTTCTCCGCGCGGTCGGCGTGCACGTTCATGTTGCGCACCGAGGTGCCCAGGTCCGCCGAGAGCTGGGTCTTCGTCTTGCCACCCCAGGTGGTCAGGTACCAGGTGGCCCAGCCCAGCACGTTGGGCTGGGCGGCGCGCTGGTCGCGACGCGCGGTGGGATCCGGGGCGCAAGCCGCCGTGAGCGCGTGCGAGAGCAGCGTCTGCTCCGCCTCGCTCATGATCTCGTCGGGGACCTCGGCGCCGTCGGGCAGCACGTACTCCACGGCGTCCGCACCGCCGTCCAGCGACTGGAGGTTGCGCAGCCCGGTGAGCGTGGCGACGGTCTGGGAGTTGCGGCGCAGGGTGGCGACGCTCTGCCCCATGTAGGCGGCGAGCTCCTTCTCGCTGGGCCGGCGCTGGTGCTCGGCGGTGAAGGCGGCGACCGCCTTCTGCTGCTTGTTCTCGGTGTCCGCGGCGGTGCGCCCGTAGGCGTTGCGGCCCAGGTCGTGCACCCACTTGGACAGCTGGGTGGCCAGGTAGGCGCCGAACGGCACCGACTTGGTCTCGTCGTAGGTGGACACCGCCTTGAGCACCCACTCGGCGACCTGCTGGTCGATGTCGTCGTTGTCCGGCAGGTGCAGCCGGATGGTGCTCATGTTCCGCTGCAGGCGCTTGAGGCTGACCCGGCAGTAGTGCCGGCACAGGTCGGCGAGGAAGGCCGGCGGCAGGTCCCGGGGGGCGCGGCGGCGGACGCCGGCCTCCGGGCGCAGCCCGACGGTGGCGATCCCCTCCCCGGCGCACCAGCCGCGGACCAGGGTGGCCAGCGCCTCCCCCGTGCCCGGCCGGCCGTCGACCCGGTAGAGGCCCTCCCCCTCGTCGTAGCTCACCTCGACGCCGGCGGGCAGGGCTGCCCGGAAGTCGGTCAGCGACAGCTCCCGGTCGGTGCGGAAGTGCACCCGGTCGCGGGGGGTGATGGGCGCGAGCGCCCAGCCCTCGGCCTCGGCCAGTCCGCCGAAGACCAGCGGTTCGCGGACGCGGCCGCGGTCGTCGTCGGCCGCGGGGGTGGTGTCGGCGGGTGAGGTGTCGGCGGGGGTGGTGGTGTGCTGGGGCACCGGGTCCTCCTGAGGGGAAGTGCAGGTGGGCGGGGTGACGAGGGGGCCGGAGGCCGACGGCGAGGCGGCGAAGCGGCGAAGCGGCGAAGCGGCGAAGCGCGGCCCGACGACCGGGCTCAGGCCGGGACGGGGATGCCGCGGAAGCCGGCGACCGCCGCACCCGCGACCGAGGACGGGGTGCGAGGGGTGGGGATGCGGGGCATCGGCGAGCGGGGCGCGGGGGTCCGCGCTCCGCCGACGGCGTCGAGCACGCCGGCCGCGGCGACCCGCTCGGCCTCGCTCGGCTCACCGACGTAGACCGGCATGAAGTCGTACAGGTCGGTGAACAGCGCGTCGACGAAGGCGTAGGCCGCCTGCGCCTCGGTGGAGAACCGGGCGATCTGGTCGCGCGGCCCCAGCTCGACGCCGACCGTCACCCGCACCGCACGGGCGTCACCGGACAGGCCGGTCAGGGCGAAGGCGACCGCCTCGTGCCGTGCGGCCAGCTCGGTGAGCGCGGCGAGGCAGCGACGGGTGGCCGAGCGCCGCGGACGCAGCTGCACGTGCACCACGACGGTGTCGGACCACGCGGCGTCCGGGCACTCGAGGTGCTCGTCACCGGCCGGGCGGTGCTGCTCGGCGGCAGTGCTGTCGGCGAGCAGGTCGACCGCCTCGACCGTGCTCATGGTGCGTGCGCTGAGTGCCATCTTGGTCTCCCCCTGTAGCTGGCGCGGTAGGGGAAGGCTTGCGCACGATCCGAGTCACCAACGGCAAGACTCGCCGCCCTGTGACTACTGAGACGGACGAGTCGAGCGGTTATTGGGCCGATATGACCAGGTCGTTGTCACTTCTTGCTCGATGCCTGTTCGGACTCTGGCGCGAATGCTGCCAAAGCGCCCAGCGCATCGGCGGCCACCTCGGCAGCCAGGGCGTTGGCCTCGGCGATCTGCCGGTAGACCTCCTCGCGGTGGATCGCCACCTCGCGGGGGGCCTTGAAGCCCAGCCGCACGGTGCCGCCGCGGACCTCGACGACGTAGACCTCGATGTCCTCGCCGATGCGGATGCTCTCGCCGACGCTGCGGGTGAGTGTGAGCATGTCGTTGACCCCTCCATGGGTGTGGTGCCATCCGTGGCTCGCCCCGCGGTGCGGGGCGGGACGCCGCCGCGCGGCGCCCTGCACTTCCCTTCTCGGCAGGTCGGGCACCGGTACGGCACCCGACCGCCCCTGATCAGCGCAGGAAGTCCAGCAACGAGGGCTGGATCGCCTTCGCGGTGGCGGACAGCGCCGCCTCGTAACCGGTCTGCTGCATCTGCAGGTTCATGATGGTCTTGGCCAGGTCGATGTTCTCGATGTCGGCCGAGCGGCTGGTCAGCGACAGCTGCAGGTCGGTGTTGACCTGCTTGGCGGTCTCCAGCCGTGAGGTGCGCGTCCCGATGTCCGCGGTGACCTTGAGCATGTCCCTGAGCGCCCCGTCGAGGGCGGCCAGGTGGCCCTCCAGCGCCGCCGGGTCCGGCCCGACGTCACGGGCGATGTCCCCGATGATCGTGAACAGGTCGCGTTGCCCCGTCGCGGGATCGGTCACGCCGAACGCCTCCGGCCCGGTGATGTCGATGCGGATGACGTCGGCGTCGGAGACCTGCCGGTTGATCGGGGTCTCCCCGCCCCCGTTGCCGACGTAGGTGCCGGTGGTGACGTCGTACGCGGTGGTCCCGGCGGTGATCCCGCCGAAGATGGGCCGGTTCTGCACGGTGCGGTTGGCGAGGCCCAGCAGGCTCTCCCGGATGCCGGCGACCTCCGTGGCGATCGCTGCCCGTGAGCTCTCCGAGCTGGCGCCGTCGTTGAGCCCCTTGACGGTCAGGTCCCGGACCTTCTGCACCTGCGCAATCATGTTCTGCAGGGTGGAGTCGGTGGCGTCCAGGAAGCCCATGCCGTCGGTGATGTTGCGGGCGTGCTGGGTCGCGGTCGCGAGCTCCTGCCGCGCGATGATCGCGGCGTTGGTGCCGGCCGGGTCGTCCGAGGGCTTGTTGATCGCCTTGCCGGAGGTCAGCTGCTGCTGCAGCTTCTGGATGGCGTCCATGTTCCGGTTCAGCCCCTGGAGGCTGGTCGTGACGACCGCCTTGTGCGTGATCCTCATCGGGTCACAGCCCCACGCGGCCGGTGCGGTTGATCAGCACGTCGAGCGTCTCGTCGATCGCGGTGATCATGCGGGCCGCCGCCGAGTAGGCGTGCTGGAAGCGGAGCATGTTCGTCATCTCCTCGTCGAGGTTCACCCCGGAGACCGACTCCCGGGAGGCGTCCACCTGGCTGGCGACCACCGTCTGGGTCTTCAGGTTGCCGGTGGCCACCGACGCCTCCACGCCCAGCTTCACGATCAGCTGCCGGTAGCCGACCGCCGTACCGTCCGCCGAGTTCTGCAGCCTGGCGATGGCCATGGCGTTGCGGTTGTCCGTGCTCGGCGTGCCCTCCGTGCCCAGGTCCGCTGCGGCGAGCCGGTCGGTGCTGGTGATCGCGAGGCGGAGCGTCGCGGCCGTGATGCCGGTCGTGGCGCCCGCGCCGTCGTCGAACAGGGCACCGCCGCGGGCGCCGGTCTTGTCGACACCGGTGGTGTGCGCCGCGTTGAACTCGTCGGCCAGCTTCTGGGCGACGCCGTCCAGCCGCTCGCGGTAGGCGGGGATCGTGTCGCGCAGCGCGGTGAGCTGTCCGCCGGCGGTCCCGCCCGCGTGCAGCGTCGTGCCACCGGGGTCGGTGACCAGCCGCGGGGGCGTCGTCGTCGCCTCCAGCGGGTCCGCGGTGCCGACGACCCGCACGCCGGTGGAGGAGCTCCCGGAGATGAGGGTCGCCCCGCCCACCGCGACGTCGACGGTGCCGAAGTCGCCCTTCGAGGAGGTCGCGCCGATCGACTGGGACAGCTGCAGCACCAGGGCGTCCCGCTTGTCGGCCAGCTCGTTGCTCGGCAACCCGGACTGGGTGGCCTTCTTGATCGCGGTGTTGAGCTCGGCCACCTGCGCGATGGTGGTGTTGACGTCGTCGGCCAGCACGTCGAGCGCGCCCCGGGTCTGCGTCCAGGCCTTGTCCAGGGCGGCGTCGGTGGTGTGGAACTCGGCGACCAGGGTGGCGGTCTTCTGCAGCACCGCGGTCCGGGCGCCGTCCTCGGTCGGGTTGCTCGCCAGGTCGCCCCACGACCTGAACACGTCGGTGAGCTTGGCCTGGATGCCGGTCTCGCCCGGCTCCCGGAACGCCTGCTCGATCTGCGCCAGGGTGGTGTCGTGCACGGCCATCGAGGCGGTCTTGCCACTCTCGGCCTGGGCGCGGGCCTCGAGGAAGGCGTCCCGGATGCGGATCACCGTGTCGGCGTTGACGCCCTGGCCGACGTCCTTGCTGACCGACCAGATCGCCGGCACCGGGTTGCCGCCCACCGACTGCAGCTCCGCGCGCTGGCGGCTGTAGCCCTCGGTGTTGACGTTGGCGATGTTCTGGCCGGTGACGTCCAGGCCGCGCTGCTGCGCCCACAGCGCCGACGTCGCGGTGTTGAGTCCCGAGAACGTGCTCACATCGCACCGTCCAGGGTCACCGAGCGGTAGGCGTTGCCCGCGGTGCGGCCGTTCTGGGTGTACGTCCCGGACTGCGTCCCGGTGCGGGAGGACAGCAGCGCGTCGCCGATCACCGACAACCCACTCTCGATCAGCTCCTTGTTCGCGTCGGAGAGGCTGCGCAGCTCGGTGACGAGCGTCAGCAGCGCCTCGTGGTGCTTGGCGTAGAGGTCGTTCCACGGCGCCGGCGCGGAGTCGGCCAGCTGGCGCAGGGAGGGGTTGGCCTCCAGCCCCAGCCGCCCGGCGATCTGCTCGGTCGCCGCAGCGCGCTCCACCTCGAGGGTGCGCAGCTGCTCCAGGACGACCTCGATCTCGTGGGCGATGCGGGGCAGCCAGCGGCTCTTCCCCGTGAGGATCAGGTACTGCTTCTCCTCCGCCTTGAACAGCAGCAGGTCCAGGAGCTCGTGCTCCCGCCACAGCAACGTCGACAGGTGCTGGTGGTCCATGCCGGCCGCCTTCCTCGTCGTCGTGTCCGTCTGCGGCACGCGCCCGGGCGGGGCGTGCCGACGCCACTCCCATCGGCACGGCCCGGCGCGCGGTCAAGCCGAGCAGCACGGCCGCACAGAAATCCGTGCGCACCCGGTCCCGGACCGGCTCCGGTCCGCCGAGAGAGACGACGTGACCGCAGCCAGCCCCACCCCCGTCACCGGGGGCGAACGCCGACACCCCGACGTCGACGCACTGGTGACCACCCATCTGCCGCTGACGCACTTCGCGGTGAACGCGGTGGCCTCGCGCATCTCCCTGCCCAGCCACGTCAGCCGCGAGGACCTGCAGGCCTGCGCCCGCGTGGCGCTGGTCGAGGTGGCCCGCCGGTTCGACCCGACGGCCGGCGCCACCTTCGCCACCTACGCGCTGCCCCGGCTGCAGGGCGCCGTCCTCGACGAGCTTCGCTCCGGGGACTGGGCCAGCCGCTCGGTCCGGGCCGCCGCCCGGCGCACCGACGCCGCTGCGGACGCGCTCACCATGAGCCTCGGCCGGCCACCGACGCGCGCGGAGCTCGCAGCCAGCCTGGGCGTCGGCCGCGCCGAGCTGGACTCGCTGCAGGTCGACGTGCACCGCGCCGTGATGGTGAGCATCGACGCCGAGACCGGTGGCGACGGCACCTCCCTGGACCTGCCCGACACCGGCGACTCCCCCGAGCGGGCGCTGCTGCGCGCCGAGCGGGGCCGGCACCTGCACGAGGCGATCCGCGCGCTGCCCGACCGCCTCGACGAGGTCGTCGAGCGGAACTTCTTCGGCGACGAGTCGCTGACCGACATCGCCGACTCGCTGGGTGTGACGCTCTCCCGGGTCTCCCAGATGCGTGCCCGCGCGCTGACCCTGCTGCACGCCGCGATGAGCGAGATCTGGGACGACACGCCCGTACCGGCCGACGGCGGGGTGCGCGCCCGCAACCAGCAGCGCGCCTACGTCGACCGCGTCGCCGCAGCCCAGGCCGCCGGGCGGAACGTGGTCCGGCCGCCGGTCCCCGCACCGCGGCCCACCGCTCCCCCGGCGACCCCGGCCCGGGTGCCCGCGCCGGCCGCCCCGCCGGCCCACGCACCGGTGCCCGCCGCCCGGGTGCGCCAGCGGTACGGGTGGCAGGCGCCCGAGCACGAGCCGACCGCCCAGCCGGCCTGATCCGCGGCGGCCGAGTCACAGCCGCACCAAGGACCTCACCCGTTTCGGGTCAACACCGGACCGGGCGGACCGTAGGAGAGGAGGCCCACCGCACCCTGCGGTGGGCCTCCTCGCCGCGCTCGGTCCCCGGAGGGTCCCTTGAGCCTCGTCGTCAACGGCAACATCCCCGGGCTGAACGCCCATCGCGCCCTGTCGGTCGCCGACCGGCAACTGGTCACCTCCGTGGAGCGGCTGTCCTCCGGCCAGCGGATCAACCGAGCCGCCGACGACGCCGCCAGCCTCGGGATCTCCGAGGGCCTGCGCACCCAGATCGGCGGCCTCAAGGTCGCGTTGCGGAACACCCAGGACGGCATCTCGGTGCTGCGGACCGCCGAGGGTGCGCTCACCGAGAGCCAGTCGATCCTGCACCGGATGCGGGACCTCGCCGTCCAGGCGGCGAACGCCGGCGGCGTGGACGACGCGGCCCGGGCGAACGTCCAGACCGAGATCGGGCAGCTGACCGCCGAGCTCGACCGGATCGCCGGCACGACCTCCTTCAACGGCAGGACGTTGCTGGACGGCAGCTACCGGACGGTGTTCCAGGTCGGGGCCGACGTGGGTCACACGATCTCCGTGGACCTCGGCTCCTCCGTGTCCGCCGCCGGCCTGGGGGTGTCCGGGGTGGACGTGACGGCCGGCGGCGCACCGGACGCGATCGCGGTGATCGACGCGGCGATCGGTCAGGTGTCGACCGTCCGCGCCGGGCTGGGCGCGGTGCAGAACCGGTTCGAGCACAACATCGCCAAGCTCGGGGTGGCGATCGACAACACCGCGGCATCGGAGAGCCGCATCCGCGACGCCGACCTCGCCGCGGAGACGACCGCCCTGAGCCGGACGTCGATCCTGACCCAGGCCGGCACCGCGATGCTCGCCCAGGCCAACCAGAGCGCCCGCGGGGTGCTGCAGCTGCTGAGCTGACCGGACCGGTCACCCACCCGATGGGGGGACACCGCCGGCCGGGCCTCAAGGACCCACCGGGCCGGTCCGTTGACAGGGGAGCAACGACCGCGGCACGGATGCCGCGGCCACCCCGTCAAGGAGGAGCCCCTCATGGGTCTGACCGTGAACAACAACATCGCGGCGCTGAACTCGTACCGCAACCTGTCGGTCACCGACAGCCAGATGAGCAAGTCGCTGGAGAAGCTCTCCTCCGGCTTCCGCATCAACCGCGCCGCCGACGACGCAGCGGGCCTGGCCATCTCCGAGGGCCTCCGCTCGCAGATCGGTGGCGTAAAGGTCGCCGTCCGCAACACCCAGGACGGCATCTCGGTCGTGCAGACCGCGGAAGGTGCGCTCACCGAGACGCACAAGATCCTGCAGCGCATGCGCGACCTGTCCGTCCAGGCCTCCAACGAGGGCTCCCTGAACGGCGACGCCAAGAAGAACATCCAGTCCGAGATCGGCCAGCTCAAGTCCGAGCTGGACCGCATCGCGTCCACGACCAACTTCAACGGCAAGAGCCTGCTGGACGGCAAGTACAACACCAGCTTCCAGGTCGGTGCCAACGCCGGGGAGACCATCGGCGTCAGCATCGGCACCAACATGGGCGCCCAGGGCCTCGGGGTCGAGGGCGTCGACGTGTCGGCGCCTGCCACCGGCGGCACCGCCGTCGTCGGCACGCCGACCGCGGCTGCTGACGGGACTCCCTCGAACGTCACCCTCAGCAACGCCGCCCTCGACGCCGAAGGGTTCGACGCCCTCAACGGGTCGATCTCCTACAACGGCAAGAGCCTCGACCTGGCCTCGGTGAAGTACGGCCAGGATGACAACGCCACCACCCGGCTCGCCACGCTGAACACCGCCCTGACCGCGACCTTCGGCAAGAACGCCGATGGCACCAGTGCGGTCTCCGCCGCCAACGGCACGGGGCTGGTCATCACCGGCACCGACCCCGGCACCGACCCGACCGCCCAGCAGCTGGCCGACGCGACGGTGACCTTCACCGCCGCCTCGGGCGCCTCGGTCGCCATCGGCAAGATCGACGACGCCATCAAGACGGTCTCCACCACCCGCGCCGACCTGGGTGCCATCCAGAACCGGTTCGAGCACACGGTCAACAACCTCAACGTCGCCGTCGAGAACCTGACCGCGTCGGAGAGCCGGATCCGCGACACGGACATGGCCTCGGAGATGACCAACTTCACCCGCGCCCAGATCCTGACCCAGGCCGGCACCGCGATGCTGGCCCAGGCCAACCAGGCGCCGCAGGGGATCCTGCGTCTGCTGGGCTGATCCACCCGCACTTCCTGAGCAGCACCCAGTGAGGGGGGAGCCCCGGCCTCCCCCCTCACTGCTGCGCCGACCGTCGGCGCGCCCGCTCGGGCCCTCCTGAGGCCTTCGGAAGTTCGTTCCCGTTTCAGGTCAAGACCGGCTCGGCACCCGCCGATCCTGGCAGTGCAACACCCCGCAGCACGGATGCAGCGGAATCCTGAAACCCACGTCCACGGAGGAACATCATGGGTCTGAGCGTCAACAACAACATCGCGGCGATGAACTCGTACCGCAACCTGTCGGTCACCGACAGCCAGATGAGCAAGTCGCTGGAGAAGCTCTCCTCCGGCTTCCGCATCAACCGCGCCGCCGACGACGCAGCGGGTCTGGCCATCTCCGAGGGCCTCCGCTCGCAGATCGGTGGCCTGAAGGTCGCCGTCCGCAACACCCAGGACGGCATCTCGGTCGTGCAGACCGCTGAAGGTGCGCTCACCGAGACGCACAAGATCCTGCAGCGCATGCGCGACCTGTCCGTCCAGGCCTCCAACGAGGGCTCCCTGAACGGCGACGCCAAGAAGAACATCCAGTCCGAGATCGGGCAGCTCAAGTCCGAGCTGGACCGCATCGCGTCCACGACGAACTTCAACGGCAAGCAGCTCCTGGACGGCAACTACAACACCGCCTTCCAGGTCGGTGCCAACGCCGGGGAGACCATCGGCGTCAGCATCGGCACCGCCATGGGCGCCCAGGGCCTGGGCGTCGACGGCGTCGACGTCTCTGCGGCCTCCACCGGCGGGACCACCTCCTCGGGGGCGACGGCGGCGGCGGCCAACACGGAGTCGACCCTCACCATCGGGAATGCGGCCTTCACCACGGCCAGCTTCGCTGACCTGAACGGTTCGGTCTCCTACAACGGCAAGAGCCTGGACCTGGCCTCGATCAAGTTCGACGCCACCGCCGACACTGACGCAAGCGGCACCGTCGATGTCGCCGACCAGATCAAGCAGCTGCAGAACGCACTCGACTCGACGTTTGGCACCGGCACGGTGACCGCATCGAACGGCACCGGACTGGTCCTCACCGGCAGTGACCCGGGCGCCGCCCCGACCGCCCAGCAGCTGGCCGACGCGACGGTGTCCTTCACCGCCGCCTCGGGCGCCTCCGAGGCGATCGGCCTGATCGACGAGGCCATCAAGGCGGTCTCCACCACTCGCGCCGACCTGGGTGCCATCCAGAACCGGTTCGAGCACACGGTCAACAACCTCAACGTCGCCGTCGAGAACCTGTCGGCGTCGGAGAGCCGGATCCGCGACACGGACATGGCTCAGGAGATGACCAACTTCACCCGCACGCAGATCCTGACCCAGGCCGGCACCGCGATGCTGGCCCAGGCCAACCAGGCGCCGCAGGGCATCCTGAAGCTGCTGGGCTGATCCACCCGCACCACCTGAACACCCGGTGAGGGGGGAGGCCCTCGGGCCTCCCCCCTCACTGGTGCTCCACCCCTGATCCCCGAACGACGGAGGCACCGGCATGGCAGGCATGAGCGTGAGCACGGGCCTCATCTCGGGCATCGACTACAGCACCATGATCACCCAGCTGATGCAGGTCGAGGCGAACCCGCAGACGCTGCTCAAGCAGCAGCTGTCCGCCACGCAGGCCGACGCCGCCGCCTACCGCGCGGTCAACACCCGGTTCGACGCCCTGCGCACCGCCGCAGCCGCGCTCACCGCGGACACCGCCTGGACCACGACCAAGGCGAGCAGCTCGGACACCTCCGTGACCGCCTCCGCCTCGGCCGGCGCGGCCACCGGGTCGCTGAGCTTCACCGTCACGAGCCTGGCGGCCACCCACTCCGTCTACAGCAACGGCAGCTGGGCCACGGCCGACACCGCCCTGAACGCCAGCGGACCGACCACGCTCACGATCGGCGGGGTCGACGTCACGCTGACCGCCGGCCAGACGGTCAACGACGCCGTCAAGGCCATCAACGACTCCACCGCCGGGGTGACGGCCGTCGCGGTCAACACGGGCAACGGCGTCCGGCTCCAGCTCACGTCCAAGACATCGGGCGCCGGCGGCGTCTTCACCGTCTCCGGCGACGTCCCGGTCTCGACGCTCACCACCGGCACCGACGCGAAGCTCCGGGTCGGGGACGCGACCACCGGCTACGACGTGACGTCGTCGACGAACACGTTCACCGACGTGCTCCCCGGGACCACCTTCACGGTCAGCAAGAAGGACGCCGCGGCCACGGTCACGGTGGCCAAGGACCCGGACGCGACCGCCACCAAGGTGCAGAGCCTGGTCGACGCAGCCAACTCGCTGCTCTCGGCGGTCTCCTCCTACACCGACGCGGAGAGCACCTCGGCGGTCCTCAAGGGCGACAGCACGCTGCGCGGTCTCTCGACCCAGATCCTCAGCATCGTGTCCAGCGCCGTCGGCGGGAAGTCGGCGTCGACGGTCGGCATCGAGCTGACCCGCGACGGCCAGCTCACCTTCGACAAGGCCGCGTTCACCACTGCGCTGACCAGCGACCCGGCCGGGGTGAAGACGTTGCTCACCGAGAAGAAGATCGTCAGCGCCGGCACCGACGGGATCAGCGGCAACGCCGACGACGTCACCTCACCCGTCGGCTTCGCCGCCCAGCTCGAGGTGCTGGCCAAGGGCGCCAGCGACAGCACGACCGGGTCACTGGTGCTGCTCGCCAAGAGCGGGGACAACCTCGCCCGGGACCTCCAGGACCGGATCGCCGCCTGGGACGTCCGGCTCGAGCTGCGCAAGACGACGCTGACCCGGCAGTTCACCGCGATGGAGACCGCGCTGAGCACGATGCAGAACCAGGCGTCCTGGCTCACCTCGCAGATCGCCGGGCTGCCCTCCTGGTCCTCCTCCTCCAAGTAGTCCTGACCCCGCTGCCGCGTCTTCCCCTGGAGCCCCGAACCGATGAGCACCGCTTCCCTCCGCGCCCGCTACCTGGGCGACACGGTCACCACCGCTTCCCCGCAGCGGCTGCTCGTGATGCTGTACGACCGCCTCGCCCTGGACCTCGAGCGCGGTCAGACCGCCCTGGAGAACGGCGACCGGGAGGCGGCACAGGAGCAGTTGCAGCACGCCCAGGACGTCGTCTTCGGCCTGCTGGAGAGCCTGCAGGTCGACGCCTGGGAGGGTGCGCCCCGGCTGGCCGCGCTCTACAACTGGCTGATCGCCGAGCTCGGCCGGGCCGCCGTCAAGGGCGACCTGCGCCGCGTCGGGGACTGCCGCAAGGTCGTCGAGCCGTTGCGGGACGCCTGGCGGGAGGCCGCGGCCTCCCTCGCGTCCGCACCCGCATGATCGGCGACCGGGCGGGCGACGGCCCCGCCCGCAACCGGGTGGGGGACTTCCCCGCGCTGGTGGACGAGGCCCGCAACTGGCCCGCGGTGCTCGACGCGCTGGAAGGCGACGTGCAGGACGCCGAGGAGACCCTCGCGCGGGGCCGGGCCGAGGAGATCGCGGCCTGGGGGCGGCGGTCCACGGACTGGATCCCGCCGAGCAACCTGGGCCCGCTCCCGGACGACCTGCGGGAGCGCGCCGCCCGGCTGCTGCAGCACCAGCTGGCCGTCGCCGAGGCCCTCGTCGAGCGGATCACCCAGTCGCAGAAGCAGCGCGACGTCGCCGCCCGGATGAGCTATGCACCGTCACGCCCGGTCGCCTCCTTCATCGACCGGGCCCTCTGACCTCCACCACCCCACGCACCTCCCCCGTCCCCCGGGGCAGAAATGACCATTTCTGCCCCGGGGGACGTGTGCATTCTGTGACTGGAGTTGCACGATCGAGTGCACGTGGTCATCTCGGCCGCCGCGGCTGCCGATGACCCTGGTGCACGGAATGCACCACCCCGCCACGGATCGGCGACCCCTTCACGCGCGCAGGAGCCCCTGCCCGCGCGACCCGCCGTACCCGGAGGTATCTCGTGCTCCGTCGCTCCACGCTGGACGTCCGGTGATCACCGACTCGACCATGACGGCGCTGCACGCCTCGCTCACCGGCCTGCAGCAGCGCCAGCGGGTGACCGCCGACAACATCGCCAACCTCCAGACGCCGGGCTACCTCGCCGGCAGGGTGGACTTCGAGTCCACCCTGCGGACCGAGATCGCCAACGGAGAGGCCGCCCGGGTCGGGCAGGGCTCCGTGACCCGGTCGATGGACCCGACCCGGATGGACGGCAACAACGTCAACCTGGACACCGAGACGGTGATCGCCCAGGAGACCGGCCTGCGCTACCAGCTCGCGATCAACGCCCTCGACGGCAAGTACGCGCTGCTGCGCTCGGCCCTGCGGACGCAGTGATGAGTGTCTTCGACACCCTGCGCATCGGCGGTTCGTCGCTGTTCGTCCACCGCAAGTGGATGGACGCCGTCGCGGACAACATGGCCAACATCAACACCGTCCGCCCGGCCGGCGAGGACGCCTTCCAGGAACGCATGATCGTCGCCGAGGCCGTGCAGTACGGCTCCGGCGAGGGCGGCGTGCGGGTGGCCCGGACCGAACTCGGCAGCGCCGAGGGCCGGATGGTCTACGAGCCGGACAACCCGCTGGCCGACGGCGAGGGCTACGTCCGCTACCCCGACATCGACCTGGGCGAGCAGATGACCCAGCTGCTGATGGCCCAGCGCGGCTACCAGGCCAACCTGGCCACCATCGAACGCGCCACGTCGGCCTACCAGCAGGCCCTGCAGCTCGGGAAGGGCTGACCGTGACCTCCCCCATCGGACCGATCTCCTTCGGCATGCCCACCGCCGCGGCCACCGGTGTCCAGGAGCTGACCGGTACCGCCGGCATCGCCTCGACCGCCGCCGTCCCGTCGACCAACGGGGCCGGCGGGTTCGCCGCCGTCCTGACCGGTGCCGTGGACAACCTGCAGGCCGTGCAGTCGACCGCGGACTCCCTGGCCCTGCAGGCCGCCACCGGCGACCTGCAGGACGCCCACGACTACATGATCGCCAGCGCTGAGGCGCGGCTCGCCACCGACACCGTGGTGACGCTGAAGAACTCCGCGGTGGCCGCGTTCACCGAGATCATGAGGATGCAGATCTGATGCCCGCCGCCCTCGCCGGCCCGCTGGAGCGGGTCCGCTCGATGCTGACGACGATCAGCCTCGGCCAGAAGATCGTCATCGGTCTGCTGCTGGCCGGGCTGCTCCTCGGCGGCTTCTTCTTCACCCGCTGGATCACCGCGCCCACCATGTCGCCGTTGTTCAGCAACCTCTCCTCCACCGACGCCTCGGCGATCGTCGAGGAGCTGAACGCCCAGGGCGCGGCCTACCAGCTCGCAGACGGCGGTCAGACGATCATGGTGGCGCAGGACAAGGTGTACGACCTGCGGCTGGCGATGAGCGGCCAGGGCCTGCCGGCCGGGAACGAGACCGGCTACGCGCTGCTGGACGAGCAGGGCATCACCACCAGCGAGTTCCAGCAGCAGATCTCCTACCAGCGCGCGCTGGAGGGCGAGCTGTCCAGCACGCTGAAGTCGATCAGCGGCGTGCGGACCGCGGTGGTGCACGTGGCGCTGCCCAAGGACGAGGTGTTCGCCACCGACGAGGGCGAGCCGACCGCCTCGGTGCTGCTGGACCTCAAGCCCGGCACCTCCCTGTCCGGCGAGCAGATCCAGGCGGTCACCCACCTGGTCTCCTCCAGCGTCCAGGGCATGGCCCCGGAGGGCGTGACCGTCGCCGACTCGAACGGCGCGGTGCTCTCCGCCGCCGGCGAGGTCACCGGCGCCGGGGGCGACGCCCGCACCGAGATGGAGCAGACCTACGAGGCCCGGCTGGCCGACAACGCCCAGCAGATCCTCAACACCGTCGCCGGCCCCGGCAAGGCCGTGGTGAAGGTCCGCGCCGACCTGGACTTCTCCAAGCGGGACACCACCACCGAGAGCTACCAGTACAACGAGGGCACCCCGGCGCTGTCGGAGTCGACCACCACGGAGAACTACACCGGGACGGGCGGGGCCGTCGGTGGCGTGCTCGGCGCCGAGGACCTCGCGGTCAACGGCCAGGGCGAGTCGACGTACGAGAAGGAGTCGACCACCTCGAACAACGCCGTGGACAAGACGGTGGAGACCATCACCGGGGCCCCTGGCACGGTCAACCGGCTCACCGTCTCGGTGGTCATGGACGCCGGCATCGCCGCCGACCAGGCCGCAATCCAGCAGCTGGTCGGCAACGCCGTCGGTCTCGACGTCGCCCGCGGTGACGCCATCACCGTCGCTGCGATGCCGTTCGACACCACGGCCGCCGACCAGGCGGCCGCGGACCTCGCCGCCGCGGAGGAGGCCGAGAAGACCGCCGCCATGTGGTCGATGATCAAGACCGGCGGCATCGCGCTGGGCATCGCCCTCCTGGTGCTCGTCGTCTGGCTCCGCTCCCGCCGCAACCGCGAGGAGTACGAGGAGTTCGACGACGAGGTGGACGCGCTGGAGCAGGCGCGGATCCAGGTCGAGAGCATCCGCGACCCCGAGCTCGACGACCAGCAGGCCCGGCTGGAGTCCGCGCAGCGGGAGAAGGTCCGCGGCGAGATCTCGGAGATGGTCAGCGAGCGCCCGGACGAGGTCGCCACCATGCTGCGCGGCTGGTTCGCCGAGTCCAAGTGACCCACCTCCCGGGGCCCCGCGCCCACCCCCCGGGCCCCGGGCGGCCCCAGGTCCGGGCGGCCGGGGGGGGCCACCGGGCGCCGGGGGGGCGCTGTCACGGCG